>NZ_JACIZD010000003.1 GCF_014359565.1 Immundisolibacter sp. | reverse complement strand
CCCGACGGGCGGGGCAAGAGCAAGGTGTTCCCGAACGATGCCGAAGGCTTCGCGGCGCTGCTTGCCTGGGGTCGGGCGCAGGGGGTGGATTGGATGCAGACCGGGGTGTGTCTGGAGGCCACCGGCCCCTACGGCAAGCCCCTGGCGTGCGCACTGCACGAGGCCGGGGTGGTGGTGGCCATCGAGAACCCGGCCCGCATTCAGGCCTTCGCCCGCCTGCTCGGGGCACGGGTGAAAACCGACCGGGCCGATGCGCGGCTGATTGCCCGCTATGCAAGGCAGCACCCGCCCCGCCGCTGGATACCGCCCAGCGCGCAGGAGGAGCGCCTGCACGCGCTCGTCAGCCGTCTGGACGACCTGCTGGTGATGCGCACGATGGAGCAGGCGCGCGCGCAGCAGGTGCAAGGCGAGGCCTTGCGCTCGGTGGCCAACGTCCTCAAGGCCCTGGAGGATGAGATCGCGCGCCTGCGTGATGCGATCCGGGATCATATCGACCACGACCCGGACCAACGCCACAAGGCCGCACTGCTGGAAAGTATTCCGGGCATCGGCCAGGAAACCATCGGCCGTGTGCTGGCCTATCTTGGGCCGCTGGAGCGGTTCGAGTGCGTCCGCCAGGTGGTGGCCTATGCCGGTCTCAACCCGCGGGTACGCCAGTCCGGGCAATGGACCGGGGCAAGCCCGATCAGCAAACAAGGCTCGAGCGCCATCCGCAAGGCCCTGTACATGCCGGCCCTGGTGGCCAAGCGGCACAACCCGGTGCTACGCGCCTTTTGTGAGCGTCTTGCGGCCAGGGGCAAACGTCCCAAGCAAGTCGTGGTCGCCGCCATGCGCAAGCTCGTACACCTGATTTGGGGCGTTCTCAAATCCGGGCGTCCCTTCGACCCAGCCATCGGCTTGCCATGATCGGAGGAAGACAGTATCTGAAGCAATCCATTCTGGATTTCCGGGCGCCAGACACCTGCCGCAAGCCGACTTCGGCTTTGCGAGGTCTAGCAGCCTGTCGGACTTTCGCCGTGGTCCCGGGCCTTGAATCCGGTGTGGGTGTTGTATCATAAGGCATTGATACGATAACGATTTAGGGGTTTATATGGCAGCCCGATTCGTCCCGGTGGATCGCGATACGGAGTATCTGTTCCCGCCCTCGGTGCAGGAGTGGCTGCCTGACGGCCATCTGGCGCGGTTTGTCGTGGACGTGGTCAATCAGCTGGACCTGTCGCGGCTGGAATCGGCGTACGCCGGACGCGGTTCGATGCCGTATCACCCGTCGATGCTGCTGGGCCTGTTGATCTACGGCTATGCCACCGGCGTGTATTCGAGCCGGGCGATCGAGCGGGCCACGTACGACTCGGTGGCGTTTCGCTATGTGGCCGCCAACACCCATCCGGATCACGACACGATCAATACCTTCCGCAAGCTGTTCTGTGGCGAGATCGAATCGGCGTTCCGGCAGGTGCTGCGAATCGCGGCCGGGATGAAGCTGGTGAAGTTCGGCGTCGTCAGCCTGGACGGCACCAGGATCAAGGCCAATGCCTCGAAGCACTCGGCGCTGTCGTATGGCCACGCGCAGAAGCTGGAGGCGCAGATCCAGGCCGAGATCGCGGAACTGAAGCGCCGGGCTGCAGCGGCGGAAGGCCTGCCCGACGATCTGTCGTTGCCAGAAGAACTGCAGCGCCGGGAGGATCGGCTGGCTGCGATCCGAAAGGCCAAGGCCGATATCGAAGCCCGTGCCGCCGAGCGCGATGCGCCAGCCCAGGCGGAATACGAGGCCAAGGTCCAGGCGCGCGAGGCACAGCGCCAGCAGGGCCAGAAGCCCCGTGGTAAACAACCCCAGCCGCCGCAGGGCGGCCCCAGGGACAGCGACCAGATCAATCTCACCGACCCCGAATCCCGGATTCTGCCGGCGGGTTCGGACTTCGTGCAGGGCTACAACGCCCAGGCCGCGGTGGATGCCGCCTCGATGCTGATTCTGGCCTACGACTGCGTGCAAGCTGCCAACGACAAGCAGCAGATCACACCGATGCTCGAACCGCTCAGGGCGCTGCCGCAGCAGATCGGCGAGGACAAAGACACGCCCATCGCGCTGGCGGCCGACACCGGCTACTTCAGTGAGGCCAATGTCGAAGCCTGCGAGGCCGCGAAGATCACGCCGTTGATCGCCCAGAAGCGTGAATCGCATTCGGGCTGGCTGGATCGGCGTCTGGCGCCGACGCCCGCGATGCCGGACACCCCCACCGCTCTGGAGAAGAGGCGCCATCGCCTTGCCACGCCTGAAGGCAAGGCCGCCTATGGCTTGCGCAAGTGCACGGTCGAGCCCACCTTCGGCATCATCAAACAGGTGATGCGCTTCCGACAATTCCTGGTGCGGGGCCTCAAAAACGTCCAGGCTGAATGGGGATTGGTGTGCCTGGCGTTCAACCTGAAGCGGATGGCGCTCTTGAACGGATGAGAAAAGCCAAGGAAAGGTCCGGTTTCATGCCCTGCACGCGGCTTTTCGTCCCGCTGCGCGAATCCGGCCCAGATCATGGCGGTCAAAAAATGACCGCACCAGCACGCAGCAGGTAGCCCGCGTTTTCAAGTCCGACAGGCTGCTAGCGCGTTCGGCAAGGCCGCCGTTCAGGCCGGCATGAGCAAGCGCCAACCCACGCTGGGCCTTGTCATCAGACTGTCATAAATGAATACGTACACTGCCGGACTGGGTCGGGCTCACCAAATCGCTGCAGCAGCAGAGGATCACTCATGAAAATGGCTGTCGCCGATCGAAGCGATGACCTTGTCCAGATAAGCCTGGTTGGGCGCATGGATGCCCTTGGGGTCGAGGACATTGCCATGCCCTTCACGGCCGCGACTGCCACGCGCAAAGCCCCGGTTGTAATCGACTTGTCACAGGTCGATTTTCTGGCGTCGGTCGGTCTGCGGCTGTTTTTCGCCAACGCGCGCACCCTGCAGCGGCGGGGCGGCAGAATGGTACTGGCAGCCCCCCAGGAGGATGTGCGGGCGGTACTGGATGCGACCGGCGTGGAGCAGATCATCAACGTCTTTGCCACCCTCGACGAGGCCTGTGCGGCCTTGCTGAACGACAGCTGACCCGCCCCGGGACGGGCCGCGTGTCACAGTCGCCCGCGCTGCCGCCGCAACCGCCCGGCGCCGAGCGCTGTGTGTTGAACGGCGATTACTCGGCGCTGGCGAATCTGGCCAGCTGGTGCGCGCGCGTGGCGGACACCCATCAACTGAGCCCGCGCGGCGCCCACGCACTGGATCTGTGCCTGTGCGAGCTGGTGACCAACATCATCGAATACGCCTACCCGGCGGCCGGACCGGCATCGATCGTGGTGGATGCCACGCCCGCTACCGACACGGTCGAGGTCACCCTCTGGGACGCAGGGCCAGCTTTCAATCCCCTGGAACAGGCCGCGCCGCCGGCCGTCACCGAGCTTTCCGATGTGCACATCGGCGGCCTGGGCATCGACCTGGTACGCAAGTTCACGCGCCAGCTCAGTTACGCACGCGTCGGCGCCTGGAACCGACTGCGCTTCAGTCCGGCTGGCTAGGCGCGACATGACCCCTGCCAGCGGCGAGACGCTGCCGACGCCGCAACCGCGTACGCAGCGCGTGCTGGTGGTGGATGACAACCCACTCAATTGCGATCTGCTTGCGCGCCGCCTGCGACGCATGGGCCTGGAGCGGGTGGACTGCGTCGACAACGGCGAGGCAGCGCTCGAGTGCCTGCGCGCGCACGCCTACGACCTGGTGCTGCTGGATCTGATGATGCCGGTGCTCGACGGCTACGGCGTGCTCACTACCCTGCGTGCCGAAGGTCAGCTGCCCGAACTGCCGGTGCTCATGGTCTCGGCGGCAGACGAAATGGCCGGCGTGATTCGCTGCATCGAACTGGGGGCGCAGGACTACCTGACCAAACCCATCAATGCCCCGCTGCTGGAAGCGCGCGTGCGCGCGACCCTGGAGCGCAAGCAGCTGCGTGACTTGATGGCGGCGCAACTGGAGCGCACGCGTCGCGACCTGCTGGCCGCCCGCCGTCTGCAGCTTTCGATGGTGCCGCCTGACCAGCTGGAACCGGGCCCGCATGGACCGCTGTGCGTGGCGGCCCGGCTCAAGCCGGCGCGGGAAATCGGCGGCGACCTGATCGACCACTTCCCGCTGAGCGACGGTTATTACCTGCTGGCGCTTGGCGACGTGTCCGGCAAGGGCGCGGAAGCGGCCCTGTACATGGCCCGCACCGTCAGCCTATTGCGTGCAACCGCCCGCCAACACTGGCGCGCCGGCCAGGATCCGGCCCAGGCCGTGGCCGCGATCCTGGCCGAAACCAACGAGGCATTGGCCGAGGCCAACGACAGCGCGCAGTTCGTCACCCTGTTCCTGGGCATTGCGGACCTGCACGCCGACCGCCTGAGCTACGCCTGCGCCGGGCATCCGGCCCCGTACCTGTGCACGCCCGGTTCGGTCCAGACGCTTGGCGTCTCGCCCAGCCTGCCGCTGGGCGTGATGCCGGGCTACCGAATCCGCGTGGAAACTGTCGACGTGCCGCCGCACGCCCGCCTGCTGGCGTACTCGGACGGCGTCACCGAGGCATTCGACAGCGGCGGAACGGCCTTTGGAGACGCCCGGCTGGCACAGTTGCTGACCGGCTCTACCAGCCAATTGCCGCATCACCTGGTGGCATCAGTTGCAGATGGCATACACGCCTTTGCGGCCGGGGCGGAACAATCGGACGACATCGCGCTGCTGGCCTGGATGCGGCGGTAGGCCAAGTTCAGAAGGGCCGGATGCAGGCTCACGGCCGGCGCCCGAAGACGCCCCGCGACAGGCTGACGGCACACCGCGCTGCCGACTTTCCGCATGGCCAGCGGCCCGCGCCAGCACGGTCTGGGAAGTCTCTTGCAGGCCCGCCGTCGCCAGATCGCGAGGCGCCCTTGCGCCGCCGCCAGCCGTCTCGTAACGAACCGTTCATAATTCCGTTCCACCCATCAGTCGGACCGCCCACCGTGAGCTTTGCACCGCTGCGCCTGAAACGTAACGAAGAGCGGCGCCTGCGTGCCGGGCACCTGTGGGTGTTCAGCAACGAGGTGGACATCGCCGCCACGCCGCTGACGGCCTTTTCACCGGGGCAACTGGTCACCGTCGAGAGTTCCCGCGGCGGGCCACTGGGCACGGCTTACGTCAACCCGCGTTCGCTGATCTGCGCGCGTCTGTTGTCGCGCCGGGTGCTGGGCAACGCCGATGCGGTGACGGCACTGCTGCAACGGCGCCTGGCCGACGCGCTGACGCTGCGCCAGCGCCTGTACCGCACGCCGCATTACCGTCTGGTCCACGCCGAGGGCGATGGCCTGCCGGGCTTGGTCGTGGACCGCTACGGCGACCACCTGGTGATGCAGGTCAGCACCGCCGGCATGGAAGCCCTGCGCGACGCTATCGTCGGCGCCCTGGTCGAGCTGCTCAGGCCGGCCGGCATCCTGGCCCGCAACGATGGCTTCGGACGCGAGCTGGAAGGCCTCGAGACCGGCGAACCGCAGGTGCTGTACGGCAGCGTGCCCGAGTTCGGCCAGGTGCTGGAAGGCGGGCTCGACTTCACGGTACCGCTGCACGGCGGCCAGAAGTCCGGCTGGTACTTCGACCAGCGTCCCAATCGCGAGCGCCTGCGCGCCTACGTCGGCGACGGACGGGTGCTGGACGCGTTCTCCTACGTCGGCGCCTGGGGACTGCAAGCCGCGGCGGCAGGCGCCAGGCAAGTGATCTGCGTCGATGCGTCCGCGCCGGCGCTGGCATTGCTCGACAGCAATGCGCAGCACAACGGGCTCGGCGAGACCGTCGAAAGCCGCCAGGGCGATGCCTTCGACGTGCTGGCCTCCCTGCTGGACGCGGGCGAGCGTTTTGATCTGGTCGCCGTCGACCCGCCGGCCTTCATCAAGCGCAAGCGCGATGCCGAGGCCGGCATGGAGGCCTACCAGCGCCTGAATCGCTTGGCCATGCAGCTGGTCGTGCCGGGTGGCTTTCTGGTCAGTGCCTCCTGCTCACATCACCTGCCGGAGGCCGATTTCCGGGATCTGCTGCGCCGCGCGGCGCTGCCCCTGAACCGCCGTCTGCAGATGCTGGAACGCGGCCACCAGGGCGCCGACCACCCGCAGATGCCGGGCATGCCGGAGGCGGATTACCTGAAAGTGGCCTTCTGCCGGGTGTTGTAGGGGCCGGCACGTGGCGTTCGAACTGCACATCGGACGGCCCCTGGCGGCGGAGCTGCTGCGCCTGCTGCAGGACGAAATCGGCGGCGCGCTGGGCGAGCTGGCCGGTACGCCCGACGAGGCGGCCATCCACGCCGCCCGTCGGCACATAAAGAAAGCCCGCGCGACACTGCGCCTGCTGGACGGCGATGTGCACGCGCGCGCGCTGGCCCGCTGCGAAAACGAACTGCGCGCGGCCGGTCGTGCCCTGGCACCCAGCCGCGACGCCGCCGTGCTGCTGCGCACGATCGACACGCTGAGCAGGGCGCGCCCGCCGAAGGCGACTGCCAGTGCCCTGCAGGCCATGCGTCAGGCCTGGCAGACCCCCGGCACCCCCCAGCTGGACGCCGGGGACCTGATGACCGCGCGCCTCGCGTTGCAGGAATCCGCCGCCACGCTGACCGGGCCTGCGGCAGGCGCCTGTGACTTCGACACGCTGGCCCGGGGATTCGCCACCACCTACCGGGCCGGCCGCCGTGCCCTGAAGCGGGCGCTGCGCAATCCCGACGCCGAGCGCCTGCACGCCCTGCGCCGGCAGCTGAAACACCACATCTACCAGCTGCGCCTGCTGCAACCGCTATGGCCCGGGCCGCTGGGCGCCCTGCACGCGCAGGCCGACCGGGCCGCGGACCTGCTTGGCCTGCACCACGACTGCGCCGTGCTGCGCGAGCGGCTTGCCAGCAGCACCCTGCCGCCAACCGACCGGATGCGCGTGGACACACTCGCGGCAAAGCGCCAGGACAGCCTGGCGCCCGAGGCGCTCGATATCTGCCGGCGGCTGTATGCCGAACGCAGCGCCAGCTACAAACGCCGCCTGAAAGCCTACTGGCGGTGCGCCACGCGCGGGCAATGAGCCCCCGGCTCAGCCGAGCGCCACCGGTTGTCGATCGGCGCCACGATCAGCAGCCGCTGCCGATCGCGCCGGCGCGTCCCTGCGCCGCGCGCCGACCTCAGAACGCGAATTGCCAGCCGGCGTTCAGGGTCCAGTCATTGGCCAGCTGTGGTCCGTCGAGATCCTGATACACCGGGCGCAGCATTTCGAGCGCCAGACGCTGGCCCTTCAGTGCGCCCGTTGGCGCGTACAGGTTCATGCCCAGCCCGACATCGACACGCTGTCCGCCCTGGGCATCCGGATCGGCGGCGGGCGACATGCCCGCGTCGATGGCATCGTCGCGGCCTTGGATGTTGCCCCAGCGCGAGCCGAGCAGGCACAGCGATGTGCTGACCGCCGGCGTCCACAGCCGCGCGGCCCAGGCGGTCAGCTCGCCCCGGTGGCCGAGGCGGTAATCCTGGTCGTTCTCGCCCAGGCGCAGCACGGCGCTGGCCTGCGCGCCCCACGACCAGCCGTCGCGCTGCTCGGAATAGGTCATGGCCGGACGCAGGTCGTAAGTGCCGGAACCCAACTGCATGCTGTATTCCATGCGCACGGGAATCATCGCGCCAAGCGCGCCGTGCGGCATGCCGTCGCGCTCGGTGATGCTGCCGAGAGGCAGGCTCAGGCCGAGCTTGCCGACCCAGCGCCCGTGTCGTGTGGCCCGCATCAAACAGCGCCGCGACTTCCATATCGCCCCAGCCACTGGAGTCCATGCGGTACTGGACTGGCGCTGCGTGACCATGCGCATGCAGCTCGGCATCCATGCTCATGTCCATGTAATTGGCCATCAGCATCAGCGTGATGCGGTCCGACCAGCCGTACATGGCCTCGAACATGTGCATGTTCATTTCCATGCGCGTCGGGGCGTCGTGGTAGCCATAGCCGCCCGCCGCCGTGCTGGAATACGCACGCTGTTTGCTCACGCGGTCGGTGCCATCGCGTAGTTGGTCCTGCCAGGCGCGCATGAAGCGGTAGCCGACCATCCATTCGCCGCCACGGTGCAGGTGATCGGCCATCACGCCGATCGGCGCGTGGCCGTCGGCGCGGCCGGTCTGCGGCGCATCGGCATATGCCAGCGGGCAGGCCAGCAGGACGGTGGCAAGAATGTGGTTGCGCATGCGCTCAAGCTCCCTTGTTAAAAAACGGGGCGGGAGTGTGGCCACGCGGCAGGCATTTGAGAATGCGACATACAGCCGCAGCGCATTGGCGGGAGCACAGACAATGCAGCTGTTTGGCTATTTCCGGTCCGGCAACACGCGCAAGGTGCGGCTGTGCCGGGCAGGTTCTGGGAGCACCTGATTCGGGACGGCACGGATTTCACCCAGCACGCGGACTACATGCACTTCAACCCAGTGAAGCACGGCCTGGCGCAGCAACCCGTGGATTGGGCGTGGTCCTCCCTGCACAGATACATCCGGCAGGGCATTGTTCCGCCCGACTGTGCCGTCGGCGTGGACGACGGGCCGTTCGGGGCGTGGTGGGGATCCCGGATTCCGCTGCGCTGCATCCAGGGTACGATTTCTTTCGCGGGCTAAAATAATGCTCCTGCCGCTTGATTGAGGCGTCCAATGTTGGACATCAGCATCCCTTGGTGGGAGCCTGCAATACGGGCCACGGCGATCTACTTGATTCTGTTGCTGCTGATGCGCCTATCGGGAAAACGCTCCCTTGGCCAGCTCACGCCGTTCGATCTTCTCGTCATCATGCTGCTGAGCGAATCTGTGAGCCCCGGACTTACCGGGGATGACAGCTCCGTGCCGGGCGGGCTCATTGCCGCCGCAACACTTGTGCTGCTGAACGCGGTCGTGGGATTCGTTGCCTCCCGTAGTCGCAAGTTCGAGCAGCTCGTCGAAGGCACAGCCGTGCTGATTGGAAAAGATGGCACCATCCTGACCGACGTACTGCGGCGACATCGCATCAGCGAAGCGGACATGCACAAGTCGCTGCGCGAGGCCGATTGCCGGCAAGAGGAAATGCATCGGGCCTATCTGGAAGCCGACGGAAGTATCAGCGTCCTCAAAAAGCGGCGTGACGATTGATCGGTGCGCGAAGGGCGGGCCTGGCCGGTCACCTGCCTAAACACCCCTGAAACCGCCGGTGACGACTCGGGTAACGCCAGCGTGTAGCCAGGATGCAGCGCAGCGGAATCCGGGACTTCCTTGCTCATGGTGAAGCACGGCCTGGCACAGCGATCCGTGGATTGGCGGTGGTCCCCCTGCACCGCTACATCCGGCAGGGCAGTGTTCCGCCCGACTGTGCCGTCGGCGTGGACGAAGGGCAGTTCGGGGAGTGATGGGAATCCCGGATTCCGCTACGCTGCATCCAGGCTACGATTTTTGCACCAGCATGACTGATCAGCTTTCGTCGGCCAGCAACTGCGCCAGCTTTTCCTCGGTCAACCCGGCCGCTGCGGCTTCGTCGGCCGTATCGTGCAGCGTTTTGCGCAGGCGGTCGGCATAAAACCGGCGCATGGCCTCGTAATCCTCGGCGTTCACCATCACCCCGACCACGCGGTTGTGCCGCGTCACCTGCACCGGCGCACGCTGCACGCGGTCCAGCAATTCACCGAAGCGGGTTTTGGCTTCGTTGGCGATAAAGGTCTGCATGGGTCACCCGGCAGTCAGCAGGAGAATGAGTGAAGTCTGGTCGAATCGAACGAAACAATCAATTTTGGCGCTTGGCGCGGCCTGGCCGCCCGATCATCCCGGATTCCGCTGCGCTCCATCCAGGCTACGATTCATACGATTTCTTTTTTTATGCCGCTACATAGGGCTGGAATCTCGATATTGACCGAAGAACGAGAAAGGGAAACTTATTTTCAAAGGCAGACAAATACTTTCTCGTAATCAACGAAACGTTTGAGTCTGCTTCGTTGAGGAGGATATTCCCCCATCGGTCTGGAGAGTAGCGCATGATGTTGCTAAACGAATTGCTCAGTAGGAAATGAACGCAAACCTCTGGCAAGATGATTGGGAAGAACGGGTTCTCGATATACCAAAACCTCCCTCTAGCGTCCGAGTAGATACATGCCTTAATACGATGTGCGTCCGACCCGGGGACCGCTACGATGATCTTGCCGTACCGCTCGGAAAAATTAAAACCGTCGAATGCTTTTTCAACGCCGCCCAGCGGTGGGCGGAACTCGCCATCCCCGATTTGAAACTCCCACTTAACGGATCGAGTATCGTTGGTAATGGATAACTCCAATGGGTGCGCTCTACTGTTTCGGCCTGTAATTAGCTTGTAGTAATCGCGAAGCTCAGGAATCATGCTGAGCAAGGTACCGGGACTTACTGTAGTTCTGACCTTGTAGAAAGTGAGCAAGGAGTCTTTACAGTCCTGCGTAATTTCAAACTGATGGTTGCGCAATGACATTGTTGGGAAGGCGGCGAACAGGTCACTGAATGTCCCATGGGGCATATCTCCACCAAATTGCGTCTTCACTCCATCCGGAAGATAGTTAATTCCATGCGAACCCGGGAGCCCGTCCAGCGAGTACCGGATTGGATTATTGAGAATGACGACTGCATATGCGTACGCTGTCAGCGAGTAAAAGAAGTTCAAGGGTTTGACCATTAAGGAGCCAAACCTCCCGGATAAATAGAGTTCGCGCCCCTGCCTCATGCAGTTCTTGAGTCGCCCGGCGTCTTCCGTGGTAATACCAGCGTTCTTCGTGCTGCCCACCGTGCGCTTGCGCAATTTATAGAGTTCCTTGATGTGAGCGACGTTCTCGATGTTTTCTATCAACTCCATCAAGGCGTTTTCAAAATGAAGTTCGTCGATCGGAAGCGGCTCAAAGAGGTTTTCAGCGGAGACGCGGGCGGCGATCTCACGCTGAAGGAGATAGTAGTTCTTCGAGGAAACGACCGACGGGTCTTTTAGGTTGAGAACTCCTTCACTGCTGAGATATTGCTCCAGCTTATCGTTAAAGTTGGCTCGATCATCTTTGGGAAGAGCAGCCCACTTCTTTATGACTGCTTCCCGCCTCTTGCTCTCCGCATCATAGTCAATTTTCGTTGCAAAGGGCGGGTGGTTCTCCGCTGGTACGGTAGTAACACTATCCACAAGAATTTCATCGAGCATGAGCATGTCCTGAAGAAAGCCAACATAAAGGTAAGTGGCACCGGGCGGAGCGAGGGTGCCGGGAAATGCAGCTTTCCGGTGTCCGCTTGACCGCCATGTTAGGTGAGTGGCGAATGAACATGGACGACGAACCTTTGATTGTTATAGGAAATTCTCTGGGCCAATAAACCCAATTGGGTTTTTTTGAAACTGATATTCAAGTATTGACGCAACAAGGCTATAGCGTAGATGGAGGCTTTTTGTGCCCTTTCCCGCAAAGTCCTTCGCTTGAAGGAGAACAAATCCCGGGTGGTTGCTTGGCGTCACCTCGGAACAAACAAAGGCTTTCCACCCACTCTCATGCTGCGAGCCGGGATGAAGGAAGCGATGAAGGTGGGCGAACTCCGAAGACTCAATTTCGGAACCGACATAAACCAAGAAAAAAGACTGACTAGGCATAAGCACCTAACTATAAATAGATACCCCAAAAGACGTCATTTTTACGCCTCCGGGGTGCCGAATATTTCGCCGAGCTAGGCCACTGCCTGAATTTGCAAACACCCTTACCCATCCTCTGGAATCACATACGCCTTTTCTAACTGGCCTATATTCTTGTTTAAAACAGGCTTTGAAATTCGAAGTATGAGCGATTCAACATGCTTTGGGTAATCTACCCAATTAGATTTTCCAACATCGTAAGCAGAGATGTAACGTACAACTTCCGCTCTATTCTCTGGCTTGTTTTTTACGTCATTCGGAAAACGGACGTGCACCTCGCGCCGAATTGCATTGTCACATTCACGTAGAAGTTTGGTTGCTTTTCCTATATATACGAGGTTCGCCATGGAGTCATAAAAAGCATAAATACCCGGTCGCTCTTCGTGACCTTTCAGTAATCTCCGAAGCTGGGTTAAGATCGGCTCAGATTGATTGAACTCACCAAACTCGACAATTACCCTGAATTCAGGCGTAAAGACGCAGTGGACTAAGTACTCAATGGTACTCTTCCGGGGCAAACGCTGCCTCGAAATCCAAGCCTTAAACTGAGCGACGGAATAGCCTGTCGCTTCAGAGGCTTTCTTTGCGTCTCCCTCAAAGTACTCGTCAATGAAGTACCGCAAGATATCGCTTCGATCCGTCATCTGCCCTCCTGCACTGTGGCTAACATGAGTTATCCGGAATTTATCAGGGTAAATAAATTATCGGACACGTCCGGTAACCTGGGCGTCGTGTGCCAACCTCATGATTCATAACATTCACCATGTCCGATAAGCTGGGCCTACACATGAACAGGCTCCTGGCGATCCTTCGGTGCCCCGGCTGCTCGATCAGCTTTGGTATCTTACCCGGCTGAAGCACTACAGCCTGCGTACCGAGCGTGCGTATGCTCAGTGAGTGAAAAATATACATCTACTTTCACGGCAAGCGCCACCCGATGGAGTGGGACAAGCCCGCCATAGGATGGGTGGAAGCCATCAGGCCGCAACCCATCCGGCCGACCCTGCCCGTCCTCCTGTCACGTCACCCCACCCGTATTCTCATCCGTCGCCTTCACGCGCCGCAGTTTGGCGGCTTCGCCGATCTCGTAGTGCCGGCCTTCGACGGCCATCTGCGCCTCGCGTTCGCATTGCTCGGACCAGAAACCCAGGTCATAGCCGTGCCAGGGTTTTTTCAGTTCCAGTGCCGGCAGGCCGAGTTCCTGCCAGCGCTGGATGGCGTTTTCCATGAAGTCCTTGCGCGGCAGGGCCACCGGCGGGTAGGCCCACGGCCGGCAGGCGTTGATGAGGATGGCGGACGAGCCGTTCGGCTCCATGTACTTGAAGCCTTCGGCCTCTTCCGCGCGGATGGCGGAGAAGTCCATGGCCGACATGCGTCCGTCGATGATGCGCATGTCCCGGTGCGGCATGGCGCGCGTGGCGGTGGCCCACAGCATCATTTCCGGGTCGTGGATGTCCACGTCCTCGTCGGTGACGACGAACATCTTGACGAACGGGTCGTAGGCCGCGGCGGCGTACAGCGCCTGCCACGGGTCGGCCTTGGTGTTGCGCCGGATCTTGATGAAGCAGGTGTAGTAGGCCGAGGTCTGCTGCGGGAAGTGCACGTCGAGCACGCCGGCCAGGTTGCAGTCGTACTTCAGGTGCTTGAAGAACGAGGCCTCGAAGGAAATGGACCGCAGGCGCGTGCTCTCCGACGGTGGGAACTGCGACAGGATGGAGCACCAGGTCGGCTTCTTGCGGTGCGTGATGGCCGTCACTTCCATGAAGTAGGACATGACCGGCTGGGACATGAAGCCGTGGGTCTCGCCAAACGGCGCTTCCGGCTCCAGCTCCATGGTGGAGATGCGGCCCTCGATGACGATCTCGGCGTAGGCCGGCACCAGCAGGTCGACGGTCTTGGCCTGCACCACCGGCAGCGGCCGACCGGACAGGGCGCCGGCCACGTGCAGCTCGTCGGCCTCGTAGGGAATCTTGGCGTTGGCGGCGTAGGACACGTACGGCGGCACGCCGATGACCAGCGCCGCTTCCAGCGGAATGCCCAGGCGCTTGCACTTGACCCAGTGCAGGCCCAGGTGCTGCGGCGGGTAGGTGAAGCAGCCGATGCGGTCCGGGGCTTTCACCTGGCCGCGGTAGTTGCCGATGTTGTAGATGCCGGTCTCGGGGTCCTTGGTGACCCAGTGCGAGAAGGTGGTGTACGGCCCGTTGTCGTAGCCGGGCGTGGAAATCGGAATCGGGAATTCGCCCAGGCCGCCGTGCTCGGTCAGCGAGGCGCCCATGTGGACTTCTTCCTGGCACGGCGCGTTGGTGACCACTTCCGGCGGCAGCGGATTGCGCAGCGCGTGGGACACCAGCTCCAGCAGGTTGTCGCCCGGCTGCATGCCAAGGCCGGTCTCGAAGATTTTCCGCGACGCCGCCAGGCAGCCGATGGCCAGATCGCCGCCGAAGCTGCGCCCGTCGGCGCTGCGCACGTTCTTGAGCAGAAAGCCGCGCCGCTGGTCTTCCTTCAGGCCGCGGAACTGGAGCCTGACCAGCGGATGGGCTTCGGTCTCGATGGTGATCGGCGCGTCGATTTCCCACAGCAGGTCGCGGGCGCGCAGGTTCTGTATGTGCTCCCGAAAATCGATGGGCACGTCGCTGGAGCGCAGGGTGGATTTCAGAACGGCGGACATGGCGGGTTCCTCTTGATTGGGAAAGCTGGATTGGCCGCCATCCGTGGCGTGAGCGCGGGTCGCAGGCCCGCACGTCGAATTCGCCCGGAAAGTATGAACCAGCTCACCGAAACTGGGCAGCGCCGAGCCGCTTGCGTCACCATACGCGCCCCTTTCGCCGATCCCGCGCCGCGTAAATGAGCCTCGACGACACCATCGAACGCCTGCCGCTGAAGACCTTCACCGAGAAGGCGTACCTGGATTACGCCATGTACGTGATCCTGGACCGCGCCCTGCCGCACCTGGCCGATGGCCTGAAGCCCGTGCAGCGGCGCATCGTGTATGCCATGTCGGAGCTGGGCCTGGCCGCCGGCAACAAGCCGAAAAAATCGGCCCGCACCATCGGCGACGTGATCGGCAAGTTCCATCCGCACGGCGACAGCGCCTGCTACGAGGCCATGGTGCTGATGGCGCAGGACTTCTCCTACCGCTACCCGCTGGTCGAGGGCCAGGGCAACTGGGGCAGCGCGGACGATCCGAAGTCGTTTGCTGCCATGCGTTACACGGAGGCGCGGCTGTCGCGCTACGCGGACGTGCTGCTGGCCGAACTCGGCCAGGGCACGGTGGATTTCACGCCCAATTTCGACGGCACGCTGGACGAGCCCCAGCTGCTGCCGGCGCGGCTGCCGAACATCCTGCTCAACGGCGGCCACGGCATTGCCGTGGGCATGGCCACCGACATCCCGCCGCACAACCTGCGCGAAGTGGCCGCCGCCGTGCTGCACCTGCTGGACCACCCGGATGCCGACCTGGAGGCCCTATGCCGCCTGCTGCCGGCGCCGGATTTTCCGACCGGCTGCGAAATCATCACCCCGCGCGCCGAGCTGGTGGACATGTACCGCAGCGGCAACGGCAGCGTGCGGGCGCGGGCGCGCTACGAGCTGGACGAGGGCGACATCATCATCACCACGCTGCCGTACCAGGTGTCCGGCGCGCGCGTGCTGGAGCAGATCGCCGCCCAGATGCAGGCCAAGAAGCTGCCCTGGCTGGAGGACCTGCGCGACGAGTCCGATCACGAGAACCCGACCCGCCTGGTGCTGGTGCCGCGCAGCAAGCGCATCGATGTCGAGGCCCTGATGGGGCACCTGTTCGCCACCACGGAGCTGGAAAAAAGCTACCGCGTGAACCTGAACTGCATTGGCCTGGATGGCCGGCCGGGCGTGCGCGACCTGCGCGGGCTGCTGCTGGAATGGCTGCAATTTCGCACCGTCACCGTGCGCCGGCGCCTGCAGCACCGCCTCACGCGCGTGCAGGACCGCCTGCACATCCTGGAAGGCCTGCTGATCGCGTTCCTGAACATCGACGAGGTGATCGCCATCATCCGTTACGAGGACCGGCCCAAGACGGTGCTGATGGAGCGCTTCGCGCTCAGCGACGCGCAGGCCGAGGCGATTCTGGAACTGAAGCTGCGCCACCTGGCCCGGCTGGAAGAAACGCGCCTGACCGGCGAGCGCGACGAGCTGGCCGCCGAGCGCGATTCGCTGCAGGCGACGCTGGGCTCGGACAGCCTGCTGCGCGGCCTGATCCGCGATGAGATCGAGGCCGATGCCGAAAAATACGGCGACCCGCGCCGCTGCCTGCTGGTCGAGCGTGGCGCCTCGCGGGCGCTGGCGGAAGCCGACCTGACGCCCAGCGAGCCGGTGACGGTGGCGCTGTCCGCCCACGGCTGGGTGCGCCTGGCCAAGGGCCACGATGTCGACCCGCAGGGGCTGACGTATCGCTCCGGCGACAGCTACCTGGCCGCCGCGCGCGGACGCAGCAACCAGCAGGCGGTGTTCCTGGACTCGGCCGGGCGCGCCTACGCCCTGCCGGCGCACACGCTGCCCTCGGCGCGCGGCCACGGCGAACCGCTGTCCGGGCGCCTGACGCTGGAAGCCGGCGCGCGCATGCTGCACGTGGTGCTCGGCGAGCCGGACGAGCGCTACCTGATCGCCAGCGACGCCGGTTACGGCTTCGTCACACCGCTGGAGTCGCTGATTTCGCGCCAGCGCACCGGCAAGGCGGTACTGAGCTTGCCCGAGGGCGCATTGCCGCTGGCGCCGCTGCGCGTCGATGGCGACGGCGATGCTGACCTTCGCCTGGCCTGCGTCAGCACGGCCGGACGGCTGCTGGTGTTCCCGGCCCGCGAGCTGCCGGAGCTGGCGCGCGGCAAGGGCGTGAAGCTGCTCGGCATCCCCGGCAAGCTGGCCGCCAGCGGCGAAGAGAAGCTGCTGTGCGTGCTCGCCCTGCCGGACGGTGCGGCGCTTCGGGTGCTGTCTGGCGGTCGTCACCTGACCCTGCGCGGCAGTGATCTGGACTCCTACAGCGCCGCGCGCGGCGCGCGCGGCAAGCCGCTGCCGCGCGGCTTCGCCCGGGTGCGCGGACTGGAGCTGGAGGTCTGAGGCACCGCAACAGGCCACCGGCGGCGCCCGTCAGGCAACGACGATCACCCCGGCATCACCCGAATAACAAGGCAGACACTGGCGCCACGCGCAAAAATGGCGATACTGTGCGCGCCGCGCCTGATGCCGGGCGCGCCTAACCGCCGACCCGACCGGTCGGACCAGCACCTTCAGGGAGAACGATGCGGCCATCCCCGGTATTGCGCCTCATGGTCGGCACGCTGATCGCCGCGTGCCTCAGCACCGTCCAGGCAGCACCCCGCTCGCCGGCGACCCGACCCGCCGTGGACCTGCGCTCGCGCGCGGCGCTGATCATGCGCGCCGACACCGGCCAGGTGCTGTACGCCAAAAACCCCGACCAGACCCTGCCGATCGCCTCCATCACCAAGCTAATGACCGCCATGGTGGTGCTGGATGCCGGTCAGCCGATGAACCAGATACTGACCATCACCGACGCCGAGCGCGACCGTCTGCGCGGCACTACCTCGCGTCTGGCCATCGGCACCAAGCTGTCCCGCAGCGACCTGCTGCGCCTGGCGCTGATGTCGTCCGAGAACCGCGCCGCGGCGGCGCTGCTGCGCAATTACCCGGGCGGCCCGGCGGCCGGCGTGGCGGCCATGAACCGCAAGGCGCGGGCGCTGGGCATGACCCACACGCGCTTCGTGGAAGCCACCGGCTTGTCGGGCGACAACCGCTCGACGCCGAGCGATCTGGCGCGCATGGTGCAGGCCGCCGCACGCTACTCGACCATCCGCGCCTACTCCACCACGCCCGAGTACACGGTCAAGGTCGGGCGGCACCTGACCCAGTACCGCAACACCAACCCACTGGTGCGCAACCCGCAGTGGCACATCGCCGTCACCAAGACCGGTTACATCAACGAAGCGGGCCGCTGCCTGGTGATGCACACCACCGTCGGCAACAAGCCGGTGGTGATGGTGCTGATGGACTCGTCGGGCACGCTGACCCGCGTCGGCGATGCCGGCCGGGCGCGCCGCTGGATGGAAGCCTCGGCGCGCACAACCCAGGTCGCCGCCAGCCGCTGATCGAGCGGCGGCGGCGCGGCCTCAGCCCGACAGATCCGGCAACTGCGGCAGGTTCGCCGCCAGCCACGGCCGCTGCCGATCGCGCGCGAGTTCCGTGGCGCGGGTGATGGCGCACAGGTCGTCCAGCGCCTGCTCGAAGGCGTCGTTGACCACCAGATAGTCGAACTCCGGCCAGTGGCCGAGCTCCGCCAGGGCATCGCGCATGCGCCGGTCGATGACGGTCGAATCATCGCCGCGGCCACCCAGGCGCGCGCGCAGCGTCGCCACCGACGGCGGCAGGATCATCACCGTGACGCAGCCGGGCAGCTTTTCCCGCGCCTGACGCGCGCCCTGCCAGTCGATTTCCAGCACCACCGACTCACCCGCCTTGAGCGACCGGGCCACGGCCACCGCCGAGGTGCCATAGTGATGGTCGAACACCTGCGCGCACTCCAGAAATTCGCCGGCCGCCTGCATGGCCGCGAAGCGCTCCACGCTCACGAAGTGATAGGCCACGCCGTCCCGCTCACCTGGCCGCGGCGGGCGGGTGGTGTAGGACACCGACAACGACAACCCCGGCCGACGCCCCACCAGGGCGTGCACCAGACTGGTCTTGCCGACCCCGGACGGGCCGCAGACGACGTACAGGAGACCGGGATTGGCAGACATGGCGGTGGCTTCAGGTGGGGTCACGGGGGTGGGATTCGCGGCAAATTATCCGCTTGGCCGGGCACAGGGTGTGCGAGGCCCTTGTGGGAGCGGCGCCCCGCCGCGAATCCTCGGACCTGGCCGTGGCCGCCGCTCCGTTTTGGCGGGACAATGCGCTCCCCACGCAACGATCGCCCTTGTCCGAGCTTGCGCCATGACCGCGCCCCTGCCACCCGCCGCTTGCGATTTCCCTATCGACCGCGAAACCGGCCTGGCGCAGGGCGCGATCCAGTTGCCCTCGCCACACTGCGACGCCCGCCCGCCGGGGATTGCGATCGACCTGCTGGTGATCCACGCCATCAGTCTGCCGGCCGGCGAATACGGCGGCGATGACGTGGCGGCGCTGTTCCTGGGCACGCTCGACTGTACCCACCGGCCGGACTACGGCGAGCTGGCGAATCTGCGCGTATCGGCCCATTTCCTGGTCCGCCGCGAGGGACAGGTGCAGCAGTTCGTGCCCGTGCACCGGCGCGCCTGGCATGCGGGCGTGTCGTGCTTTGCCGGGCGCGAGCGCTGCAACGATTTTTCGGTCGGCATCGAGCTGGAGGGCAGTGACCGCGACCGCTTCACGGCCGCCCAGTACGCCGCGCTGACCGCGCTGACGCGGGCAGTGCGCGCCGCCTGCCCGGCCATTCGGGCCGAGAACATCGTCGGCCACAGCGACATCGCGCCCGGCCGCAAGACCGATCCGGGCCCGCACTTCGACTGGGCGGTCTACCGCGCGGCGCTGATGGCGGCCTGATGGACGCGCCAGTCACCACCATCGACCTGCTGCGCCACGGCGAACCGGCGGGCGGCCCGCGTTTTCGCGGCTCCGTGGACGATCCGCTGTCGCCCGCCGGCTGGGCCCAGATGGAATCGGCCACCGCGGGCGGCGCCTGGGACCGCGTGGTCTGCTCGCCGCTGCGCCGCTGCCGGGAGTTTGCCGAGGCGCTGGCCCGGCAGCAGGGGCTTGAGTGCCGGGTCGAGGCCGATTTTCGCGAAATCAGCTTCGGTCTGTGGGAAGGGCTCACGTCGGCGCAGGTGGAGGCCGCCTACGGCGCTGCGCTGGCAAATTTCTGGAATGACCCGGTGGCCCATCCCCCGCCGCAGGGCGAGCCGTTGGCCGACTTCTGCGCCCGGGTCGAGACCGCCTGGCAGCGCCTGATTGACGACTCGCGCGGCCAGCGCGTGCTGGTGGTGGCCCACGGCGGCACCATCGCCATGCTGCTACGCGGTGTGCTGGGCATGCCGCTGAGTCACAGCTGGCGGGTACGCATGGGCTATGCGGGCCAGGCCCGGCTGCGCCTGGACCACACGCCGCACGGTTTGCTGTTCGCGCTGCTGCGGCTGGAGCCGGGCGCCTGAAGCGGGCTGGAATCAGGTCGGCAGGCGCAGCGGCAGCGAGCGCAGACGCTGTCCGGTCAGTGCAAACAACGCGTTGGCCACGGCCGGCGCCAGCGGCGGCACGCCAGGTTCGCCAGTGCCGCCGGGCGGCTCCTCGCTGCCGACGATGTGCACCTCGATGCGCGGCATCCGGTCCAGCCGCAGCAAAGGATAGGTGTCGAAATTGCCAAGCCGCGCGCTGCCGCCGGCAATCGGCACCTCGCCATACAGGGCCGCCGACAGGGCGTCGACGATGCCGCCTTCCATCTGCGCCACCACCTGGTCGGGGTTCACATGGCGTCCGCAGTCGATGGCGCACACCACCCGCCGTACCTGGGGTGTGCCGTCCACCACCTCGACCTCGGCCACCTGCGCCACGTAGCTGCCGAAGCTCCTGTGCACGGCAAGGCCGCGGGCCCGACCCTTGGGCAACGGCTGGCCCCAGCCGGCACGCTCGGCGGCCAGCTCCAGCACCCGCAGGTGGCGCGGCTGCTCGGCCAGCAGGCGGCGGCGGAATGCCAGCGGGTCTTCCCCGGCAGCATGGGCCAGCTCGTCGATGAAGGACTCGACCACGAAGGCATTGCCGGAGTTGCCCACCGAGCGCCAGTAGCCGACCGGCACGCCGGTTTCCACCAGCGCGCAGTCCACCGCCACGTTGGGAATGGCATAGGGCAGCTCGCGCACGCCCTCCACCACCGAGCGGTCGATGCCGTCCTTGAGGGTCTCCGGCGCCAGACGGGCCTGGATGGACGGGCTGGCGATGCGGTGCTGCCAGGCCGTCGGCGTCTGCTGGTCCAGCGCCGCCACCAGCCGGTGCACCGCCGCCGGGCGGTAGAAGTCGTGCGCGAGATCGTCCTCGCGCGACCAGATCACCTTGACCGGCGCCGCGGCGGCGCGCGACAGCGCCACCGCATCGAGCACGAAGTCGACCTCGAAACGCCGCCCGAAGCCGCCACCCAGGTACGTGGTGTGCACCGTCACGCGCTCGCGCGGGATGCCCAGCAGCTTGGCGGCGGCGTCGCGGGCGCGCGTCTGGCCCTGCGTCGGCGCCCAGATTTCGCAGTGTCCGTCCCGCACATGGGCGGTGGCGTTCATCGGCTCCAGACAGGCGTGGGCCAGAAACGGCAGGCGATAAGTCGCCTCCAGCGTCTGGCCACCGGCCTTGAGCGCGGCCTCGACATCGCCGTCCCGGCGCGCCGGACTGCCGGGCTGCTCCAGCGCCGCATCGAGCGCCTTGGCGATGTCCATGCTGTCCATCGCCTGCGCCGCCGGGCGCCACTTGACGATGATTTTCTGCGCCGCCCGCCGCGCCTGCCAGTAGCCATCCGCGATCACGCCGACACCCGAATCGATGGCGACGATCTTGCGCACGCCCGGCAGCGCCTGCGCGGCCGCGGCATCGAAGCTCTCCAGCGCGCCGCCGAACTGCGCCGGGCGCAGCACCACCGCCGTCAGCAGGCCCGGCAGCGTCACGTCGATGCCAAACCGCGCCTGCCCGGTGATCTTTTGCAGGTTGTCCACGCGTGGCGTGGGCTTGCCGATGTAGCGGTACTCGGCCGGCGGCTTGCGCAGCGCTTTCTCGGGCACCGGCAAGGTGGCGGCCAGGGCCGCCAGTTCGCCATATCCGAGCGCCTGCCCGGTCGGGCCCAGCACCTTGCCGACAGCCGTGCGGCAGGCGGCCGGCCCGACCTGCCAGGTACGCGCCGCGGCGGCCACCAGCATGGCGCGGGCGCTGGCCGCCGCGTCCGCCAGGGCATCCCAGGACAGGCGGATGCTGGTGCTGCCGCCGGTGCCCATCATGCCCCCGGACAGGTAATAGGCCGGGTCTTCGTCGGCCATGGTCAGGCGCACGGTGGCCAGATCCACGTCCAGCTCGTCGGCCAGGATGGCAGCAAGGCCGCTGTGCGTGCCCTGCCCCATCTCGGATTTGTGCAGCGTGAGCGTCACCACCCCGTCGCCGGCGACCTGCACGAAAGCGTTGGGCGCAAAGCCGGCCTCGGCAGCTTTCCCGGCTGCCCCCGCCAACGGCAGGCGCAAGGCCAGGCACAGCCCGCCGGCCAGGCTGGTGCCGCTGACCAGAAACGCGCGGCGTGTCAGGGCGACCATGTCAGGCCTGCTCCCTGCTCAACACGGCGGCACGTTTCACGGCCTGGCGGATGCGCTGATAGGTGCCGCAGCGGCACAGGTTGCCGCGCAGCGCGGCGTCGATGGCGGCGTCGTCCGGATCCGGCGTTCGCGCCAGCAGCGCCGTCGCGGCCATGATCTGCCCGGGTTGGCAATAGCCGCACTGCACCACGTTCAGCTCCCTCCAGGCGCGCTGCACCGGGTGGCTGCCTTCGGCCGACAAGCCCTCGATGGTGGTCACCTGCCGCGCCCCGACCGCCGCCAGGGGCATCATGCAGGCCGGCGCGGGCTGACCATCCAAGAGCACCACACAGGCCAGGCACTGCCCCACCCCGCAGCCGAACTTGGCGCCGGTGAGCCCCAGATCCTCGCGCAGCACCCACAGCAGGGGCTTGTCCGGCTCGGCATCGACCTCGAAGGTCTTGCCGTTCACTTGCATGCGGGTCATGGCACGCTCCGCTGGATTTGGACCGGGCTCCAGCCTAGCAAGGACGTCCCAGGCCTGTCGATGCGCTCGCACCCACCAAGGTCGGTGGCGCGCCGGGCTGGGCACGAGGCGCGCGACAACCACACGCAGCTGTTCATCCACAGCGGCGCCACGGCGATCTATGGCGGCAAAGCCCAGCGGCGGCGCGGGCGCGACCTGCACGCCATGGCCCAGCGCGTGGCGCTCAATCACGAGACGGCCAGCCGCCACTCCGCCGGCTTCCTGGACCCGCCAGGACCCCGAACCGGGTCTGTACTGGGCTTCAAGCCCCGCCACAGACCCGGCGCGATACGGCGGCCGGGACAAGCGCCGGTAGCGCCATAAGCGCGGCAGCGTACCGACGCCGGCGACGCGCGGGGCTACCGTGCACGGCACCTTGACCGGCCTGCTGATTACGCGGAGTTCAGAAATTCCTTAATCAATCACCACCAACAGACGCCTCGCCGCGGGCATTGCCGGCCCGCTATCCGGCATCGCGGAAACTTCGAACGCGTCGACCCGACGTGAACTTTGCAGAGGTTCTCAAGTCGAACCTGACGCAAGGCGAAATTGCAGCGCTGATCCGGTTCTCGAAGTAGCCCCAATCCGGATCCGACTGCACGCAGCTGGAGCGCTGACGACCTGGCAAGCCAACAACACAGGAGATACATCATGAACCTACCTAGCAGCGACGAAATCAAGGGCCGATGGAAACAGCAGATCGGTGCCGCCAAGATTGCCTGGGGCAATCTGACCGAGGACGAACTGCTGAAAGTCGAAGGCCATGAGCAGAAACTGGCCGGTCTGATTCAGGAGCGTTATGCCATAACGCGCGAAGAAGCAATGGCGCAGGTCAAGGCATTCTTCGAGAAAAACAAACCCTGAAACAGGCCAAAACCACCGTGCGATTGACGCGCTGTGATGTGAACCAAGCCCACTTGATCCGCACAGGATCATTCGCGCCCACCCAATGATGGCCGGACGATCCGCAACTCTTTATCCAACTGGAGAATTTCATGAACACACTACGACATGGCGCCCTGGCGCTGTTCCTTGCAACCGCCACCGCCCTGTGCGCAGGCCTGTTCAGCGGGTCGGCGGCGGCGGCATCTACCGCAGCCGAGCTTGACCGGGATGCCAAGCAGGCGCTGCAAACCCTGTACAAGAACAATCCGCTCGCGCTGGATATTTCGAAGAAAGCCAAGGCAGTCCTGGTGTTCCCGAACATCGTCAAGGCCGGATTCGTATTCGGCGGCGCGTATGGCGAAGGCGCCCTGATCAAGGGCAACACCGTCGCCGGCTACTACAACTCCGTATCGGCATCCTGGGGTCTGCAGATCGGCGCCCAGTCCTTTGGCTATGCGGTTTTCCTGATGAATGACAAGGCCCTGGAATATCTGGACAAGTCGGAAGGCTGGGAGCTTGGCGTCGGCCCCACAGTGGTGGCGGTCAACGAGGGCGTAGCGAAGAATCTTTCGACCTCGACGCTGAAAGACGACGCCTATGCCTTCATTTTCGATCAGCAGGGCCTGATGGCGAGCCTGAGCATCGAAGGCACCAAAGTCACGCGCATCAAGCGATAAGCAACCGCCGCATTTCAAGCCATCGAAATAAATCGACGGCGCCACGAAAGTTTAGTTTTTAATTGATAAGGATAACCCCCCATGTACATACCATTTCGCAAGTCAGTACTCGCCTCAGCGGTCGCGTTGGCGATTGGCGGAATCAGCGGCGCGGCCAGTGCCGACACGGTGTCGCAGGATGTCACCGAAGCGCGGCAGGAAACCCAGATCTGGACGACATACGCCCTGAGTCCCTATCTGCGTGCCAACGACCTCAAGGTGTCGGTGGACAACGGCAAGGCCACGCTGACCGGCAAGGTCGACGAGAGCGTCAACAAGGATCTGGCCGAGCAGATCGCGCTGGGTGTCAACGGCATCAAGGAAGTGGACAACCAGATCGTGGTGCAACCCGACTATGTCGCCCCGGCGGCCTCTTCGACCCGCAGTTATGGCGAGGCAATCGACGACGCGACGATCACCGCGACCGTCAAGTCGAAGCTGCTGTGGAGCAAATCTACCGATGGTCTGGCCGCCGACGTGGACACGAATCGCGGCCGTGTCACCCTCAAGGGCACTGCCGACAGCAAGGACGCCAAGGCGCTCGCCGGTCGGCTGGCCCTGAACAGCCGTGGCGTGGCGTCGGTCGACAATCAGCTGGTCGTGACCCCGAAGAAGCCCACCGTGGCCGACAGCGCCAAGAGTGCCGCAAAAGAGGCTGAGCAGGACATCTCCGACAGCTGGATCACGACCAAGGTGAAATCCACCTTGATGTATTCGAGCAATGTCGACGGTTCGGATATCGATGTGAGCACGACTGCTGGCGTCGTCACGCTGAAGGGCAAGGTGGACAGCGGCGCCGAGCGTGCCCTGGCCATCGAACTGGCCGACAACGTGCGTGGCGTCAAAAGCGTTCGGTCCGAGGGCCTCACGGTCCTGAACTAGCGCAAAACAACCGGAAGACCGCCGCGCATCCCGATGCATGGGATTGCGCGGCGGTTTTTTGGCGTTCCGGCGCACGGCTGTCCCAAGGACGGGCAACCGGCACGCCTTGCCGCCTGTCCATCGGATACATTGCGGGCGCATGGCAATCCTTCACCGGCGCGGCCATGGAGCGACAGAGGCATGAAATTTGGCGCACGCATGGCGGGCGGATGCCGATGGCAGCGTGTGGTCCTGCTGTGGGCGCTGGCCGGCATGGCGCCTGCCCACGCGCTCGACGCGGCGTCCCTGACGGCGCGCCACGCCGCTTTGCGCGAACAGTTGGCCAGCAACCAGTTCAAGCGCCCCCTGTACCTCGAATCCCTCGAGACTGCCGGTCGGCTGCAGGGCGATATCTACACGCAGATCGAACAGCCTTTCGGCGAGATGGCTCCGGCTCTGCAAGGCATGGATCGCTGGTGCGACATCCTGATCCTGCACCTGAATGTGAAAGGCTGCCGCGCTTCCTCCCCGAAGGCCGGCGGCACGCTGAGCGTGAGCATCGGACGCAAGTTCGATCAACCGCTGGGCGATGCCTACGGGTTCGAGTTTCTGTACCGGGTGGTGACGAGAAGTGCCGATTATCTGCAGGTCGTTTTAAGTGCCGACGAAGGCCCGCTGGGTACCAGTGCCTACCACGTCGTGCTCGAAGTGGTGCCGCTCGATGCCCGGCGCAGCTTCCTGCACCTGTCCTATGCATACGCCTACGGCATGACCGCCCGCCTCGCCATGCAGGGCTACCTGGGCACCATCGGGCGCAACAAGCTGGGTTTCAGCGTCACCGGGCACACTGCCGACGGCCGTCCCGTTTACATCGGCGGCACGCGCGGCGTGATCGAGCGCAACACCATGCGTTACTACCTGGCGATCGAAGCCTACCTTGGCGCCCTGTCGGCACCGGCCGCGCAGCAAGCCGAAAAGCGCCTGAATGCATGGTTCGACGGCGTGGAACGTTATCCGGCTCAGTTGCACGAAATGGAACGCGGCGAGTACCTCGACATGAAACGCAGGGAAATTGCGCGCCAGCAAGCGCCAAGCCCCACCGCGACAGCAAGGTAAGGTTGTTTCAGTTATACATCCGCGCCGGTTGCCGCTCAGGCAATCCATACGCCATCTCACAAAACATCTCGCTACCGCGGGGTGACAATGTCGGCGTCCGCCTTCGCTTTCCGATTCGGGAAACCCGCGAAAGCGCGCGCAGGACCATGCCGGCACAAACGCCCAATGAACCGTATCTCGTGATCGCCGTTCTGGGCTGTGACGACCGGTCCAGCGTGGCTGCGGGTGGGCCGTCGTCATTCGCCCCGACGCCGCTGTGAAAACCTGGCCCAGGCTGCATCCGGGTGCGGCGCCGGGACATGTCGCGGCCACCGTGCTGTGCCTGTGCGCGGTGGCCGGCTGCGCGAGCCTGCCCAACGCCAAAACCGAAATGGCCGCACCGCACCCGCAGGAGGTCGAGTTCGAGGGTGCGCGAGGCCCGGTTTCCGCCGCACGCAGCGACGCGATCGTTGCCCGGCTGGAGGGCAAGGGCGCCGATTCCGACCTGCTGGAAAAACACCTGGCCTACGAACAGGCGGTGAACTCCGACACCCCGCTGGTGCTGGGCAACAAACTGAGCCTGCTGCAGAACGGGCCAGCCACCTACCAGGCGATGTTCACCGCCATGCGCGCCGCCAGGGACCACATCAACCTCCAGACCTATATTTTTTCTGACGACGAAGTCGGCAGGCAGTTCTCGGATCTGCTGCTGGAACGGCAAGCCGCCGGAGTCCAGGTAAACGTCATCTATGACAGTGTCGGCAGTCTGTCGACGCCCAAAGCGTTTTTCGACCGTCTGCGCCAAGCCGGTGTCCGGGTGCTCGAATTCAATCCCGTGAATCCTCTGGCCGGCAACACGAAGGCCTGGAAGCTCAACAACCGCGACCATCGCAAGCTGCTGTTGATCGACGGCCGTATCGCATTCGTCGGCGGGATCAATATCAGCGATACCTACACCAGCGCGCCGAAAAGCCGACGTGACCGAAAACGGGACACTCCGATCGAGGACCCCGCCAGTGGCTGGCGCGACACTCACATTCAGATCGCAGGGCCGGTGGTCGCCGATTTCCAGCGGCTGTTCATGGACACCTGGGCGCGGCAAAAAGGCGAGCCGCTACCGGCCAGGAACTACTTTCCAGAACTTGCTGCCGAGGGCGACGAAATCGTGCGCGCCATCGGCAGCACCCCCGACGATGCCAACAGCCCGATCTATCTGACCCTGATGTCGGCGATCACCCACGCGGAACTGCAGGTGCATCTGACGATTGCCTATTTCGCACCCGACCCGCAATTGCGAAAGGCCCTCCGCGACGCTGCGCGGCGCGGTGTCGACGTCAAACTGGTGCTTCCAAGCTACGCCGATTCGGCCCCAGTCTTCTACCTGGGCCGTTCCTACTACACCGAGCTGCTACGCGCGGGCGTGCACATCTACGAGCGGCACGGTTCGGTGATGCATTCGAAGACCGCCAGCATCGACGGCGTCTGGAGCACCATCGGCTCGACCAATCTGGACTGGCGCAGTTTCCTGCACAACGACGAAATCAACGCTGTCGTTCTGGGGCGCGGCTTTGCCCGAGAAATGGAAGCCATGTTTGCCGCCGACCTGGCCGAGTCGGACATCATCACCCTCGAAGAATGGGAAAAGCGGCCGCTGCTGGACCGACTGAAAGAGCAGATGGCCCGGCTAGTGGCTTACTGGCTGTAGCTCAAGCTGCGGGTGCCTCCAGCCGCTGAGGCCGGATCACCGACACCCGCCCGCGGGCGAGCCAGCGGGCGCCCGCAGCGACTTCGAACTCGTAAAGCCAGCCGGTCGGGCCGGCTATCTTTTTGTACGCGACCACTGTCAGCGGCCCCTCGATGTCGTCGATGCGCTCGACGGCGAACTCCACCTCGCGCAGGGCGGCCAGCACGCCGGGCACGGCCTTGCCGCCGTGTTCGAGTCGCGCCAGCAGGCCGCCGTGCACGGCCATCGCCTGCGCGCCGTATTCGCACAGGTGCAGGGCCGCCAGCCGGTCGCCGCTGCGCAGCGGGTTATGCGGATCGCGATGGCTGTGGGTGGTGCAGCGGATGATCTGCTCGTCCCAGACCAGCACTGCCTCCAGCAGGCACATGCGCCCGGCGTGGGGAATCAGCTGGGCCAGATCGCCAATCCGGGCCGGGTCGAAACGGGCGTCGCTCACAACGGTTCCAGGTCCAGCCGCAGGCTGTGTTCGCCGGCGCCATCGAGCAGCACGGTGCCCGGCTCGCCGCGCGCCAGCAGTGCCAGCAGGGGCAGCGCGCGGGCGGCAGCATTACTCAGGCGCAGGGTTTCCAAACCGGCCTGCGGCATGCCGGTATCGGCCACGCGCGGGATCGGCTCGACGTGCATCACCGCGAGCGAACCGGCACTGCGCCGCGGCGACAGGATCAGCGCGAACGCGGCCGATTCGGTAACCGGCCACAGCGGCTGCCACAGGTCCGGCGGCCGCACGTCGAACGCCACCAGCAGGCAATCCAGATCCTCGACCTGGGCCAGGCCGCCGGCTTCCAGCAGGCCGGCGGCAAAACTCGCGTGGCAGGCCGAAAGGCTCACCGACGGCAGCCTGGCCTGGGTGGCGATGCTCCAGTAGCCGGCGGCGGCGTTGTGCACCGAGTTGTGAAAATCGGTGGGCGACACCACGCGCTGCGGCTGCGCCAGCGCCTGACTGATGCGGTGCGAGATATGCGTGTCGCCATCCGACGAGGCAAACACCGACGCCAGGCGCTGCGGCGGGCGTGGGTCCAGGCGCAGCGCATCCTCGGCCACGTAAAAGGCGAGGCGCACGGACAGCGGCGCGCGGCGGCGCTCGTTGGCGGGCAGCAGTTGCGATTGATGTGGCGGCAGATCCTGGCGCTGGTACGGGCGCTCACCGCGCAGCACCGGCTGCGCCTGCTCCCAGCCGTCGAGCCCCGGCGCGCAGCAGCCGACGGCGTCGATGTACAGCGCTTTCACGCCTGCATCCCGAACAGCAGGCTGCAGTTGCTGCCGCCAAAACCGAACGAGTTGGACAGGACGTGCGCCACCGTTTGCTCGCGGTTTTCCATCAGGATCGCCGCGCCCAGTTGCGGGTCGCGCTGGCGCGTATTCAGGCTGCGCGGCAGCAGGCCGTGTTCGAGCACCAGCAGGCTGATCGCCGCTTCGAGGATTCCTGCCGCGCCCAGCGTGTGGCCGGTCCAGCCCTTGGTCGAGCTGCACGGCGTTGCGCTGCCCAGCAAGGCGCAGACCGCCTTGTCCTCGGCCAGATCGTTGGCCGGCGTGCCGGTGCCGTGCAGGTTGACGTAGCCGACGTCAGCGGCAGTGAGACCGGCGCGCTGCAAGGCCGCTGTCATCGCCGCCAGCGCGCCGTGTCCCTCGGGATGCGGTGAGGACATGTGGTGGGCGTCGCTGCTCTCGCCATAGCCGAGCAGCGCCGGGCCGGGCTGGTCCGAGAACTCGACGATGGCAAAGCCGGCGGCCTCGCCGATCGAGATGCCGTTGCGCTGCGCATCCGCCGGCCGGCATATGTCGGTCGACAGCACCTGCAGGGAGTTGAAGCCGTACAGCGTGGTCAGGCACAGGCTGTCGACGCCGCCGACCACGGCCGCATCGCATAGGCCGCTGTGCATGGCCCGGTAGGCCGAGGCAAAGGCCTTGGCGCTGGACGAACAGGCGGTCGAGATCACGTGCGCGACGCCGTCCAGACGCAGCCGGCGGCGCACGTAATCGGCGCAGGAAAAGATGTTCTGGGTCTTGGCGACGTCGAACCAGTCCGGCAGGGCACCGTCACCTGCGGCGGCGCGGGCGCGGTAGGCAAGCTCGGCCTGCTGGATGCCCGAGGTGCTGGTGCCCAGGAACACCCCCACGCGCTGCGGGCCGTGGCGCTGGCGCAGCCGCTCGACCGACTCCAGGAACCCGTCCTGACGCAGGCCCAGCTCGGCCAGGCGGTTGTTGCGGCAGTCCCAGCCGGCCAGTTCGCCGCTCAGCGGCGTGTCCAGACCTTCGACGTATCCGGTCCAGGTTGTCAGATCGCAGGTTTCAAACGGCGTCTGGCGCAGGCCGCTGCGCTGCGCCCGCAACGCCGCCAGATGCGCCGCCTTGCCCGCGCCCAGCGCCGAGGTGTTGGTGTAGTCGCTAATCCGCAGCGGTTTCATCGGTCCAGAAGTCGTAGAAGTTGAACCAGTTGTAGGGCGCCGCCCGCACCTGGGTTTCGAGCCGCTCGGCATAGGCCTGGGCGTAGCCCTGCACGGCCGCGGCACGCGTGGCGCGCGGCAGCACCACGCGCTCGGCCAGCCGCTCGAAGCGGATGCGGTAGCGGTTGCCGCCGTCATAGATTCCAAAGGCCAGGAACACCGGCACCTGCAGCACACTGGCCAGGATCCAGGGATTTTCCGGCAGGTGCGCGGTGCGGTTCATGAAACGCACCGGCACCGTGCGCTCATTGGCGTAGGCGCGATCGCCCATCATGCCCAGCACGTGGCCCTGATCGAGCGCCTGCTTGAGCACCAGCGCCAGTTGCGGGCCGCGCTGCGAGGCATCGATCACGCCAGCGGCCAGGGTCGGGTTGAGCGCTTCGAGCAGCTGCGTGAGCATGGCGCCGTGCTGGCGGTCCACGACGATGCGCAGGCGCAGATCCGGCGCACGCTGGCTGATCGCCCGAATCACATCGAAGCTTCCGAAATGCGACACCAGCAGCACGGCGCCGCGCCCCTGCCGCGCGGCTTCCAGGACCACGTCTTCGTGCTCTACCTGCACCGCGAAGTAGTGCGTGCGGTCACCGAGCAGGAATACCCGGTCCAGCACCACGGCGGCAAAGGTATACCAGTGACGGACGCGGTCGAGCCAGGTCGGCTCGCGCCCCAGCGCCTGGCGCAGGAAGCTGCGCGAGGCGCGCGCCGGCTCGCCCCCGGTCAGCAGGAAATAGGCCACGATCGGGTACAGCAGCAGGCGGGTGAACGTGCGGCCCAGGTGCAGCGCCAGCCAGATCACCAGCCGCAGCGTGCGCGGGTTGCTGCGCTCGGGCTGTGCCTCCCAGACCTCGTGCGCCGGCATGCTGGGCACCTACTGCGCCACTTCCCAGCTGCCGTGGGCCAACAGGCGGTCGTCGCACTGGCAGCGAAAATCAAGGCGCGTGCCGTCCATGGTCAGCTCGATCTGGAAGCGCTCGTCCGGCCGCAATGCCGACACGAACTTCGCCGCCACTATGCGGTGCAGCCGCCACTGCGGCCCGCGCCAGGCGTGCAGGGCGTCCAGCACCCGATCCAACAGCACCACGGCCGGCACCACCGGGTTGCCCGGAAAGTGACCGGCCAGGCACGGATGTCCGCCAGGCACCTGCGCGCTGGCGCAGTGCCGGGCGCGGGTCGGTGACGCATTCACCGGCACGCCCGGCTCAGGCACGGCCACGCTCCAGCTCGGCCAGCAGCGCCGCCTGCGGCAGCTTGCCGACCGTGTTGCGCGGCAGGCGCGCCACGCGGACCAGCGGCCGGGGCAGGAACACCGGATCGACCATCGTGCCAAGCGCCGCCAGGATGTGCGCCTCACTCAGCTCAGGCGCCACCACCAGCGCCGCGGGCCGCGCCTCGCCGCCCCGCGCCGCTTCGGGCACGAACACCACGGCATCGACGACGCCCGGAATCCGCAGCAGATGCGCCGTCAGCTCGCTCAGGGACGCGCGCTTGCCGGCCACCTTGAGCAGGTCGGTACTGCGTCCGCGCAAGTGGAACCGGCCATCACCCAGGTCGTCGACAAGATCCGGCAGCGTTACCGGCGCCGGCAGATGCTCGCCGTGCACGAGGTCCGTGCCGTTGTGCCAGCTCAGGTGCATGCCGGGGAACAACTGCCAGACCGGCGTGGCGATGGTACGGCGCGTGGCCATGCTGCCGGCCTCGGTGCAGCCATAGATTTCATGCACCGGCGCCCCGAGCGCGGCTTCGGCGGCCGCCGCCAGCTCCGTTGCAAGGGGCGCGGTGGCCGACACGACCAGCTGCAACGCCGGGAACGACCCACCGGCAGCGATGAACGCGCGCAGGTGAACGGGCGTCGTGATCAGCACCCGCGGTGCCGGCACCTGCGCCAGGGCGTCGCGCAACTCGGCCGGAAAGAAGGTGCGGCCGACGTGCACGGCGCAGCCACTGGCCAAGGCCATCATCACCGTGGTTTCGAGGCCGTACATGTGCTGCGGTGGCACAGTGGCCACGATGTTGGCTGCGACAGCCCCGTCTCCCAGAAAGCGCTGCGCGATCAGCTGCGCCGTGCGCGCCAGCGTGCCCCAGGTCTTGGCATGCACCTGCGGCGTGCCGGTGCTGCCGGAGGTGAAAACCACTGCGGCGATGTGGTCGTGGAGCAGGGTCGGAACCGCGTGCGGCGCGATATCGGCGCCCGCTTCGTCGCTCACCGCGATCCATGTCAGCGGCAGGTCGGGCGGCACCGTGTCGGCCAGCCCGTAACAACCGGGATACGCACCGACGATTTGCGCCATGACACCGGCCGCCTGGCTCGGCGGCAGCAGATTGGTCTGGCCGCGCAGGCACACTGCGGCGAAGGCGGTCATGAAGCGGTAGCGGTCCTCGCACAGGTTGAGCGCGTGAGTCGCTTCCGGAAGTCGGCTCGCCAGGGCGAGCACGTCGATCAGGAATCGCTGCCGGCTCACGCCATCCGAACCGCGCCACGCCACCGGACCTGGCGGGTGATTGAGATCGATGAGCGGCAGCCGCGCGATGGCGCTAATGCTCCCCTCCGCGCACGCGCAGGGCTTGCGCGCGCCGCGCCCCGGGATCCTGGGCGTAATGCCTGAACGGGTGCAAGACCATGTCAGACCGCCTTGTAGTCGGTGCGCGCGACCAGGCGAAGGTGGGCCAGAAATCCGCCGTGAACATGGGCCGGGAAGCGCAGCCGCCGGTACAGGTACTCCAGCACGAACACCAGGCCGACCAGCAGGTAATTCACGAAGTTGCTGAACAGCGACCACACCGGCAGCGGCGCGAACAGGGCCAGGGCCGCGTTGCCGACCGCGATGGCCGCCAGGATCAGCACCCACAGCGCCGTCACGCGCCGCGTGTAGACCAGCACGTCCGGCTCCAGCGCGTCGCGGCTCAGCTGCGCCAGACGCGTCGCCACCGGTACCTGACCGGCGCGCAGCGAGCCGGCAAACACCGCCAGCACGGCGGCCGGCGTGACCACCGCCGGCACGAACAGGGCGTACATGCCGCCGCCCATGCGCGTCAGTACGTGCAGCAAACCGGCCAGGGCCAGCAGGCTCAGCCAGTGGCCGGGGCGCAGCGCCCGCAGGCCCTGATACAGCGGGATTGCGCACATCACCACCAGCGCCAGCCATTCAAGGCGCGGCGCGCCCCACAACACGGCCAGGTGCACCAGCACCGGATAGGCGAGCAGCAGCACCGGCATCAGGCAGGGCGGCGGCTTTGCACGTAGGCGCTGAGCGCCCGCAGCGAGCCGAAGATCTGCTTGTTGTCCTCGTCGTCGGCCCGCAGCTCGACGCCGTATTTCTGCTGCACGCCCAGTGCGATCTCCAGGGCATCGATCGAATCCAGACCCAGGCCGGCGGCCTCATGGCTGAATAGCGGCGCCTCGGGCGAAATGTCGTCCGGCGCCACGCCTTCCAGGTTGAGCACGGTGACCAGAAATTGCGCCATCTCGCGCTCTGCGTCGGACAGTGGGGACATGCCTGATTCCCCTTCAGTGGCTGGTTCAATGGCTGACATAGTGGTTGAACTATAATCCGGTTCGGCAGCACCACGTACGTTGCGCATCGCACATATGCCGCCGGTTGCGGGCGTAACCTGGCCCGTCAATGCGTGTGCGCAGGACGGTGCGGTCGGCCCGCGGCTCGGCGGCGGCATGGCTGACAGGATCGCAAGTTTTGTGTGTGGTAGCGGACAGACCTCGCCACCTGCAACGCCTACCCTTCTCCAAGGGAAGCCCCCCCTGATTTACTGTAAATACCAACAGGAATCGGTGGCGACCACCGAGTCCACGCATGGCACCCACGTTACCTAGCGACGGCTGTTCCTATCAGCTGTCCCACGAGCCGGACGCGCACGAGACGCTCGATCACGATGTACTGGCGCGGATTCACTTCGGCACCCACCTGAGCACAGCGCAGGACCCCCGCGAGGTCAACATCGCGCTGCCGCAGACCGGTGGCGCGCCGGTGGCCGAGGTCTGGCGCAGTCGCCGGCCGGTCGAGCACGGCTGGTCCGACGGCTTCGGTTACGCCCACGATGGCGAGGTGCTGTTCGGGCATCTGCGCCTGGAGGAAGGCGAACTGACCGACCTGGTTCGCGCCACCGCGCATGCGTACCTGCGCATCGACCTGCTGCTGCGGCGCCTCGGTTACCCGTGCTGGCTGCGGATGTGGAATTTCCTGGGCCACATCAACCACGGCGAAGGCGACGCCGAGCGCTACCGCCAATTCAGCCAGGGACGGCATGACGCCCTCGCCCGGCAGCCGGGTTTTGAAGGCCGACTGCCGGCCGCCACCGCCATCGGCACCCAGGAGGGCGGCATGACGGTGTACTTCCTGGCCGCGCGCGATCCGGGCGCGCAGATCGAGAACCCGCGCCAGGTCAGCGCCTTTCGCTACCCGCCGACCTACGGCCCCAAGAGCCCGAGTTTCTCGCGCGCCTGCCTGAAGCGCTGGGCCGACTGCAGTCACCTGTTCGTCTCGGGCACCGCCAGCGTGGTGGGTCACCGGACGCTGCATCCGGGCGACCTGCTGGCCCAGCTGGACGAAACTCATCGCAACGTCGAAGCGCTGCTCGGTGAGGCCAGCGCGTTCGAGCCGGCGGCCGGGCCTTTTCGCGCGGCTGCGCTCAAGGTTTACATCCGTCCCGGCCACGAAGACCCCGCGCTGCTGCCGCGCGTGCGGCAGCTGTTTGGCGACCAGGTACCGCTGCTGTGCCTGGTCGGTGATATCTGCCGCCGCGACCTGCTGCTGGAGATCGAGGGGCTGTTCACCGCCACCGCGCACAGCGCATCGGCGCAGGCAGCCGCATGAGCGGCTGGCGGCAGAGGCTGGATTACGCCTCGCGGATCGCCAGTACCGGCCTGTGTTTCGCCACCTTCGGCCTGGCCTGCGTCGTGGTCAGCGTGGTGTGGTATCCGCTGCTGCGCCTGAGTTCGCCCGACGAGGCCACCACGCGTCGGCGGGTGCGCCATTGCACGCATGTGTTTTACCGCTTCATCCTGGGCATGGCGCGCCGGCTGGGCATGCTCAGCTTCGAGCTGCACGGCGTCGAGCGGCTGGCGGCGCCCGGCCAGCTGGTGGTGGCCAATCACCCGAGCCTGATCGACGTGCTGTTCATCGGTGCCCAGATGCCGCAGGTCGGCTGCATCGTCAAGGAATCGCTGCAGCGCAATCCATTCCTGGGTGCGCCGATGCGCTGGGCCGGTTATATCCCCAACAGCACCCCCGAACACCTGATCGAGGACTGCCTGGCGACACTGCGCGCCGGCGACTCGCTGCTGGTGTTTCCGGAAGGAACGCGCAGCGTGCCGGGCCAGCCGCTGAAGATGAAACGCGGCCCGGCCCACATCGCGCTCGTCGCCGGCTGCGACCTGCTGCCCGTCACCATCGTGTGCCATCCCAGTGCCCTGACCAAGTCCGACGTCTGGTACCGGGTGCCGGCGCAAAGACCGCACTGGTGCGTGAGCGTCGGCGAGCCGATCCGCCTGGCCGACCTGGTGGTGGCCGGTGAGCCAAGGTCCGTTTCCGCGCGCCGCGTGACGGCCCACCTGCTGGACTATTTCAGCGCCCGCGTCGGTTCGGCGGCGCTGCCGAGCGCCACGGCGGCCGGCGCGGCATCCGCACCCGTGGATTCGGCGGCAGCCTAGTGATCCAGGGCGAGCACCCCACGCAGTACGGCGGCACGGCGCCCTACCGACCCTGCATCGTCATCCCCTTTTACCGTCACGAAGGCGCCATTGCCGGCACCATCGAGCGACTCAAGCCCTTTGGCCTGAACTGCTGGATCGTCGATGACGGCAGCGGCGAGCCCAGCCGCGAAGTGCTGCAACAGATCGCCAGCCGCGAGGCGCAGTGGGTGCGCCTGAGCCGCCATGCGCGAAACCGCGGCAAGGGCGAGGCGGTGATGACCGGCCTCAGGGAGGCTCACGCCGCCGGCTTTACGCACGCGGTGCAGATCGACGCCGACGGCCAGCACGACGCCAGCGACCTGCCGCGCCTGCTGTCGGTGTCCCGCGCGCAGCCACAGGCACTGGTCACCGGCATCCCGGTGTATGACGAGTCGGTGCCCAAGGCGCGCCTGTATGGCCGCTACCTGACGCACGTTCTGGTCTGGCTGCAGACTCTTTCGCTGCAGATCCGCGACTCGATGTGCGGCTTTCGGGTCTACCCGGTGGACACCGCGCTGGCGGTGTGGGACCAGGGCCACGTCGGCCGGCGCATGGAGTTCGACACCGAGATCATGGTGCGCATGTTCTGGCGCGGCGTGCCGGTGCAAAGCGTGCCCACGCGCGTGACCTACCCCGCCGACGGCGTGTCGCACTTCCACATGGTGCGCGAGAACCTGCGCCTGGCCTGGATGCACCTGCGGCTGCTGGTCGGCATGTGCCTGCGCCTGCCGCGGCTGCTGTGGCGGCGCACCGCATGAGCGCGCCAGCGGCACGAAGCGCGGCGGTACAGGTGCAGGTGCCGTTCCACGACCTGGACCCGGCCGGCATCGTCTGGCATGGCCACTACGCGAAGTACTTCGAGCTCGCCCGCTGCGCGCTGCTTGAGAGCTTCGATTACAACTACCCGCAAATGGCCGCGTCCGGCTACAGCTGGCCGGTCATCGACCTGCGCGTGCGATACATCCGGCCGGCCGTGTTTGCGCAATGCCTGAACGTCAGTGCCACCCTGCTGGAATGGCAATTCCGGCTGCGCATCCGCTACCGGATCACCGACGCCGCCACCGGCAAGCGCCTGACCCAGGGCGAGACGGTGCAGGTTGCGGTGGACCTGGAAACGCGCCAGATGTGCCTGCCCTCGCCCGTGGTGCTGCTCGAAAAACTCGGACTGGCGACATGAAGCATGCGTTGCGCTGGCTGATCGCCCTGCTGTTTGCCCTGCCGGTGCTGGCCGACGACCTGTTCGATCACCCGCAAACGCCGGCCCGGGCGCAGGCCGTCCTGCGAGCGGCCATGCCCGATCTGGGCCAGATTCAGGTGCTGCGGGGCCGCTTCGAGCAGCGCAAGTATCTGAGCGAGATTCCGCAACCACTGACGTCCAGTGGCGAGTTCCTGCTGGTGCGCGATCTGGGCGTGTGGTGGCATGCCCAGACGCCGATCGACTCCGCCGTGACGTTGACCCATGGCGGACTGGTGCAGCTGGACGCCGGCCCATCGGCGCCGGACCGCACAAGCCTTCGCCAGCCGGGGTCGGAGCTCGTCGCCAGCGTCTTTTTCGCCCTGTTCACGCTCGACATCGACACCCTGGCGCGCAGCTTCGACCTGTTCATGACCGACTCCGGCGGGCGCTGGCAGCTGGGCCTGCGACCGCGCGATGCGAGCCTCGCCGCCTGGTTCCAGCAAGCCATCATCAGCGGTGGCGCGCGCGTGGAACAGGTGCGCCTGTACGAGGCGGCAGGCGACCGTACCGAGATCGACCTGGATGCGACAGCGCAGCCCCGGTCCAGCCTCACGCCCACCGAGCGCCAACGCTTTGAGCCCTGAGCCCGGCGGGATTTACCTGCGCTTCTGGCTGTGGACCGCGGCCGTGGCGGCGCTGGTGCTGTTCTATGCACTGCGCGTGGCCCCGGTGCTGCGCATCGACACCGACATCATGGCCCTGCTGCCGGGCGCCGCCGATCAGACCGCGGCCGCGCAGCAACGCCACTCCGATGCGGTCGGCCGAAAATTGCTGTTCCTGGTGGGCGACGCCGATCCGCAGCGCGCGCGTGAGGCGGCCCGGCTGCTGGCCGATCGCTTGCGCGATGCGCACGTGTTCACGGCCGTGAGCCTGGAAGCCGATGCCGGGATGGCGGATCTGACGCTGTACCGGGAGCATCGCTTCGGCCTGCTGTCGGACGCGCAGCGCCGGCTGCTGAGCCAGCCGGGCGGCACCGAGCGCCTGCGCGCGCAAACACTCGCCGGACTGTATGGACCCGGTGTCATGCCGCGGGCGTTGCCGGTGGCGCAGGACCCCTTCAACCTGCTCGGGGACTTTTTGGCGCAGCAGCTGGCCGCCTTGGGCGCCGTGCGCCCGGACCACGGCATGCTGATGCTCACCCAGGCCGGCGTCAGTTACGTGCTGGTCGGGGCCGAAATCGGCGGCGACCCGTTCTCGGTCGATACCCAGGACCGGATCATGCCGGCGATCGATGCCGCGGTGGCGCAGACGCGCGGCGCGGGCGCGCAGGTGATCCCGGCCGGCGTCATCCTGCACGCGGCGCAGGCAGCGCGACGCGCGCGCGCCGAGATCAACCTGGTCGGCACGCTGTCGCTGCTCGGCGTGGCGCTGATGATCCTGCTGACCTTCCGTTCGCTGCGCCCCCTGCTGCTGAACGTCGTCGTGCTGGGCAGCGGCGCGTTGGCCGCCTTGACCCTGTGCCAGCTGGTATTCGGCCGCGTGACGCTGATCGCGCTGGTATTCGGCAGCGGCCTGATCGGCGTGGCGGCGGATTATTCCACCCACTTCCTGGCCGACCAGTTCCGCAACCCGGCCGGCTGGACGCCGCGCCAGGCCCTGCGTCATGTCGGCCCCAGCATCGTCATGGGCATGGGCTGCGCCGTGCTGGGTTACCTCAGCCTGGGCCTGACGCCCTTGCCGGGGCTGAGGCAAATGGCCGTGTTTTCGGCCGCCGGCCTGGTTGTGGCCTGCATCGGCGTGCTGTGCTGGTTCCCCGTGCTGGGGCCGCCGGCTCGGCGCGGCAAGCCGCTACCGCTGCGCTGGGCGGTGTGGCTCGATCGCAGCCTTGGCCGCTTGGGCGGCCGGCACACCCGCAGCGCGACCTGGGTCCTCGCCGTGCTGGCCGTGCTGGGCATGGCCGGCGTCCGATTTGCCGACGATGTAAGGCTGCTGTATGCCGTGCCGGCGCCGCTGCGCGAAGCCGACAGCCGCATACGCGAGCTGCTGCAGAGTATTCCCGACAGTCAGTTCTTCCTTGTCCAGGGGCCGTCTCCCGAAGCCGTGCTGCAGACCGAGGAGCGCCTGCGGGAAGGCCTCGATCCGGTGGTCGCCCACGGTGGGCTCGACAGCTACCGGGCGATCAGCCGCGGCCTGCCTTCCGCGCAGCGGCAACAGGAAAACCATGCCCTGCTGGCGGCGCAGGTCTACCGCCCCGGCGGCATCGGTCCGCGGCTGATGGACGAGCTCGGCTTTCCGCCGGCGCTGGTAGCGCAGCGCCTGGCTGAGTTCGAGGCCGCCGCGCCACCGCTGGGTGTGGCGCAGTGGCTCGCCGATGCCGTGTCCATGCCCTATCGCGATCTTTGGCTGGGCGCAGACGCAAACGGCTATGCCTCGATCGTCAGCCTGAGCGGGATCCGCGACTTCGCCGCCCTGCGGGCACTGGCGACCGGTCTGCCGGGCGTGCAGTTCGTGGACCAGGTGGCCGCCGTGTCCGAACTGCTCGGCCACTACCGGCGACTGGCGCTGCTGCTGCTGGCGGCCGCGTATGTTCTGATCGGCAGCGCGATGGCACTGCGCTACGGCATCACGGACGCCGCCCGCTTGTTGATGGCGCCGATGGGCGCCGCGCTGCTCACTGCCGGCGTGCTGGGCGCCTGCGGCGCACTCAACCTGTTCCACGTGCTTGGCCTGTTCCTGGTGCTGGGCCTTGGCGTGGACTACGCGGTGTTCCTGCGCGAAGGCGCGGCCTCGCGCGCCACCACGGTGCTGGCCATTACGCTGTCGACGGTGGGGGCGGCGCTGTCCTACGGCCTGCTGGCCTTCAGCGCCACGCCGTTCATTCGCGCCATTGGCCTGACGCTGCTGATCGGCGTCGGTTTCACCTATTTGCTGGCATTGCTGTTGCAGCGCCCGCCGGCCGGGACGATCCACATGGATGCTTCGTGAATTCCTTCGAGTCTGCTGCATGCCGGTCTGCTGCACGCCGGGCGGGGGTGCTGCGTCTGTCCGCCCCGGCCCTGACACTGGCCCTGACACTGGCCCTGACGCTGGCCCTGGCCGGCTGCGCCCTGAAGCCGGCGCTCACGGCCTCGACGGCATTTCCGGTACTGGCCCCAGCCACGCTGGGCGCTGCCCACAGCGCCCGGCAACTGCTGCACGCGGCTTTTGGCGAGCATGACCTGGCCTTTCAGTGCGTGATTGACGCCCGCCCGGATGCCTTCACCGTGGTCGGCCTGGATGCGCTCGGCCAGCGCTGGTTCAGCCTGCACCATGACGGCCGGACGCTGGACACTCGGCTCGGCCCACAGGCGCCGCAGCAACTGGACCCCGCTCGCGTGCTGGCGGACCTACAACTGGCGCTGTGGCCATTGGCCGCCTTGCAGCAGGCGCTGACGGGCGGTGCCTGGCAGGTCAGCGAACCGGCCCCGGCAACCCGCCGCCTGCGCCGTGACGGTCGGCTGGTGGCGGAAGTCCACTACGCGGGCGCGGACCCCTGGCAGGGCCAGCTGTGGCTGAGCAATTTCGAGACCGGCTACACGCTGTCGGTCGAATCGAGGCCAGTGCAATGACTGCTGCGCGTCAGTGGATTCTGATCACCGGCGCCAGCCGCGGCATCGGCCGCGCCATCGCCCTGCGCCTGGCTGGCGACGGCTTCGGTCTGGTGCTGCACGGCCGCAGCCTGTCGCCGGACTTGAAGCAGACCGCCGAGCAGGCACGCGCGGCCGGCGTGCCGACCCGCATCGTGCATTTCGACATCGCGGATCGCGCCGCCGCCGCCGCGGCGCTGGAGGCGGATGTGGCCGCCCATGGCGCGCCCTATGGCGTGGTGTGCAACGCCGGCATGCGGCGCGACGGCATCTTTCCGGCTCTGACCGCGGACGACTGGGATGACGTGCTGGGCACCAACCTGGACGGCTTCTACAACGTCCTGCGGCCACTGGTGCTGCCCATGATCCGGCGCCGCAAACCGGGACGCATCGTCACCCTGTCGTCGATGGCGGGCCTTGCCGGCAACCGCGGCCAGGTCAACTACAGCGCAGCCAAGGGCGGCATCATCGGCGCCAGCAAGGCGCTGGCGCTGGAGCTGGCGACCCGCGGCATCACGGTCAACTGCGTCGCACCGGGCCTGATCGGGACCGACATGATCGAGGGCGCGCCGCTCGATGAGCTGCTCAGAGACATCCCGATGCGCCGCGTGGGCGAGCCCGGGGAAGTCGCAAGCCTGGTCGGCTATCTGATGTCGGAAGGCGCGGCCTACATCACGCGCCAGGTGATCTCGGTCAACGGCGGCATGAGCACGTGAGACTGCCGGCGCGATCAGCGCTGTCATCGCGCGCCAATGTGCTGGCACTGGCGTATGCCGCGGCCACCGCCGGGTCGGTGGGCGTGTTCGGTTTCTCGCTGCTGAGCGTCGGCATCCCGGCGGCGATCCTGCTGGCGCTGTTCGCCGACGGCATCGCGCGGCCCGGATCGAGCCTGTTCTACCCGACCGTCACCCACGGCCCGCGCACCGGCCAGCGCGTGGCCCTGAGCTTCGATGACGGACCGGACCCGCAGGTAACCCCCGCGGTGCTCGATGCGCTCTCGCAATACGGCGCGCGCGCCACGTTCTTCACCATCGGCCGTTTGCTGGAGGCGCATCCGCAAGTGGCGCAGCGCCTGCTGGCGGAGCACCACGAGCTGGGCAATCATTCCTGGCAGCACTCCCGCTGGCAGAATTTTTTCGGCGTCCGACGCCAGCTGCTGGAAATCGAGCGCGGCGCACAGGCGGTTGCCACACTCGCCGGCACTGAGCAACAGCCGCTGTACCGGCCGCCGATCGGCCTGAAAAGTCCGCCGCTGGGCCGGGCGGCGCGGCGCCTGCAGCTGACGCTGGTCGCCTGGTCGCTGCACAGCCGCGACAGCCAGTGCGATGACCCGCACCGGATCGCACGGCGCGTGCTGCGCAAGATCCGCCCCGGCGACATCGTGCTGATGCACGACGGACACGACCGGCCCGGCCACCATCGCCCGGCCTGCGCGCCGGCCCTGCAACTGATCCTGCAGGGCCTGCGCGAGCGGCAGCTGCGGTGCGTCACCGTGTCCGAGCTGCTGGGCAGCGGCCAGCCCAACGCGGGCATCCCCGTGCAGCCGGCCACGGCGCGAGCCCGCGGCGACCCGGAACTGCTGGGCGCCAACCGCGGGTTTTACGATCCGCTGTGGCGCGACGCGCGCCTGATCACGCCCGAGCGCTTCAACACCTGGCCGCTGGTGCGTTCACTACTGGACCGGTCGCCGCGCCGGCTGGAAGTCGCCCCTGGCCTGCGGCCACGCCTGCCGATCGCCGGCACGCAGTTCGTCGATATCAGCGCACCGGCACTGGCGCGGCTGCGCGAGCGCGGCGGGCGGGCGACGCAGGGCAACATCACCGCCCTGCCCTTTCCGGATGGCGCCTTCGATCTGGTCTGTGCGCTGGATATCGTCGAGCATGTCGACGATGACGACGGCGCCCTGTCCGAGCTGTCCCGCGTGGCGGCGCCGGGCGCCGCGCTGCTGCTGTCGGTGCCGCTGCACCCGGCACAGTGGACAGCCTTCGACGATTTCGTCGGCCACCGCCGCCGTTACGAGCCACAGCGGCTGCGCTCGAAACTCGCCGAGCATGGATTCGTGGTGGACCAGAGCGCGGTTTACGGCATGCAGCCGAAATCCTCGCGCCTGCTGGACCTTGGAATGTGGCACCTGGTGCATCGGCGCGAACGCGCCATGTGGTGGTACAACCATGTCTTCATGCCGCTGGGCGTGCGCTTCCAGAAGAAACTCGCGCTGGTGCCGGGTCTGATCGACGACGACAAGGTGGCGGAGATCATCCTCGTGTGCCGCAAGGCCGGCGCTGCGGCGACACCGCAACCGGCATCCCGGCCCTGACGTGGCTGCCCAAACGAACTGGGCGGGTGAGCTGTGGCGCGGGTTCAAGGCGCATTTCTGGCTCAAGATGTTCTGTGCCTGGCTGCTCGCCCTGGGCTTCTTCCCCTGTTACTTCCTGCTGCTCAAGGCTCCCCTGTGGCCGGTCACGTGGATGCCGGTCACCGCACCTGATCGCTGGATCGGCTTCTGGCCGGGCGCCCTGTGGCTGTACGTTTCGCTGTGGGTCTATGTGCCGCTCGCGCCGGGCCTGCTCACGGAGCGACGCGAGCTTGCGGACTATTACCGGGCGATGGTTGCACTCAGCCTGAGCGGCCTGGCGGTGTTCCTGCTGTGGCCGACGGCCAGTCCACGCCCGGTGATCGACTGGATGCAGCATCCGCCGTTCGGGCCGATCATCGCCGCCGACGACGTGGGCAACGCCCTGCCGTCGCTGCACGCGGCCTTTGCCGTGTTCACGGCGATCTGGCTGGACCGCCTGCTGCGCCGCGTCGGCGCGCCACTGTGGCCGCATATCGCGAACGTCTGCTGGGGGCTGGGAATTCTGTATTCGACCATCGCCACCCGCCAGCACGTGGCAGTGGACATCGCCGCCGGCTCGGCGCTGGGCTGGCTGGCCGCGGTGCTGCACGCCCGCTGGCTGCGCTCGCGCCGGCCTGCGTTCGGGAAACCCGCAAATTCCGAACAACGGGAAACGGGCTGACGCGACCAAGCGGTGCGGCCGGACGAACGGGCTGTCGCTGCCCTCTCACCCGCCGGCCCGACACTGCGCAATCGTGGTCTTAGCGGTTGCCGCGCTGGCCGTCTTCATGATTGTCACGCTCACCCTGACGGTTGTCGTGGCCACCTTCGTGACGACCATCGCGCCCGTCCGCGTGGTCCTGTTGACTGCTGTCACGGCGACCATCGGGTCCACCTTGCCGGTTCCGGTAACCGCCATCGCGGCGTCCATCAGACCCACCCTGCCGGTTTTGGTACCCACCGTCGCGCCGACCGCGACGCTCCCGATAGTGCGGAACGTAAACGTTGCGGTACCAGTCGTGGTTCACGAAATAGACCCGCTCGCCGCAGGCTCCATACTCGCGGCAGTATTTTTTTTCCAGTTCCGGGAGTGACCTGGCCGAACGAGCAGGTAGACCGGTTCCCGGTAGCGGGCGCCGCGCTCGATGTATATCGGCTCGGAGTAATAAACCCGTGGCCGCGGATAGTCCCCAATGTCGATACGACCGTAAAAACCCGGCTCACCGACACTGATCGAAACGCCCACATCGGCGGCGAATACCGGTGCGCCATAGGCCGCCAGACCCGTCAGGGCTCCGGCCACGAGCGCAATTGTGCTATTCATCGAAATACTCAATTCTTGGTCGGTTCGGCGCGCATGCGTGTGCGCCGCTGTAGGGTGCAGACCATGCGAGGTTGCCTGCAAGCAAACCGTACTCTATCGAACATCTGCCGTGCCGATTCGGATTCCTACGGACATCTGTACGGCCACCGGATCACGGCGAACCGGTAATCGTGCGTTAGCGTACGGAAGCGGCGGGCCGGTTCGCGTAGTTTTGGCACTGTTATTCCATTCGCCCCGCTCTGCACATGTGCAAAATCCGGGAGCGGGTGTTTTCTTCAGGATAAAGCCGCATGAAATATTCAATGGTTTTTGTTGCGCTGATGACCGTAGTTGGACTTGGCGCATGTGACCGGCAGCCGGCGACCACCGTCGTCGCGGTCCCTGGTCCCGCCGGGCCGCCGGGCGCGACTGGCCCTGCCGCCCAGAAGGGTGCTACCGGCGCTACCGGAGCAACTGGCTATACGGGTGCCACCGGCGACACCGGGGCGACCGGCGACACCGGCGCCACGGGCTCATCCGGCGCGGAAGGGGTGCAAGGCGAACCCGGCAAAGCCGGTGGCGACACGACCGTGATCGTGACGCCCAAGTAGGCTTCCCGGCGGAGCCCGAGCACTCCGGACGCGCTTTCGCGCGCGAAGTGCTCGGGCTTGCTTGATCCAGGCGTATGAATTGTCAAACCCCGAGCAGCGCCGCTCGCGTGCCGAGCGCCAGGGAAGTACCGAACAAATCCATCCTGGATTTCAAACCGCGTCGCGCGACGTATGCCGCAGCGCATTCCCGGCCCGCGCCACCGCGGGCCATCCCCGCACTGACACTTACTGTACGGGCGCACCATTGCCGAATATGTTCAAGTAGTCGTCGACGACCGCCCGGTAGCATTCGCAGGACGCTGCCTCCAGTCCCTTTCGATCCAGAATGACAATCCTGCCGCGACTGTAGCTGATCAGTTTCCGGCGCTGCAGCGCGCCGGCGGCGATGGTGACGGCACTCCTTCGCACGCCGAGCATGTCGGCCAGGAAATCGTGCGTGAGATCGAAATGATCCCCATGCGCCCGGTCGTGCGTCATCAATAGCCAGCGCGCCAGACGCGCCCCGATCGCATGAAAGCGCGTGCAGGCAGCGGTCTGCGACAGTTGCGCCATCAACACGTACAGGTAGCGATCGAGCGTACGTCGCAAGGCCGCGCTGTCGCGAAGCTCCGCTCGCAGGTGCGCAACCGTCATCCGCAAGGCGGTACCCGAACCCTGGACCACGCCGCGCTGGGGTGAGTTCCTGACCCCGAGCGCAAGCGTGGCGCCCAGCATGCCCTCGTTACCAATCAATCCCATCTCGAGCGGTTTGTGACCGCTCACTGTTGCCACCAGTGAAATGAAGCCCGTCAACGGGAAATACGCGTATCGGAACGGTTGGCCGGGCTCACACAGAATCGTGCCAAAGACGAGGTCGACCGACTCGCAGTGCTCCAAAGCACGCGCGTGGTCCCTGGCGGGCAAGCCGCCGATCAGGCGATTAGTGACGGGGGGGGGCATCGGGTCTGTCCTTCAGCACCGGAGTCGCCCAAGAAAGGCACGGGAGAGGCGCTGGAGCTACCCCGCTGGCACAGTCTACATGACGCAAGGGACAACGCCCGTGGCGTTCTGGACACAGATGTCAACGCACGGTGTGGCCCAGAGTACGGCACTCGTCAGGCGTTCTTCGTCCGATAGTAACTGTGAATCTCGCTCTCCCAAGTCTGATCCGCCATATTGGGCCAATGGCCTCTGTCGAAACCGGGGGCATCCTTGAGACGATCCTTGTCCACATTCAGCGTAAAACGCTTGTGTTCGGTATCGAGCGTCAGCGCGCCCCACGGCACCGCGAACAATTTCTCGCGCAGGCTCAGAAAGGGCTTGAAGGACAACACCGCATACCCGACCCGGCCACTGCGCATGTCGAGCATGATTTCCTTGATGTCGCCAATGTCTTCGCCCTCGAGGTTATAGACGTCGCTGCCAACCAGCGTGTCCGCACCCATCAGTTCTGGCCCGGGTCCCTTTCGTGTCTCAGGTCCGGCGCCGGCGCGCTTGTCGCCGTACATTCCGAACGCATCCTTGTCTTCGTAGCTCATGTTCATCTCCAGTTATCGAATTTGCCAGGCCGCATACCGCTTGAAACGCGGCCAACTGACGTCGACAAATCAATGTCACCCACGCAGATATCGAGAGACAGGCTAGCGCCCCTTCTTTATCTTGTCCTTGGCATTGCCATAGCCGGTCTGTATTTTTCCGGCGGTTTTTTGAATCACGCCTTTGGTTTCCATGGCTTTGTCACCAACTAGCTTGCCGGCCAATTCCTTGACTTCGCCTTTCGCCTGCTTGGCCTGGCCTTTGATTTGATCCTTGTTCATGCGGTCTCCGAATCGAACGTGTGCGAGTGGGCGCAAGGCTGCACCCGGCTTCAGGGCTTGCTGATGGCAACGATAAGCAGCACCGTGCTTCGGGTCTGTACGGCAACACCCATAGGCAAGCGCTGAAATCCATCCTGAATTTCTCAGCGCCTGCCATCGGGTAAAACCCGGTCAGAGCGCAGCTTCACTGCGCGATGATCGCCCGGCGCAGCCGGGCTCCCACAATTCTCCGATGGCTCGCAAAATCTGCAGCTTGCTGCCACTGATTTTGGCGCGTCGCCGCGCTGCGGAAAGCGCTGCATGACTCGGCATTTCCCGAAATGAATCCTGTGTCCGCCCGGCTGTAGTATCAGGCCCCCTGCGACGGGGAAATGCGCCCGCTCAGGCGAGCGGCTGGCAGTTGCTTACTTGACAATCGGCTGCATCGTGAGCACGTTCTCCGGCGGGGAGACGCGATACGGCAACAGGCGATCGGTCTCCCGCTTGACCACGGCGTAGCACTCGCAGCTCAGCTGCTCCAGTTTGGCCCGGTCCAGCACCGTGATCTGGCCACGGCTGTAATGGATCACGCCCGCCCGCTGCAACTTGCCGGCCGCCTCGGTCACACCCTCGCGGCGCACACCCAGCATGTTCGCGATCAGCTCCTGGGTCATGGTCAGACGGTTGTCCGGCAGGCGGTCCAGCGACAGCAGCAACCAGCGGCACAACTGCTGGTCGATCGTGTGGTGGCGGTTGCAGACCGCAGTCTGGGACATCTGCGTGATGAGTGCCTGCGTGTAGCGCAGGAGCAGGTTTTGAAACTCGCCGTGGCGACTGAATTCGTCCTTCAGCTGCCTGCCAATCAGCCGATAGGCGCTGCCGGCGCTCTGCACGATCGCCCGACTGGGGGTGCTTTCGCCGCCCATGAACAGGGAAATCCCGACCACGCCCTCGTTGCCAACCACGGAGATTTCCGCCGAGGCGCCGCTTTCCATCACGTACAGCAACGACACGATGGAATCGGTCGGGAAATAGGCGTAGCGCAAGGTGTCGCCGGACTCGTACAGCACCTTGCCCAGCGGCAAGGTCACCGGTTCCAGGCTAGGGAACAGGCGGCTCTGGATGTCCTCTGGTAAGGCCGCCAGAAGGTGGTTTTGCTGTATCACGGGATCCTCCCGAATCGGATTTATGTATGTTGGACACCCTTGTGAGCGGCAACCTCGATGTTGGACCCCCTTGGGCGGCGACCTCAACGTCGGCCCAACAGGGTACTGAGGACTGATTCATGCTCGGTGCGGTATCGTACATAACATGCCCGGAGGGGGCTGTGTGGGTCACGCCGCGCGCCACATGGCACGGAACGCAGCCAGGGCGCCTTGTGTGTGTTGCCGTACAGACCGAACGGATCCGCAGCGACCATTCTGCGCGTCTTGTCGATTCACGATTGAGGATTCGGACGTGCTTGAAACAATTGCGATTGTTCTGTTGATCCTGTGGGCCCTGGGACTGGTTTCGTCCTACTCCATGGGTGGATTGATCCACATACTGCTGGTGGTGGCGATCATCATGATCCTGGTGCGGGTGATTCAGGGACGACGGATCTGAGCCTGCCATCGCGCGAGCCCCCTGGGGCCTAAAGATCACGGCTGCTTGAGGGAGATCACAGGATGGATGCACAAAAACTTGCCGCGATCGTGCTGATCGTGGCCGGCGCCCTGGGGCTCGCCTATGGCGGGTTCAGCTACACCAGGGAAACCCACGAGGCCGACCTGGGACCGTTGCACATGTCGGTAGCCGAAAAGAAGCGGGTCAATGTCCCAATCTGGGCGGGTGTTGGCGCCATCGTGGCGGGCGGGCTTCTGCTGGTAGTCGGCCGCAAAAGCTGAGCCTGGCCAAGGCTGAGCGGTTCGGTGCCGCCCTGGGTCCATAACGACCGAGCGCCTCAACCAGTACCTGACCTTCAGGTTCCGGGCGCCGGCCGTGCGGCGCAACCGTGGCAGGCCAGGCTGCCGGCCCGATCGTAACCGCGGCCGGGGGGTGCCCGGCCGGCCGTACCGCGTCGAGGTCGTCGGCAACACGTGGGCTAGCGCACGGAACGGGCCCGATGCCCGCGCCAGAATGACGGCGACAAACTGAAAGCCGGCGCTCGTGTGGCAGACAGAAACCCGCTCGAAATCCGACCTCATGGACAACGACCTTTGCACCGTACTGCTTGTCTCGGACTGCGCCGCTGATGCAATGCTCATTCGCAAGGCATTGGCCACGTCGGTTGATAAAAAATGGACGCTGCAACAGGTCAACCGGATTTCAGATGGCGTTGACCGTTTGTTCAGACCCGGAATCGTCGCGGTGTTGCTTGACCTGTTCCTGCCCGACAGTCAAGGCATAAAGACGTTCGAGATAGTGTTCAGGGCCGCGCGGCGCGTTCCAATACTGATTCTGACCAGCGCCGAAAATTCTGCGCTCGCCCGGCAAGCCATTCAGCTTGGCGCGCAGGACCATCTGCTGAAGAATCACCTTGACGCGTACTGGTTGCCGCGCATTCTGCGCAGCGTGATCGAGCGTCACACCAACGAGCAGGCCGCGTCGGTCGTGACCGATCGCGCCCATGCCACGCTGAACTCGATCGGTGATGCCGTGCTGAGCACCGATCTTGCGGGCAATGTGACGTACCTGAATCCGGTGGCCGAAGACATGACCGGCTGGACTGATGCGGAGGCGACCGGTCACTCGGTTGGCGAGGTATTCAGAATCGTTGATGGCATTACGCGCGAAGTGGCGCCCAATCCATTGCAGCAGGCAATCCAGGAAGACAAGCCCGTGGGCTTGACCGCCAACTGCGTGCTGGTCCGGCGCGATGGAAAGGAATATGCCATTGAGGATTCGGCCGCCCCAATCCGTGATGCTGCTGGCAAGACAAGCGGAGCGGTAATCGTGTTTCGCGACGTGACTGCCGCCCGCGCCAAGACACAACACCTGGCTTATCTGGCCCATCACGACGCCCTGACCAATTTGCCGAACCGCATATTGCTGAATGACCGGATTGAAAATGCAATATCCCTGGCACGCCGTCATGGCAACCAGGGCGCCGTGCTGTTCCTGGACCTGGATGGATTCAAACAGATCAATGACTCTTTGGGCCATCTGGTGGGCGACAAACTGCTCCAGTCGGTGGCACAACGCCTGCTGGCCTGCGTGCGCGGATCGGACACCGTAAGCCGGCAGGGCGGAGACGAATTTGTAGTCCTGCTATCGGAAATCCAGCAGGCCGGGGATGCCGGCCTGAGCGCCCAGAAGATGCTGAACGCCCTGGCAGCACCGCATACCATCGCCGGCTCCGACATTCGGATCAGCGTCAGTATCGGTATCAGCCTGTTTCCCGAGGGGGGACACGTGGCGACCGCTGCGGCCTTGATCCGCTGCGCGGACGCCGCGATGTACCACGCCAAAAACGAAGGGCGAGACAACTACCAGTTTTTCAGGCAGGGGATGAAGGCCGGCGCGCGTTCGCCGCAACTTCCCGAGCAGCAGGCGGCGCGCCGCCCCAAGTCGGAAAAAAAGGGGCAAGCCGTCTTGCCAGTCACGCACCCGGCCCGACACTGCGCCGACTAGCTCCAGCCTGGACTTTCCGGCTGCCGCTGCCCGAACGAGCGCTCCCCGCTCAGGTCGAACCGCCCGCCTCGCCACCTTGCCAGCATCGAGAGCCCGCGCGTCGCGCAACAGTTTTGCGCGCTTCCCCGGCGACCGGCCGTTCCCGTTTTGCGTTTCGGATACGATGACCCAGCCATCAAGAAGCTGCCCAGCGCATCGCTGGCAGCAGCCCGGCCGGCGATGAACCCCACGCTGGCCGCCAATTACAGGGGGAGCGCGTGATGACCGCCGGACTGGAACTCGCCTATCTGGGTTTCGAGGTCTCGGACCTGCAGGGCTGGGAGGCTTTGCTGACCAATGTCATCGGCATGATTGGCAATGGCGGCAACGACGATGGCTCGCGTGGCTACCGCATGGACGAGTGCGAACAGCGACTGTTCCTGCGTCCCGGCAGCCAGGACGACGTGGCGGCGGTGGGCCTGGCGGCGCTGAGACGATGGCTCGCGTGGCTACCGCATGGACGAGTGCGAACAGCGACTGTTCCTGCGTCCCGGCAGCCAGGACGACGTGGCGGCGGTGGGCCTGGCGGCGCTGAATCGCGGCGAATTCGATGCCGCGCTGGGCCGTCTGAAGGCAGCCGGCGTGGCTATGCACAAAGGTGACGAAAGCGCCTGCCGCGCCCGCCACGTGACCGATCTGGTCAGCTTCCGCGACCCGTCCGGCAATCCGCTGGAACTGTGTCTGGGCCAGCGCGTGGCGGCGACGGCGTTTGCCTCGGCGGTCGCACCAAGCGGCTTTGTGACCGGCGACATGGGCATGGGCCACATCGTGCTGGTGACGCAGGATCTGGAGCCGACGCTGCGTTTCTACACCGACGTGATCGGCATGGCCGTCTCGGACCGCGGCGCCGAGGAGTGGGCCGGCCTGACCATCGAGGCGGTGTTCCTGCACTGCAACCGCCGCCATCACTCGATTGCACTGGGCGTCGGCATTCCACCGGTCAAGCGCACGGCGCATTTCGAGATGCACGTGCCCGATATCGACGCGGTGGGTTTGGCCTGCGATCGCGCGCGCGCCGCCGGGGTGGAAATCACCCACCTGCCCGGCCGCCACACCGACGACGTGTTCTCCTTCTACGGCCGCACGCCGTCGGGTTTCGAGTGGGAGATCGGTACCGGCGGCTACGACGTTGGCCCCAACTGGCGTCAGCGGCATCTGACGCGCTTCACCGCCTGGGGGCATCAGCCGCCAGGCGGTGAAGCCCGGCGCGTTGCGACGATGCCTACTGGCCGTCCAGCACTGCCTTGGCGCCGGCCAGCCCGCTCTGATAGATGCTGCTGATGAAGGCCACCGCGTCCACGGGCGCATCCGGCAGCGGCACGAACTCGGCGGTCCAGGTGATCCGCGCCCCACTGCCGGCCGGGCTCACGGCCAGCCGCGACCGATAGTCGGTGCACGGCAGCGCACCGGCGATGACCACGTACTCGTAGCAACGGGCGGCATCGTCGCGCGCCTGCTGGCGCTCGGTCAGCTGATTCCCGTCGGGCATGGTCAGGTGGCGCAGCGCGCCCACACCGCTGCCCTCGACGATGCTTTCGGTGACCGCCGGAAACCAGCCGACCAGGCCGCCGAAATCGCCGACCAGCGCCCACGCCTTGTCCAGGGATGCGTTCACGTCGATGGTCTCGGTCACCGTAGCCTTGTCCATCTCGACCTCCTGTGGTGTTGCTGCGCGGCGACGATCAATCCGTCACGGTCCTGTAGGCACTACGAAAATACAGCAGCGGCGGCAGCGGCTCGCCGACCGCGGCCAGTTTGATCTCACCGACCAGGATCACGTGGTCGCCGCCGTCGTAGTTGTTGCGCAGCGTGCAGTCCAGGTAGCCGATCGAGCCTTCGACGATCGGTGCGCCGGTGACGCCCGGATGGGTGACGACGCCGTCCATCTTCTCCGGTCCGCCCCTCTTGGCCAGGCGGTTCGAGATGTCCTGCTGGTTTTCGGCCAGGATGTTGATGCTGAAGGCACCGGCGGCCTCGATGATCTTCAGGGTCTCGGACTCCCGGGTCAGGGCGAACAGCGCCAGCGGCGGGTCCAGCGACAGCGAGCTGAAGGAGTTGACGGTGATGCCGTAGCGGCGGCCTTGCGTGTCGGTGGCGCATACCACCGTGACCCCGGTGCAGAACTGGCCGAACACCTGACGCAGGGCTTTGGGGTCGAGCGGGCTATTCATGATCGAAAGTTCCTGGTTGGGCGGTTGATTTCTGGAAAGCTCAGTCCGGCCAGGCGATGCCTTCGGCCGCATACGCCTCGCGCAGCAGGTCGGTGGCCAGCCAGTCCCGGGTCGGGAAATTCTTTTCGATGAAGCCGTGCGCGTGCAGGAAGCTTTTCATGATCTCCAGCGTCTCTATCAGGCGCGCGCTCAGTTCGGGCTTCAGCTTCTGGTGCAGGTCCGGCGTGTAGTAGGTTTCGATGTCCGCCGGCGTGACACCGGTCTCGCGCGCCATGGCGGCGGTGGCTTCGGCCTTGTTTTCCGGCTGCGCCGCCCAGGTGGCGGCCTGCAGCAGGGTGCGCGCGTAGCGCACCACGGCATCCGGGCGCTCGCGGACCAGCGAATTGCTGACCGTGAGCAGCCGCGGGGTGGCGTTGTTGACCTTGGCCCACAGCGGCTCGGCGTCGATCAGGTTATAGAGCATGCGGATGCCGCCGCCGGACTCGCGCTGCATGGCGGCAATCTCGCCGCCCTTGGCGAAGAAGGCGTCGACCTTGCCGTCCAGCAGGGCGCGCATCTGACAGTGATAGTACGACCGCTGCTGGCGGGCCTGGGTATCGGCAAAGCCGGGATTGATCAGCTCATGGTGATCGGCGGTCTCGACCACGTCCACGAACTGTGCATCGCGCTCGTGCATGCCGTGCAGTTCGAGCGCCGACACGAAGGCCTTCTGGGCCGCGAAGCGGAAGAAATTCATGATCAGATCGGGCCACACCGGCAGCGCCAGACGCTTGCCGGCCAGATCCCGCACCGAGTGGATGGGGTCATCCGCGCGCACGAACAGGCCCAAGGTCTCCTCGACGAAACTGATGCCCAGCAGCGATGTATCCGCCCCGCGCGAGCGGGCCCACACCGGCGGCGAGCCACCGCCCTCGCGGAACGAATCCTCCAGCGTGTGGGCGAAATGCGTGTCCGCATTGGCACGGCCCAGTTCCTTGATGTTGCGGACCTCGCAGTCGGTGCCCGCGAACTGGCTGTCGAACAGCTTGCGCTGATAGGCGATGCCGGACGCGGTCGGCACCGGGCAGCGGGTGTACCAGATGGTGCGGGTCATACGGGTGCTTCTTTTGTTGCCATGAGCGGGCTGGGCGGCGGGCGCCTAGATGCCGATTTCGAGTTCGTGATGGAAGGCGAAATCCGGATCGCCGAAGGCGCGTACCTTGTCGCGCAGGTCGGGGCGATCCAGAAACACCAGCCGGCCGGCGTCCCACACCTTCTCGCCGTCGAACTCGATGGTCGGATCGACCACCGGAATCGACATCTCGCCCGGCTGCAGCGGGCCGATGGTGTGGAAATGCACGATGCGCGGGTTGGCGTGAACCATGTACATCCACTGGTCCAGACCCTGCTCGGGCCCGGCCGTGACGGCGCAGCGCGGGTTGATGCCGGCGTGCCAGGAATTGACGATGTAGGGCTCCTTGCCCGTCTCACCGCCGCACTTTTCCATGTAGGCGCGCAGCTGGGCGACGGCCTGCGGGTCGCCATCGAAGCCGGTGATGCGGCCGTTTTCGATATCGATCAGCACCGGGCTGGGCAGGGCAATGCCGTTGGGCTCGAACACGTGGATGCCGGACGGCGTCAGCCAGCGCACGGCAAGGCGACCGCTGGCCTGCATGGCATCGAACACCTGGCACACGCCCAGCGGAAAGGTGCGCAGCGTGAAGCCGTCGCCGGTGGCCTTGGCGTCGGACTTGGCCGGCTTGGGCGACTGGCCCGGCTGCGGGATCGGCCCGGACAGCTCACTGCCCAGCGGGCAGGTGATGCGCCAGCGCTTGGCCGACCCCAGGCGCGGGCCGAGGTTCTTGAGCACCTCCAGCCACACCCCGTATGGCACCTGCCCGAACGGCGAACCCAGCTGGTCCCAGGTCTGCAGAAAATTCAGCATCTTCATGCCGCGGCCGTTGAACGGCACCATGCGCAGCACGCCGGCGATCATGTGGTTGAAGATGGTCACGTCCGGCGACTCGAAGGCCTTGACCACCGACGGCGGCATGTCCTCGGGGCCCCTGACGGTGTCGGTCCACATCACGTGCACGCGCCCGCCGAGCTTGCGCGCCTCGTCCTCGATGATGTCCGAGGCGGCCGGTTCGGTGATGCCGTTCTCGTTCAGGATCAGCACCTCGTCGCCGGCCTTCATCTGGCAGCCGTCGATCAGCATGTTGCGCGCCGCACGACGCACGTCATCTTGCGAGTATTTGCGATGACTGGCATCGAAATTGAAGCGCTCCAGGGTGCCCATGGCGTGTTTCTCCTCGTTGATGCAGCGCGCTTGACGGCCGCATGGTAGGCCGCGGCCGGCGACCTTGGCAACGCCGTTTCCCTGGCGATCGCCAAGCCCCGGTCCGCCACCGGCAGAAGCTTGGGCAGTCAGAATCCTGCCGCCGTGCCGGCGGATCATCGACTTGTCGAACTATCGGCGCCGGACGCGGAACTCGTGGATGTCGTGCCCCAAACGCTGGCCGCGACGTTCGTACTTGGTTTCCGGTCGCCCGGTAGCGTCCGCCAGCAGGGGCGACGGCGCAAAGTCCGGGCTGCCCTGCAAAACCTCGCCGATGGCCGCCGCGTAATCGGCCCAGTCGGTGGCGATGTGCAACTGCCCACCGCAGCGCAGGACACGCGCAGCCAGGTCCAGAAACGCCGCATTCACCAGCCGGCGCTTGTGGTGACGCTTCTTGGGCCACGGATCCGGGAACAGCACCAACAGGCGGTCCAGACTGGCCGCCGGCAGATGCCGCGCCAGCACCTCGACGGCATCGGCGCAGATCACGCGCACGTTGCTCAGACCCGCCTGCTCGACGCGCAGCAGAAAACTGCCGATGCCCGGCGGGTAGACCTCCACGCCGATGAAGTCCTGCTGCGGATGCGCCGCCGCCAGCGCCAGCAGGGCATCGCCCATGCCAAAGCCGATTTCGAGCGTGCGTGGTGCCTGCCGGCCGAAGGCCTGGTCCAGATCGAGCGCACCGTCCGGCAGGTCCAGGCCATAGCGCGGCCACAGGCGTTCCAGCGCCTGGCGCTGGCCCGGCGTCATGCGCCCGGCACGCACCACGAAGCTGCGGATGGCGCGTCGGTGGCTTGCCTCCGGCAACGCGGCGGTCTGAACTTCAGCCAAAAAAGAGGCCATCCAGCGGCGATGAGGCCGATGCATACAGCTTGCGCGGGATGCGCCCGGCCCGATACGCCTCGCGGCCGGCCTCGATCGCCTTGCGCATGGCGCTGGCCATCAGCACCGGATCCGTGGCGCCGGCGATGGCCGTGTTCATGAGCACGCCGTCGCAGCCCAGTTCCATGGCGATGGCCGCGTCGCTGGCGGTGCCCACGCCGGCGTCGACCAGGATCGGCACCGTCGCCTGTTCCAGGATCAGGTGCAGGTTGTAGGGGTTGCGGATGCCCAGCCCGGAGCCGATCGGCGCCGCCAGTGGCATCACCGCCACGCAGCCCATGGCCTCGAAACGCTGGGCCAGGATCGGGTCGTCGGAGGTATAGACCATTACGTCGAAGCCGTCGGCGATCAGGGTCTTGGCGGCCGCCAGCGTCTCGGTCACGTCCGGATACAGCGTCTTGTGATCGGCCAGCACTTCCAGCTTCACCAGGTTGTGGCCGTCCAGCAGCTCGCGCGCCAGGCGGCAGGTGCGCACGGCCTCCTCGGCCGTGTGACAGCCGGCGGTATTCGGCAGGATGGTGTAGCGGTCCGCCGGCAGCACGTCGAGCAGGTTCGGCTGGCTCGGATCCTGGCCAATGTTCACCCGCCGTACGGCGACGGTGACGATCTGCGCGCCGCTCATCTCGATGGCGCGGGCGGTCTGGTCCAGGTCCTTGTACTTGCCGGTGCCGACCAGCAGGCGCGAAGTGAAGGTACGGGCGCCGATGCGCAGCGGATCGTCGTTGAGTGCGGTCATGGTTGTGCGTCCCGGCGGCTCGGCCGCCTTCTGTACGCCTTCTGTGGAGCGGCTCAGCCGCCGCCGATGGCGTGGATGATTTCGATGCGGTCGCCGTCGTGCAGCGTGCGCGTCGCATGTTCGCCGCGCGGCACGATGTCGCGGTTGACTTCGACCGCCAGGCGCTTGCCGGCCAGACCCAGCTCGGCCACCAGCTCGGCCACGGTCAGGTCATCGCGGGCCGTGCGCGGCTGCCCGTTCACGAGAATGTCCACTCAGTGCAGGCTGTTGGGCGCCGCCAGGTGAAACGGCGGAATCGGCGCGTCGAACTCGACGCCGTCGTCGCCCACCATCTGGTAGCTGCCGTGCATCAGACCGGTCGGCGTGTCGAGCATGGTGCCGCTGGTGTAGGTGAACGACTCGCCCGGCGCCAGGTGCGGGTGCTGGCCGATCACGCCCAGGCCGCGCACCTCCTGCGTGTTGTCCCCGGCGTCGGTGATGATCCAGTGGCGCGCCACCAGCCGCGCCGGCAGCGTGCCGCGGTTGGTGATGGTCACCGTGTAGGCGAACGCGTAGCGGCCCTGCAGCGGGGCCGACTGTTCAGCCAGGTATTGCGTTCGCACCTGCACCGCGATGTTGTGCGGCCGGGGCTCGTTGGGGTCATGCGGAGCGTTCATGGCGGTATTCTAGCGCCCGGCATCTTCCCTCGCGCCCCGCCCCTCATGCAGCAATACCTCGATCTGATGCGCACCGTGCTGGAACGGGGTACGCGCAAATCCGACCGCACCGGTACCGGCACCCTGAGCCTGTTCGGCCACCAGTCGCGCTACGACCTGTCGGCCGGCTTTCCGCTGCTGACCACCAAGAAGCTGCACGTCAAATCCATCATCCACGAGCTGCTGTGGTTCCTGCGCGGCGACACCAACATCGCCTACCTGAAACAGCGCGGCGTGAGCATCTGGGACGAGTGGGCGGATGAAAACGGCGATCTGGGTCCGGTGTATGGCTACCAGTGGCGCTCCTGGCCGGATTACCACGGCGGCCATATCGACCAGATCAGCGCCGTCATCGAGCGCATCCGGCGCGATCCGGACTCGCGCCGCCTGCTGGTCAGCGCCTGGAACCCGGCACAGGTGGACGCCATGCGCCTGCCGCCGTGCCATGTCCTGTTCCAGTTCTATGTAGCCGAGGGCCGGCTGTCGTGCCAGCTGTACCAGCGCAGCGCCGACATTTTTCTGGGCGTGCCGTTCAACATCGCCTCCTACGCGCTGCTGACGCAGATGGTGGCGCACGTCACGGGCTTGGCGCCGGGCGAGTTCATCCACACCCTGGGCGACGCGCACCTGTACCTGAACCACCTGGAGCAGGCGCGCGAACAGCTGGCCCGCGCGCCGCGTGCCCTGCCGCAAATGCGCATTCGCCGGCCGGCGGAGTCGATCTTCGACCTGAGCTACGACGACTTCGAACTGCTGGATTACGACCCGCTGCCGCGCATCGCCGCCCCGGTCGCCGTGTGACGGCGCCGGTCGAGGTGGTGCTGGTGGTGGCGGTGGCGCAAGGCGGCGTCATCGGCCGCGATGGCGCCCTGCCCTGGCATCTGCCGGCGGACCTGAAGCACTTTCGCGAGCTGACGCTGGGCCGGCCCGTCATCATGGGCCGGGCAACCTACGATTCCATCGGCAAGCCGCTGCCGCAGCGTTTGAACATCGTGCTCAGCCGGCAGACCGGTTTTGCGCCGCCGGGCGTGCAGGTGGCCGGCAGCCTGGATGAGGCCTACCGCCTGGCGGCGGCGCATGGCGGACCGGCCATGGTGATCGGCGGGGCGGCCGTGTATGCACAGGCGCTGGCCGACGCCGGCACGGTGGAGCTGACCGAAGTGCACGCCGCCGTCGCCGGCGACACGCATTTCCCGGCACTTGGCCCCGGCTGGCGCGAGGTGGCACGCCAGGATCACCCGGCCGACGCGCGCAACGCCCACCCGTACAGCTTCGTCACCTACCGTCGGCGCCAGGATTCGTAGCGCTCAAAAGTGCAGCACGCCGAGCATGCGCAGGCCGGCCATCGCCAGAAACACCGCAAAGACGCGCTTGAGTGTCACCACCGGCAGGCTGTGCGCCAGGCGCGCACCCAGCGGCGCGGTCAGCACCGATGCCCCCGCGATACCGATGAACGCCGGCAGATACAGATAACCGATGGCGCCGGCCGGCAGCCCGGGATGATCGCGCCCCGCCCACAGGAACACCGCCGCCCCGATCACCCCCAGCACCAGACCGCAGGCCGACGAGGTGGCGACCGCCCGGCGCATGTCCACCCGGCAGTAGTTCAGAAACGGCACCGTCAGGCTGCCTCCGCCGATGCCGAGCAACGTCGACATGGTGCCGATCACCGTGCCTGTGGTCAGCAGACCGGCAGCGCCCGGCAGCGGCCGGCGACCGGGCGCGGTGGCGTTGAAGAAAATCTGCGTGGCCACGCCAATCACGAATACCCCGAACACGCGACTGAGCAGCGCGCTGGGTAATTTGTCCGCCAGCCAGCCTCCCAGCACCGCGCCCACCACCAAGCCCGGCAGCAGCCGCCGCACCAGCGGCAGATCCACGGCGCCGCGCCGGTAGTGCGCATAGGTGGACGACATTGAGGTCGGCACGATAACCGCCAGCGAGGTGCCGATCGCCAAGTGCATCAGCACCTCGGACGGGATACCCAGCAGCGGAAACACCAGCGCCAGCGCCGGCACGATCACCACGCCGCCACCCAGACCGAGCATGCCGGCGATCAGCCCGGCCAGCGCGCCGACCGCAAGATAGGCGAGCAGGATCACGCCGTCAGGTCACACCTGCGCACGCTGACGGCAGCTCGGTCAGAAACTGGCCGGCTCGACCCGTTTGGACAAGGCGGCCAGCATCTCGCTGGCGCGCACACTGCCCGCGCTGGAGGCCTTTTTCAGCAGCCGCTCGCCCTCGGACAGGTCCTTGGGCACGCCGGCCCCTTCCACGTACAGCCCGCCCAGCTCCGCCCAGGCTTCGACATAGCCCAGATCGCCGGCCTTGCGCAGCCAGTCGGCGGCGGCCTTGTCGTCACGATCGACGCCCAGACCCGAGGTCAGCATGCCCGCCACCTCCACCATCGCCGCCGGGTCGCCGGCGCGCGCCTGCGTTTCCCAATGCCCGAAGGCGCGCTTGAACCACACCGTGGCCTGCGCCGGGTCCATGGCCACCCCGTGGCCGTACATGTAGAAAGTACCCATGAAATATTCCGCCTCGATATTGCCCTGCTCGGCCAGCGGCTCGATCAGGCGCACGGCGGTGTTGAAATCGTGCTTCTCGAAGGCGGTGATGCCGTCCTCAAGCTCACCGGCGCGCGCGGCCAGCGACCAGGCGGCAACAGCGGCCATGACGGTGGCCAGCAACATCTGACGACTATTACGCACGGTAGCATCCTCCTGATGACGCAGCGCCGACATGTTGGCCGGCACAGGCCGCATGGTACACTGCGCGCCCCAAAAAACAGGCGCCCTGGCCGGCCACACCGGCGGCGCCCTGGAATCGACGAATCAAGCATCACGTGGGGCGGTAGCTCAGCTGGGAGAGCGTCGCGTTCGCAATGCGAAGGTCGGGAGTTCGATCCTCCTCCGCTCCACCATATACATACAAGGGCTCGGATGATCTCCGGGCCCTTTTTTATTGCCTGAAATCCCCACGTCACGCGGGGTTCCGCCCAACCGTGCTGCGGGTGGCCACCGGCCGACCCCCCCGAAATCGGCCACTTCCTGCGCCAGAGCCGGCTCTTTTCTCCGTTTGGCCCGCGGGAAGGCGCAGATGTTTGCCCATAAAATAAAGAAGTTATGCGCGCCGCTTCATCGTCAACCAAGCCGACCGGTCGAGCATCGAAGGCCAGACAGACGGTGGCAAACGGCTGACCCTGCCCTATCATGAAACGTCAAGATGAACCATGATGGAGATGGCCATGACGACTGCGGCCCGCGAAAAGTTTTCCTCCCAAGCCGCACCGGATGTGCTGGCGGCGCTGCGACAGATTGCAGAGAGCCAAGGCCGCCAGTTCCAGGCGGTGCTCGACGAAGCCCTGCGCGACTACATCGACCGGCAGCAGAAGAAGCGTCCCCGCCGTCACGTGATGGAATCATTCGCGTCCAGTCTGGATGAGTTCGACAGCCTCTACCGGGAGTTGGCGAAGTAAGCCGTGCCGCGCGATTACCTGACCGTGGCCGACATGCTCGGCATGCACACGGTGCTGATGCAGCGTTACGGCGGCGCGCCGGGCGTGCGCGATCCCGGGGCGCTGGAGGCCGCACTGTTTCGCCCGCAGACCGGCTACTACGATGACATCGTGGCCGAGGCGGCGGCGCTGCTCGAAAGCCTCGCAATCAACCATCCCTTCGTGGATGGCAACAAACGTATCGCCTTTGCGGCTGCCGACGTGTTCTTGCGCATCAACGGCTGGCGCTTGCAGCGTGCGCCGATGCAGATCCATGCGCAGATGATGCAGATGTTCGAGTCGGGCACGTTTGATATCGCCCATCTCGAGCCATGGCTGCGCGGATTCGCAAGGGTCGAAGGGGAGTGAAGTGAGCGATCTGAACGACTCGATGCCCGGCTGGGTTCGAATTGCGCTACGGATGACGCCCGATCCGCGGGGTCTGCAGCGCCGCGCGGCGGAAGTTGCAGGGATGCCCGTGTCGACTTTCGTTCTCCACAGCGCCTGCCAGGCGGCAGGCCAGCTTCTTGTCGAACAGCAGCTCGAGATAGCGGGCCCAACCGTGGAATCCTTGCCGACATTCACCAAACCTGCCTGCCAGCGATGGGAGTCCATCCCTGCCGACATCCGTCAACGTCTGGTGTGGGCAGTGCGGTCACCAAACAACCATCACCAATTTCGGCGGCATCATCAAGGGCAGCGACTTGCTGCTGGTGGGCAAGTGCGCCGAGTGCCACGGTGATGTGGCACGGGTGATCGGGGGCGCGTAATCCGGTCAGGCATCAAACCCTGCTCAACACACCGCCACCCACCAGTCGGCAGCCAGTTGCGCCGAAACCCGCGCAGACTCGCGGGCCGCGGCTTGCTGCCCAGCGACCGGCAGACAGCGCAACCGCATCGAACAATACGCCGCCCACCTGAAACGGCTGGACCGCAAAGGCCAGCCCTGACGAACCTGGAAAATCGACGATGCCCCTGACGGGTTCACCCCGTTTGCCGATGACCTTATGGACAGCAGCGCCGCAGCACAGCCAGCGGGCGCGCCGCAAACGCAGACTCCTCCACACCAGCGACCGCCGGCATGAGCTGCCGATGGCGGTCATGGTGCGGGACCGCCAGTTCAGGCCGCCGCCCTCGATCACGCCTGGGCGCCGATATCACCCACATTCGCACCGAGCGCGGCCGAACGTACCCGGCCTTTGTTCCCCAACGATCGCCGAAAATCACCGCCGTTTCCTGCCTGATATCTGCGGGTGTCGCCAATCTTGAAATCCCCCAACCCTGCGCAATCTCCCTCCCTGGCATGCGAAAGTCGCGGTCCACCCCGGCGATTGCCGGGCAACGCGATCGCCAGCTCATGGTCACGACAGGAGGGAGTCTCATGGAAATCAACGCGGATTTCTCCAAGCGCGTCGTCGTGCATTCGGACCGGTTGGAATGGCGCCCCTCGCCCGTGCAAGGCGTGGCCCGGCGCATGCTGGACCGCATCGGGGACGAGGTGGCGCGCGCCACGAGCATCGTGCGGTATGCGCCCGGCAGCAGGTTCTCGGCCCATAGCCATCCCGGGGGTGAGGAGTTCGTGGTGCTCGACGGGGTGTTTCAGGACGAGCACGGCGATTTTCCAGTCGGCACCTACGTGCGCAATCCCCCGACCAGCGCCCACACGCCCGGCTCGGCGCAGGGGTGCACGATCTTCGTGAAACTCTGGCAGTTCGACCCGGCCGACCGCACTCCGGTTCGCAAGCACATGGAAGCCGAACTCGGCGCCCCAGTGAATGGCGTCGCCACCGCGACTCTGCACCAGGACGGGCGCGAAACCGTGACCTACAGCCGGCTCGACGCGGGCGCTGCGCTGAGCTGCGATGCGCCCGGCGGAATCGAGCTGCTCGTCATCGACGGCGAGATCATCGTGGACGGCGAGACGCTGGGCAAGCATGCCTGGCTGCGCCTGCCCGAGGGCCAACGCTTGTCGGCGACGGACACGGCCAAAGGCGCGCGGGTCTGGATGAAGACCGGGCACCTGCGCTTTGTCAAAGCGCCTGCGGCTCAGCCGCTGTGACGATCGACGCATCAGCACGACCCGCGGCAGCGCGTTTGCGAACCGTCGGTCGGTATGGACGGGCCGTCGACAGCACCCCGCCAGCGGCCGGTCAGCGCGTCAACGCCTTGCGCAGCTTGCCGATCACGCGCAGCGTCAGGTCTTCGTCGGCGCAGGTGCGGCAGGCCAGCGCATAACCGGCCTGTTCTTCCTCGGCCGTGACCTGGTCGCGACTCATCTTGCGCGTGTGGTAACGGCCGCTGAGTACCTGGATCTTGCACACGCCGCAGCCGCCGCCGTAGCAGCCCTGCGGGATGCCTTTGCGGCCCAGGCGGCTCATGCCGTGCAGGACGGACTGGTCTTCGGCGCAGGGGAAGCTCTCGCCCGTGTCGGCGATCAGGATGGTGTGCTGCGGCATGGGCGGAAGTAAGAAGGACCGGTTGTCGATTAAAATGCCGGCCTCATTATTCCAGCAGGCAGGCGAGGCCATGGCTTACGAAAAAATCATTGTACCGACCGACGGCGCGCGCATTACCGCCAAGGCCGACAACTCCCTGAACGTGCCGGATCGGCCGATCATCCCGTTCATCGAGGGTGACGGCATCGGCGTGGACGTGACGCCGCCGATGATCGAGGTGCTCGACGCGGCCGTCGCCAAGGCCTACGGCGGCAAGCGCTCCATCGCCTGGATGGAGATCTACGCCGGCGAGAAGGCGGTGGCCACCTACGGCGGCGACACCTGGCTGCCGGCCGAGACGCTGACCGCCATGCGCGAGTTCCTGGTCGGCATCAAGGGACCGCTGACCACGCCGGTCGGCGGCGGCATGCGCTCGCTGAACGTGGCGCTGCGCCAGGAGCTCGATCTTTACGTGTGCCTGCGCCCGGTGCGCTACTACCCCGGCACGCCCAGCCCCATCAAGCGCCCGGAAGACACCGACATGGTGATCTTTCGCGAGAACTCCGAGGACATCTACGCCGGCATCGAGTGGGCCGCGCGCTCGCCTGAGGCCCGCAAGCTGATCGATTTCCTGATCAAGGACATGGGTGTCACGAAGATCCGCTTCCCGGAAAGCTCCGGTATCGGCATCAAACCGGTGTCCGAGGAAGGCACCCAGCGCCTGGTGCGCAAGGCCATCCAGTACGCCATCGACAACGACCGCCCGTCGGTGACGCTGGTGCACAAGGGCAACATCATGAAGTTCACGGAAGGCGGCTTCCGGGACTGGGGCTATGCGCTGGCCAAGGCCGAGTTCGGCGCCATGGAAATCGACGGCGGCCCGTGGTGCAGCTTCAAGAATCCGCGCACCGGCAAGGACATCGTGGTCAAGGACGCGATCGCCGATGCCTTCCTGCAGCAAATCCTCACCCGCCCGCGGGACTACAGCGTGATCGCCACGCTCAACCTGAACGGCGATTACGTCTCCGACGCGCTGGCGGCGCAGGTGGGCGGCATCGGCATCGCGCCGGGCGCCAACATGTCCGACACCGTGGCGCTGTTCGAGGCCACGCACGGCACCGCCCCCAAGTACGCCGGCAAGAACATGTCGAACCCGGGCTCGATCATCCTGTCCGGCGAGATGATGCTGCGGCATCTGGGCTGGACCGAGGCGGCCGACCTGATCGTCAAGGGCATCTCCGGCGCTATCCAGGCGAAGACCGTGACCTACGACTTCGAGCGCCTGATGGAAGGCGCCACCAAGCTCGGCAGCCGCGAGTTCGGGCAGGCCATCGTCGCCAACATGTAAGCCGACCGCTGGGCGTGCGCCACGCGCTCAGCGACGGATTTCGGGTACAAAAAAAGCGGGTGGACATCACTGTCCACCCGCTTTTTCATTTCCGCCGAGGCGGATTCAGGCTTTACAGCGCCTTGCTGACGCTGAACACGGCGCGGCCGCCGCACCAGTCGCCAAAGGAGCCGCCGCCGAAGCACTCGCTCTTGCTCAGCTCGGTGTCGGTGTAGGCCAGCTTCAGGCCAACACCCGCCACAGTGGTGGAGGCGTACACACTCCAGTTGTTGTAGTCCGGGGTGCCGAACTTGGCGTTGCGCTCGATGTCCTGGTGGCCGAAGGTGCCGCCCAGGTTGAACTGACCGAACGGCCCACCCGGCTCAGCCGGCCCGATCGGCGCCGACAGGCCCAGTTCGGAGTACAGACCCTTGCCGGTTTCGTTGTAGAAGTTCGGGCTCCACAGGACCAGCAGGCTGGCGGTGGCCGGCCCAATCGGGTAGGTCAGGGTCGGGCCGAATTCCCAGTAGTCGTACTTCAGGCCGGAGCTGTCGGCGACGCCCGGGTAGTTGTAGTAAACGCCGCCGAACTTCCAGCCCAGGTCGTCGATCTTGCCGGTCATGCCGGCGTACATGTCGATCTCGATCTGCGCCTCGTCGCCGTCGTTGAAATCGACATTGGAGGCCCACACACCGGCATAGGCACCGCTGCTGTGCGCGTAGTCCAGGCCGCCCTGAATGGCCGGCTTCTCGTCGGTCTGGCTGATGCCTCGGAACACGTAGTCGCTGGTCAGGCCAACGTTGCCGGTGATGTCGGCGGCAGCCCCGGTCGCGGCCAGTAGGCCGGCCGCAGCCAGCGAGGTCAGGATTACTTGCTTCATGAGTTGCTCGTCTCCGATTGCTGTAGGCAATTGCTTCACGATTCCTTTGCCAGACGGGCAAGCCACGCAGGGGCAAAGGGCCGCGAATGGTACAAGCAAGTGTCAGGCCAATCAAACCGGGCTTGGGCGTGGCATTTTTTCCTTCGATGCAATCAAGATGTCTCGCTTTGAAGCGCAGCGCCCGATTAGCGACCCAAGATGGTGCGACCGACGTCGCTCGACACCTTCAGGGATGTCCACACACTCAACACTGGCAATTGCACGGCTGCCAAATATGCGTTGGTATTTCCTGCACCCGAAACGCACAATTCCGGGCGCCCGGCCTCGCCGGGCCGGTGCTGCAATCCGGGAGAACACACATGAGCGTGCTGAAGGAATTTCGGGAGTTCGCCATGCGCGGCAGCGTGGTCGACATGGCGGTCGGCATCATCATCGGCGCGGCCTTTGGCGCCATCGTCAAGTCGCTGGTCGACGACGTGCTGATGCCGCCGATCGGCCTGCTGCTGGGCCAGGTGGACTTCTCCAACCTGTTTGCGGTGCTGCGCGAGGGTGCGACTGCCGGTCCGTACACGTCGCTGGCCGCGGCCAAGGCGGCGGGCGCGGTCACCATCAACTACGGGCTGTTCATCAACTCGATCGTCAGCTTCGTGATCGTCGCGTTTGCGGTGTTCATGCTGATCCGCAGCCTGAACCGGCTCAAAAAGGCCGAGCCTCCGCCAGCCCCGGCGACCCGCGAATGCCCCCACTGTTGCACGGCCATCCCGGTGGCGGCGACGCGTTGCCCGAACTGCACCTCGCAGCTGTGATCTGAAACGCGCCCGGCGCCGGCCACGGATGGGCGGCCCGCTATACTGGCCGCCCGTTCTTTCGAATCCCCGCCATGTCGTCCGATACGCTGCACCGGTTCACGTTCGCCCAGGCGCCGGTGCGCGGCCTGCTGGTGCAGCTCGAAACGACCTGGCAGGACGTGCTGTCGCGTCACCATTACCCGCCCGCCGTTCGCGAACTGCTCGGCCAGCTGCTGGCCGGTGCGGCGCTGCTGGGCAGCAATCTGAAGGCCGCCGGACAGGTCATCGTCGAGCTGCGCGGTGCCGGCCCGCTGCGTCTGCTGGTGGCCGACAACCGGGCCGGTTCCACGGTGCGGGCGCTGGCGCGCTGGGAAGAACCGCTCCACGACACCGACTGGCATGCGCTGCTGGGTGACGGGCGACTGGTGATCACGCTGGATGCCCGCGGCGACGGGCGCCGCTACCAGGGCATCGTGGAGCTGGCCGCCGGTGGCCTCGCGGCCACGCTGGAGGGTTATTTCGCGAGCTCCGATCAGCTGCCAGGCTGCATCGTGCTGGCGGCGGACCCGACGCGCGCGGCCGGTTTGCTGCTGCAGCGCCTGCCGGGCAGCGCCGGGCCGGACGATGCGGCGCAGTGGGAGCACGTGGCGGCACTGGCCGGCACCACGCGCCCGCAGGAACTGCTGCACCTGGAACCGACGCGCTTGCTGGGCCGGCTGTTCGGTGACCAAGACCTGCACCTGCTGGCGTCGCAGGCGATGCGCTTTGGCTGTTCGTGTTCCGCCCAGCGCGTGGAGGCGACGCTGCTGGCGCTGGGCCGGGCGGAAATCGAGTCCCTGCTGGCCGAGCGCGGCGGCATCGACGTGGACTGCGAGTTCTGCAACCAGCACTACCACTACGACCGCGCCGCGGTGGAGCGCCTGCTCGATGACATGGGGAGCGGGCCGCTGCACTGACCGCGGCGCACGGTCCGTTCCGGCGACCAGTCAGCCGGTCTTGTCAGCCACCGCCGGTGCCAGAACGGCGCGCAGAAAATCGCTCGCCAGCGCATGAATGCCGGGTGTGCCGGTCTCGCGCGGGCCGGCCAGATTCACGGTAGTCACCGCGCAGGCATGCAGCCACGACTGCACCTGCGAAGGTTGCCAGGGCCGGCGCAGGTCGATGACCAGACACGGCTTGTCCAGCTCAAGGGCCGCCTCCACCGTCAGCAGCGTGCCGCCATTCAGCCCCCCGTGGCACAGCACCAGCGTCGCGTCGGCCTCGGCCACGTTGCGCCGGGTGCGCTCGCCGTAGTCGGCGCTGGCCGTTTCGGTAAGCGGGTAACGGGTCGGAATCGGCCCGTCCTCGGCGCGCCGGCCGACCGGACACCAGCCGCCGCAGGGCAGGCCAAGCTCCAGCGCCACATCCAGCGCGGCGCGATCGACGCCGGTCTGGCCGCCGGAAATCACGCGCAGGCGCCTACCTCCCAACACCACGCGCCGCCCAGACCAACAACAACCAGGCGGCAATCCAGGCGCTGCCACCGAGCGGGGTGATCGCCCCCAACCAGCGCTGGCCGGTGATCGCCAACAGGTACAGGCTGCCGCTGAACAGCAGCACGCCCGCCAGCATCAGCCAGCCGCTCCAGCGCAGCGCGCTGTTGGTCGGCGCATGCAGGGCCAACAGGCCGACCAGCAGCAGGCCAAGCGCGTGGTAGACGTGGTATTGGCAGCCGGTCTGATAGATGGCCAGCATATCCGCCGGCAGCCGCCCGCGCAGCCCGTGCGCGCCGAAGGCGCCCAGCATCACCGCCAGCGCCGCATTGAGCGCGCCGGCCATCAGGAAAAAACGCGCCGCCGCCATCAGTACAGCGCCCGCTGCAAACGCCGCCGCCAATCGCGCCGCGGCGGATGCTCACCGTCCAGAATACGCAACACCGTCACCCAGGCCCCGCTTGCGTTGTCATTGGCCGCGCTGGTTGGCTGTAACTGACGGCAGTCATGGCCTGCCCGATGGGCCGGAATGCGGCGTGGCGGATGGGCGCCCATCCTGCCGTGCGGCAACCGCGTGACGCGACGGGGCGATACCCAGATTCATCTGCACACCACGCCAGAACGTCCACACGCGCAGTGCCTGCACCAACAGATGGCGCACGGACTGCCCGGTGATCCGTGCGTTCGCGCCGAAGCGCGGCTGACGGGTCACCCTGCGCCTGCCGACCCACCACCCGGCAACAGCCGCCGCCAGTAGGGCCGGTACCGAGGTTGTGGCGCGCACTGCCGCAGCGCGCGTCTGTGCCTGCCACCATTGCACCCGAGACCGCGCCTGCTCGACGCGCAGGCGCTGTTGGTCGCAGCGGGCCCGGGCACTGGCCAGTCCCATCATGCGCGCAGGTCTTGCGGCGCTTGCAGCGCCACGCTTTCGCGCGTGGCGGAAAACCCGAGGCCACGAATCAGGCAGCGGACATAAATCACCAGCGGCACGCATGCCAGCCCATTGAGCGCAGCGGCGCCCAGCAGCGCTGCCGGCCAGTCCATGCCGGCCCGCACGGCCAGCACCACCGCCGCGGCCACCAGTGCCAGCCAAGCGGTGACCAGCAGCAGGACGATCGCGGCGGCAAGAATCCCCACCACCGTCAAGACGGTGATGCTCAGGCGCGCCTCCTCGACCGCCAATTCGAGCAGTTCCGCCAGGTAGCCGCGGATGGCGCGCAGCGTTTCGCCCAGACTCTCGCGCAGACCGGCCCCGGCGCCAGGCGGCGGGGGAACTTCCACTCGCCGTGCCTGTCAGCGGCGGCCCAGTCGCGAAATCAGCCAGCCCGCCGCGAAGGCAATACCCAGCGCCGCAAGCGGACGGGCCGCCACGAAGCGCTGGATGTCGTCGCCGTATTCGTGCCCGCGCTCGCGCACCTGCTCGGCGGCCGCGCGCGCTCGCTCGCCAGCGTGGCTGGCAGAATCGCGCAGGCGGTCCTCGGTCGAGCGGGCGTGCTCGGCGACGCGGTCGATGGTTTCGTGCGCGCTGCGCGCTGCCCGGTCGGTGACCCGCTCATCGGGTGGGGTGCTCGCTTCGGCTTTTGCTTTCTGATCCATGGGACGGCCTCCTGGAATTGGGGTGTTTGGAATCTTTTCCACAGTGGTGCCGGCTGACACCAGTGCGCTTGTTTAGGATACGCGCACCGGGACAAAGTTCCCGGCCACCGGTCCGGCCGCGTCCGGCGCCCCATAGACTCAACCATCGCAACCGATCGCAGCGCCGCCATGGATACCCTGCCCGATTACCTCGCGCCCGGGCTGCGCCTACTGTCGGTGGGCATCAATCCGTCGCTGCGGGCGGTGCGCGAGGGCTTCTATTTTCCCAACCCGCAGAACCGCTTCTGGCCGGCGCTGAACGCCAGCGGCCTGCTGGCAGCGCCGGTCACGCCCGGTCCGGCGGCAATGAATCTGATCCTGGCCCGCGACCGCATCGGCTTTACGGACCTGTGCAAGACCGCGTCGTCGATGGCGCACCATCTGCGCGCTGCGGATTACCGCGCCGGCGCCGCGCGACTGGCCCAGGTGATCGACAACTGCCGGCCGCCGCTGCTGTGGTTCCATGGCGCCACGGCCTACCGGGCGTTCTGCCGGCATGTGCTGACGCAGCAGGATGTGATCGCGCCCGGCCTGCAGCCGCAGACCTTTGCCGGGGCGCGCATCTTCGTCAGTCCCAATCCGAGCCCCGCCAACGCCCGCTACAGCCTGGCGCAGTTGACCGACAGCTACCGCCAGCTGGCCGCCTGCATCGCCGGCAACGATGACGGCACCGGGCGTAAGCTTTCAAGCATCGTGTCGGCCTGAGTTCCGGAGCCGCTGATGGCCAGAATCCTGCGCTTTCGAAGCCGCGACCAGTTGTCGGGCGAGCGCGCCCGCCGGCAGTGCCAGGACGGTTATCACAACTGGCAACTGGTGGACCTGGGGCCGCACGCGGCGCCCGGGCGCACGCCGTCGCGCTGGCGCTGCGCCCGCTGTGGCCAGGAGCGCGAGGGCGCGACGCCCGGCACGCCGCCGGCCGGGCGCAGCTGAGCCGGTGAACCTTCCAGCCGACGGTTTTTTCGACCGAACGATCGGTTTTTCGTTCACGGCCCGGCGCGACCGCACTAGACTGGCCACCGAGGCGCCACTTCGAAGCGCCCCCGACATACCCTGCAAGAGGAGCCCCGTCATGGACATGGCAACCCGCTCGTCGCTGATCGACTACGCCGCTCTGGTCCGCCCGGACCGCGTGCACGGCAGTCTGTACACGGACCCCGCCATCTTCGAGGAAGAGCTGAACCGCATCTGGTACCGCGAATGGGTGTTCGTCGGCCACGAAAGCGAGGTCCCGAACGTCGGCGACTACCGCACCGGCCTCCTCGGCCAGCAGCCGATCATCATCACCCGCGGCAAGGACATGCAGGTACGGGTGCTGCTGAACCGCTGCACGCACCGCGGCAACACCATCTGCCAGGCGCGCCGCGGCAATGCGCAGACCTTCACCTGCTCGTACCACGGCTGGACCTACAGCTGTGAAGGGGACCTGAAGGGCATCCTGTTTCGCGAGGACTACCCGCCGGATTTCAGGCGCGAGGACAACGGCCTGTTTCGCGTGCCGCGGGTGGAGCAATACCGCGGCTTCATCTTCGCCAGCATGGGCAAGACCGGCAAGAGCCTGCAGGAACACCTGGGCCCGGCCGCGGCCAACATCGACCGCTTCTGCGACCTGTCGCCGACCGGCGAAATCACCATGAACCACGGCGTCTACCAGATGCGCATCGAGTGCAACTGGAAGATGTGGATGGAGAACTCGGTCGACTCCTACCACGTCTACCAGACGCACGGCTCGAACATGTACCTGGGCAACATGTTCGAGGCCAAGGAAGGCCAGAAACCGCCGCCGCCGGGCAAGGGCTATTTCGGCCTCATCCACGCACGTGACCTGGGCAACGGCCACTCGGACCTGGACATGCGCCCGCAGCGGCGCGTGACCGGCATGACCTACACCGGCGAATGGTCCGCCGACATTCCCGAATCGGCCCAGCGCGAGTATCTGGCGGGCCTGGAACGCCTGCACGGCAAGGAAAAGGCGAATCGGATTCTCACCGAAGGCCCGGCGCACACGGTGATCTTCCCGAACCTGTTCAACATGCTGCAGGAAATCCGCTGGTGCGTGCCGGTCAGCGTGAACGAGACCTACATCTATTACGCGCCGTGCCTGTTCAAGGGCGCGCCGGACGCGATCAACACCGCCCGCCTGCGCCGCGACGAGGGCGCCTACGGCCCGGCCGGCTTCCAGCTGTCCGACGACATCGAAGTGTGGGCCCGCAACTACCAGGGCCTGGCGGCGCGCGAGGTGGAGTGGATTCTCATGAACCGCTGCGCGCACCTGCCGGTACAGCCGGACGAGGACGGCATCCCCTATCAGGGTGATCTGAGCGAACTGACCATGCGCACGCAGTGGCGCCATTACCTCGAACTGATGAGCAGCCCCTGAGGAGGAGCGCGCAGATGCCTTTCGATCGCTATGCCGTGGAGCAATTCCTGTACCGCGAGGCGCGCCTGGCCGACGAGCAGCGCCTGGACGACTGGCTCGCCCTGTGGGACGAGGACGCCCTGTACTGGGTGCCCTGCAACCAGGACGACGTCGACCCCACCCGCCAGCTGTCCATCATCTACGACGACCACGCGCGCCTTCGCCTGCGCGTGGCGCGCATCACCAGGACCGGCATGGCCTGGACGCAGGAGCCCCGCTCGCGCCTGCGCCGGCTGGTATCCAACATCGAGATCTACGACGGCCCGGACGGGCTGATCCAGACCTTCTCGAACTTTCACCTGACCGAGCTGCGCGTGAACCGGCGCGACCCGGTGGAGTGGATCGGCCGCACCGAGCACCGCCTGCGGCCGCACGGTGACGATTTCAGGCTGGCCTTCAAGAAGGTCATGCTGATCAACAACGACCATGAAATGACGCAGCTGTCGTGCATGGTGTAGCGTTGCCGGCCGTCCAGCCCGGAGTATTCGCATGACGCGCTATCAGGCCCTGCTGCAGGACGCCAAGACCCGCATCCGTGAAATCGGCATCGACGATCTGCGTCGCGAGGGCGCGAGTCTTGGCCTGCTGATCGACACCCGTGAGCCGGCCGAGTGGGCCGATGGCCACATTCCGGGCGCTACGCCAGTACCGCGCGGCATTCTGGAAGGCAAGATCGAACAGCTGGCGCCGGACCCGGACCAGCCCATCGTGCTGTACTGCGCCTCGGGCGGGCGCTCGGCGCTGGCCGCCGACAGCCTGCAGCGCATGGGCTACCGCAAGGTGCTGTCCCTGGCCGGCGGCTTCAACGCCTGGCGCGACGCCGGGTATCCGCTGCAGCGCTAGCGCACGATCTGGACAGCGCCAGCACGGCGCACGTTCGATACCGTTCATCAGGCGCGCCGGGGCGGTCGCCTACAATACGCGACCCCTCGAACGAAGCCTGCCCGTCATGTCACGCCCCGCGCCCGCCCCGCTGCACCTCGCCTTCGACCTGCCGGCCGAAATCCTCTACGACGATGCCGGTTTGGACCGTATGGATCAGAGCTTCGTCGCCTGGCTTGCCGGGTCGGAGCCGACCCTGACAGAGCGCCTGCTGGCCGGCCGCAGGCAACCCGAAACGCTCGACGACAAGGCCCACAGCGACCTGCTGGTCGCGCTGGCGCCGCACCTGGAAGACTTTCTGGGCACCCTGTTCGGCATCGGCGCCGAGGTGCGCGCCCTGCAAGCGCGCCACCAGGCGCTGGCGCCGCTGTACACCTGCAAGCGCCACTTCGTGCAGCGCCAGGCGGCGCGCAAGCTCTCCGCCGAGCAGGCGGCGGGTGAGGACGGGCCGGCGCTGGCCGCGCAGCTTGAGGCGCTGTTCGGCGAGCCATTCTCGGATCTGGCCTTCGCCCGCCATGTAAATGACTGGTCCGACACTGCGGACCGGCACACCGCCGAACTCGACCTGGCGCTGCGCTACGCCGCCTGGGCACTGCATGCGCCGGCCGGTCAGGCGCAGCACCGCCACGGCGTGCTGTTTCGCGAGCCGCACAAGCTCGACCCGCAGCGCCTGGTACCGGTCAGCACCGTCACCGAGCAGGTCATCACGCGCCACGGGCCGGCGGCCGATCACCTGCGCCGCCGCGAGGGCTTTGCCCTGACCGACCCCGGCGGCGATCTGCAATACGCCCAGGACCAGGCCAACTACTGCATCTGGTGCCACAACCAGGGCAAGGATTCGTGCTCGCACGGCCTGCGCGAGAAGCACGGCGAGTTCAAGCGCAGCGCGCTGGGCGTGCCGCTGCAAGGCTGCCCGCTGGACGAGCGCATCTCCGAGATGAACCTGCTCAAGTCCCAGGGCTACAGCCTGGGCGCGCTGGCGATGGTGACGGTCGATAACCCGATGCTGGCCGGCACCGGCCACCGCATCTGCAACGACTGCACCAAGGCCTGCATCTACCAGAAGCAGGAGCCGGTCGACATCCCGCAGGTGGAGACGCGCACCCTGCGCGACGTGCTGGAGCTGCCCTGGGGCTTCGAGATCTACAGTCTGCTGACGCGCTGGAACCCGCTCGACCTGAGGCGCCCGCTGCCGCGCCCGGCCAGCGGTCGCAAGGTACTGGTGGCGGGCATGGGTCCGGCCGGCTACACGCTGGCGCATCACCTGCTCAATGACGGCCACGCCGTGGTCGGCGTCGACGGCCTGAAGATCGAGCCGCTGCCGGCGGACCTCACCGGCGTGGAGGCGGACGGCACACGCCGTCCACCGCGCCTGATCCGCAACGTCGAGGAGCTGTTCGAGCCGCTCGACGCGCGGGTCACGGCCGGCTTCGGCGGCGTGGCCGAGTACGGCATCACCGTGCGCTGGAACAAGAATTACCTGAAGCTGATCCGCCTGCTGCTGGAGCGGCGGGCCGGTTTTCGCCTGCACGGCGGCGTGCGCCTGGGCGGCACGCTGACGCTGAACGATGCGTTTGATCTTGGCTTCGACCACGTGGCGCTGGCCATGGGTGCCGGCCGGCCGCGCTACGTGGACGTGCCCAATGGCCTGGCCCGCGGCGTGCGCCAGGCCTCCGATTTCCTGATGGGCCTGCAGCTGACCGGCGCAGCGCGGCGCGACTCCATCGCGAACCTGCAACTGCGCCTGCCGGCGCTGGTGATCGGCGGTGGCCTGACCGCCATCGACACCGCCACCGAGGCGCTGGCCTATTACCCGCTGCAGGTGGAGAAATTCCTCACCCGCTACGAGACGCTGTGCGCCGAGCGCGGGCAGGATGCCGTGCGCAGCGCCTGGGATGCCGAAGAGCAAACCATTGCCGACGAGTTCATCGCCCACGCGCGCGCCATCCGCGCCGAGCGCGAGGCGGCGACCGCCGAGGCCCGCGCTCCGCGCATTCTGGAATTGCTCAAGTCCTGGGGCGGCGCCACGCTGGTCTATCGGCGCCGGCTGGTCGATGCGCCCTGCTATACGCTCAATCACGAAGAGGTCCTCAAGGCGCTGGAGGAAGGCGTCGAGTTCGCCGAATGCCTGGCGCCGAGCGCGGTGCAGGTGGACGCCCACGGCCACCTGAGCGGCCTCGAAGTCGAGCTTCAGGCGCCGGGTGAGGACGGCAAATTGACGGCCAACGGGCAGCGACAGCTAATGCCGGCGCGCGCCGTGCTGGTCGCTGCCGGCACGGTGCCAAACACCGTGCTGCAACGCGAGGCGCCGACCGGACTGGCGCTCGACGGCGGCTATTTCCGCAGCCTGGACGAGAACGGCGAACCGCAAGCGGCGCCGCGCCTGGCCAAGTCCGGCGAGGTGCCGATGCTGACCCAGCGGCGGCCCGACGGCCGGGCGGTCAGCTTCTTCGGCGATCTGCACCCGAGCTTCGCCGGCAACGTGGTCAAGGCCATGGCCAGCGCCAAGCGCGGCTACCCGGTGGTCAGCCGCCTGCTCGCCGCGCGCGCACCGGCCAGTCAGGAGACGGCAGACGCATTTCAGCGGCGCCTGCACGGTTTGCTGCGGGCACACGTCGAGCGCGTGCAGCGCCTCACGCCGACCATCGTCGAGGTGGTCGTGCACGCGCCGCTGGCGGCGCAGCGCTTCGAGCCGGGCCAGTTCTATCGCCTGCAGAACTTCGAGACGCTGGCCCGCCGCGACGACGGCACCACGCTGGCCATGGAGGGTCTGGCCCTGACCGGCGCCTGGGTGGACCGTGAACGCGGCCTGGTGGCGCTGATCGTGCTGGAGATGGGCGGCTCGTCGGACCTGTGCGCGCATCTGACGCCGGGCGAGCCGGTGGTGCTGATGGGCCCGACCGGCGCGCCGACCGAAATCCCCGCCGGCGAGACCGTGCTGCTGGCCGGCGGCGGCCTGGGCAATGCGGTGCTGCTGTCGATCGGCAAGGCGCTGCGGCAGGCCGGCTCGCGCGTCGTCTACTTCGCGGGCTACAAGCACGCGCCGGATCGCTACCGAGTGGCCGACATCGAGGCCGCCGCCGATGTCGTGGTCTGGACCTGCGATCAGGCACCCGGCTTCACGCCCGGCCGGGCGCAGGACCGGGCCTTCACCGGCAACATCGTGCAAGCCATGCGCGCCTATGCGGCCGGGGAACTGGGCGAGGTGGCGATTGCCCTGTCGGACGTCGACCGCATCATCGCCATCGGCTCGGACCGCATGATGGCGGCCGTGACCGCGGCCCGCCACGCCGTATTGGCGCCGTATCTGAAGCCCCACGTCGCCATCGGCTCAATCAACTCGCCGATGCAGTGCATGATGAAAGAGGTCTGCGCGCAGTGCCTGCAGGGCCGCCGCGATCCGGCCAGCGGCCGGCCGCTGGCGCCGGTGTTTACCTGCTTCAACCAGGACCAGCCGCTGGACGAGGTGGACTTCGCCTGCCTCGGTCAGCGCCTGCGCCAGAACGGCGTGCAGGAAAAGCTCACTGCCCAGTGGATCGACCGCAGCCTGCGGCGGCTGGGGCTGCGCTAGCCCCGCCGCCCGGGCGGGCTACCACATCAGATCATCGGGGACCGGATAGTCGGCGTAGGGATCGGGCGCCGCCGCGGCCGGCGGCGGTGATTCCGCGTTCAGCACCACCACCAACGTCGGATCACGCTCGGCGATTTTCTGGGCGGTGGCGGGCGGCACCAGCTCGAAGTTCCTGCCCAGCCGGACCACCGCCAGGGCGCCCTTGACCACCTGCACGCGTTGCGCCTCGTGCAGGTAGATCTTTCGGATCTTGCCGGACTCGACGAACTGATACGCCGCCTCCCCGCCCTTGCGATCAAGGCGCTGGCTCTCGATCAACTGCCGCAGCTGCGCCGCCTGCGCCTTGCGCTCGCGCTGTTCCTGTTGCTGGCGGTTGTGCGCGCGGTCGCGCTCGGCCTTCTGCTGCTGAGCCTGGCGCAGCTGCTCGGCCGCCGGGTCCGGCGCCGGACCGCGCCGGGCGGTGTCGCGTTTCTGTTGTGCCACCTTGCGGATCTGGTCGGTCTTGACCAGGCCCGCCTTGAGCAACTGGGCCTGCAGCTGATTCAACGGATTGGCCATCTTTGCCCCGTGTGTGGTGGTGTCGGACCGGCCGTCAGGCTGCCACAAAGCCCCGACCGGCGGCGAACTGCGCGCACTGGTTGAGCGCCGACAGGATCATGGCGTGGCTGGCAATGCCCTTGCCGGCAATGTCGAAGGCGGTGCCGTGGCCAACTGTCATGAACAGGTACGGCATGCCGATGAAGCCGCCGCAGTTGCCCTCGAAACCCCAGGTCTTGAGGGCAATGTGGCCCTGGTCGTGGCACATGGCGACCACCACGTCGTAGCGGCCGTCGATGCAGTGCCGGAACACCGTGTCCGGCGAGATCGGGCCGCTGACGTCGATGCCGCCGGCCCGCGCCTGCGCCACGCCGGGCGTGATGGCGGCGTCCTCTTCCGGGCCGTGGGCGTGCGGGTTCAGACCCGCCACGCCGATGCGCGGATTGGCCACGCCCCAGCCGCGCAGGGTCTCGTGGGTCAGGCGGATCGAGCGGGCCACCAGATCGGCCGTCAGGCCGGCGCACACGTCGCGCAGGTACACGTGGTCGAAGATGTGGGTGATGCGCAGCGGCCCCGAAAACAGCGTCAGCAGGCGCTCGCCGGGCTTGGCGTTCAGCAGAGCGCCCAGTGCTCCGGCAGCGGCCATGGCCTCCGAGTTGATCGGGCCCATCACCAGCCCGGCCACCTCGCCGATCTGGGCCAAGTCCTGCGCCTGACCGATCCAGCGGCCGACGGCGGCGCCGCAGGCGGCGCGCTCCTGGCCATAGACGATCTCGGCCGGGTCCAGCTGCCCATCGTCCAGGATGGATATGACGCGTGCGTCATCCTCGACCGCGGCGACCGAGGTCACCGGCCTTACGGCCAGATCGGCGCCTGCCACCGCCACGCCCCGGCGCATGGCCTCCGCGCTGCCGATGAACAGCAGCCGCGCCAGACGCTGCGGCTGGCCGGTCGCCATGGCCTTGGCAAGAATCTCCGGGCCAACGCCGCACGGATCACCGATGGGGACAGCAAGGGCGGGTTTGGTCATGATCCGGGGTTCTCTTGATTCGGTTCGGGCGCTGGCGGTCGGCGAGTCTGGCACCTGCTGCCCTATTGTCGCGCCGCACGGGACACAAAAAACCCCGGGCGCCTTGTGGGCCCCCGGGGTTTTCTTCGAACAGGAACGCTGACGTATTCAGCGCCTCGTCGGGTACAGGTCGGCGGACCTTACATCATGTCCATGCCGCCCATGCCACCCATGCCGCCCATGCCGCCCGGCATGCCGCCGCCGGCTTCCTTCTTCTCCGGTACTTCCGCCACCGCAACTTCGGTGGTGATCAGCAGGCCGGCGATGGAGGCTGCGTTCTGCAGGGCCACGCGCGTCACCTTGGCCGGGTCCAGGATGCCCATGGCAACCATGTCACCGTACTCGCCGCTGCCGGCGTTGTAGCCGAAATTGGCGTCCGCGCCCGAGCGCACCTTGTCCAGAATCACCGACGGCTCGTCACCGGCGTTGGCGACGATCTGGCGCAGCGGCTCGTCCATGGCGCGCAGGGCGATGCGCACGCCGACGTTCTGGTCTTCGTTGATGCCCTTCAGGTCCTTGATCTTGGCCGCCGCGCGCACCAGCGCCACGCCACCGCCGGGCACCACGCCTTCTTCCACCGCCGCACGGGTCGCGTGCAGGGCGTCCTCGACGCGCGCCTTCTTTTCCTTCATCTCGACTTCGGTGGAGGCACCGACCTTGATCACCGCCACGCCGCCGGACAGCTTGGCCGCGCGCTCCTGCAGCTTTTCCTTGTCGTAGTCGGAGGTGGTGTCCTCGATCTGACGGTTGATCTGCTTGATGCGCGCCTGGATGTCCTCGGCCTTGCCGGCGCCGTCGATGATGGTGGTGTTGTCCTTGTCGATCTGCACCTTCTTGGCCTGACCCAGGTCTTCCAGGGTGGCCTTCTCCAGGGTCATGCCGGTCTCCTCGGCAATGACAGTGCCGCCGGTCAGGATGGCCATGTCCTCGAGCATCGCCTTGCGACGATCACCGAAGCCCGGCGCCTTGACCGCACACACCTTGACGATGCCGCGGATGTTGTTGACCACCAGCGTGGCCAGGGCCTCGCCCTCGACGTCCTCGGCCACCACCAGCAGCGAGCGGCCGGACTTGGCGACCGCTTCCAGCACCGGCAGCATCTCGCGGATGTTGGAGATTTTCTTGTCGTACAGCAGGATCAACGGGTTATCCAGCTCCACGTTCATGGACTGCTGGTTGTTGATGAAGTAAGGCGACAGGTAACCGCGGTCGAACTGCATACCCTCGACCAGCTCCAGCTGGTTCTCCAGGCTCTGGCCTTCCTCAACCGTGATCACGCCTTCCTTGCCGACCTTGTCCATGGCCTCGGCGATGATCTCGCCGACCGAGGTGTCGGAGTTGGCCGAAATCGTGCCGACCTGGGCGATCGACTTGCGGTCCGTGCAGGGCTTGGCCAGCTTCTTGATTTCCTCGACCGCAGCGGTAACGGCCTTGTCCAGACCGCGCTTCAGGTCCATCGGGTTCATGCCGGCGGCAACCGCCTTCATGCCCTCGACGGCGATCGACTGCGCCAGCACGGTGGCGGTGGTGGTGCCGTCACCGGCCTCGTCGGAGGTGTGCGAAGCCACCTCTTTCACCATCTGCGCACCCATGTTCTCGAGCTTGTCGGCCAGCTCGATTTCCTTGGCCACGGACACGCCATCCTTGGTGATGGTCGGCGCGCCGAAGGACTTCTCCAGCACCGCGTTGCGGCCCTTTGGACCCAGGGTGACCTTGACGGCGTTGGCCAGGGTGTTGACACCCCGCATCATGGCGGTGCGGGCATCGGACCCGAAATGCACCTGTTTAGCAGCCATTGTTCAATTCCTCAGTGAATGGTTGGGTGTGAACGGGGCTCAGTCTTCGACGACGCCCATCAGATCGTCCTCGCGCATCACGAGGACTTCCTTGTCGCTCAGGCCGAGCTTGACCTCGGTACCGGCGTACTTGCCGAACAGCACCTTGTCGCCGACCTTGACCTGCAACTTGCGCACTTCGCCGTTGTCCAGCATCTTGCCCGGGCCGACCGCGAGCACTTCGCCCAGGATCGGTTTTTCGGTCGCCGAGTCGGGCAGTACAATGCCGCCCGCGCTCTTGCGTTCCTCTTCCATGCGACGGATCACGACGCGGTCGTGAAGGGGACGAATGTTCATTCATGCCTCCGGTAATGAACTGCGAAAAAATCCAGCCGGACCCGCACGTTTCAGGAACGGGCTGCCGGGGTGCATTAGCACTCTCGTGCCGAGAGTGCCAAATGATAGGCGCAACGCCCCTCGCGTCAAGGGGGCGCACCGCTCACCCGGACCAGATGGGGCCTTGGAGAGCGCTTTGCAAGGGTCTGGGCAAGGCCTGGGCGCCAAGGCCTGAGCCGGCATGACCACCGATGTTCTGCCCTATCGCCTGGTGCTGTCGGCCTGTGCCGATGGCACCAGTGCCGCACGAATCGCCGACACGCTGGTCGAAGAAGGCCTGGCTGCCTGTGTCACGCTGTTGCCGGGTGCCCGCTCCGTGTATCGATGGCAGGGACAACTGGAAAGGACCGACGAATGCCTGCTGCTGATCAAGGCTCGCGCCGACGACTACCCGGCGCTCGAACGCCGGCTGCTGGAGCTGCATCCTTATGAAGTGCCGGAGCTGCTGGCGCTGCCGGTGCTGGCCGGCAATCCGGCATATCTGGCCTGGCTGGACGCGCGGGGTGGGTAGGGCTCTGGCGCTGCTGGCCGGCTGCCTGCTGGTGCCTGCTGCCACGGCCGACCTGGCCGACCTGCTGGGCGACAAGCCCGCCGTCCTGAGCCCGCAACAGGCCTTTGCGCCGCAACTGGTGGCCGGCGCCGACGGCAGGCTGCAGGTGCAGTTTCGCATCGCGCCCGGTCATTACCTGTACCGCGACCGTCTGCAACTGACCGACGCCACCGGCGCGCCGCTGCATGCCCAGCTACCGCCGGGCGATATCTATGAAGATCCCGAGTTCGGCCGCGTGGCGGTCCTGCGCGGCGACCAGAACATTCACCTCCCCATTCCCGCCCGCCCGGGCGCGGCCGTCGGCCTGCGCTACCAGGGCTGCGCGCAGGATCGGCTGTGCTACGCGCCGGTCAGCGTGCAGCTGCAACTTCCGGAGTGATTGCCGATGAGTCTGCGTCGCCGGCTTGGCATTGCCGCACTGCTGCTCGTGGCCTTGGCCGCCGGCATGGCGCTGCGCACGTTTCTGCTGCCGGGACCGGCACTGGAAGCGATTACCGATGGCGCGGTGGTGGAGGACTTCTCCCTGCCAGACCTCGACGGCCAGCCGCGCCGACTGTCCGAGTTCGCCGGCAAGACGGTGGTACTGAATTTCTGGGCCAGCTGGTGCGGACCGTGCCTTGAGGAAATGCCGGATTTCATCGACCTGCAGAACCGCCATGGCAACCGCGGCGTGCAGTTCCTGGGCGTGGCGGTCGAACAGGCCGCGCCGGCTCGGGAACTGGCCACGCGCCTGAAGCTGAACTACCCGAGCCTGGTCGGCGACCTGGAGGCCATGGACATCGCCCGCCGGCTGGGCAATACCGCAGGCGTGCTGCCGTACACGGTGCTGATCGGCGCCGACGGCAAGGTACTGGCCCGACTGGAAGGCCGGGCCGATCCGCAGGATCTGGAAAAATGGCTGAACACGGCCGGCGCCGTGCAGGCTCCGGCCGACTGAGCAAGTGCCGCGCGATTGATCGCCCGGCACGGCCGGGCTCCTGCGGGACGACGATGCCTGACGGGCTGACATGAAGGAATTTGCCGACCGCCCGCTGCGCGTGCCGCAGGAGCCGCTGGCCTGGCACCTGTGGCGGATGACCCGCTGGCTGCTCGAACTGCGCCAGCCGCCGCGCCTGACCGAGCGGCGCGGCGGCTGGCGGGCGCCGCTGCGCGCGCTGCGCGACGGTCTGACCGCCAGCGGCCTGGCGGTTTTGCTGGCGAGCATCCTGCTGCTGTTGCTGGCCCGGCGCAGCAACCCGGGCTTCGACCTGAGCCTTGCCGCGGCGGGCCTGTCGCTGCTCGCCCTGAGCGCCGCCGTAGGACGGGTATGGCGCCCGCGCCTGCACCTGGTGCGCCTGAACCATGAGGTCGCCGTTGCCGGGCAGCCGTGTCGCGGCCAGGTGCGCCTGACCAACACGGGCCACCGCCCGGCGCGCGAGCTGATGTTGCGCGAGTGGCGCGGACCGGGCTGGCGGCCGGTGGCGCCGTCCCGCAGTGCCCTGATCGAGCGGCTGGAGGCCGGCGAAAGCCGCGTGTGCGAGACGGTCGTAATTCCCCGCGCGCGCGGCCTGCTGCGTTTGCCTGGTCTGGCCGTGCACAGCTTCTTTCCCTTGTTCCTGACCCGCAGCACGGTCGGCGCCGCGCTGCCGCTGGAGCTGGCGGTGCTGCCGCCGCCGCTGCCGGTGAGCCTGCCGCCGCTGCGCGAGCTGGCGACGCGCTGCCTCAGGACCGGTGTGCACGCGGCCCGTCATGCCGGGGCGCTCGAGTACGCCTACACCCGTCCGTATCAGATCGGCGATCCGTCGACGCGCCTGGACCATCGTGCCAGCGCGCGGCGGGGTGAGCTGATGTCGCGGGTGTTTCGCGGCGGCAGCGAGCTGCACGCCGACGGCATCGCCATCTGCTGCGACACGGCGGTGGCCGGTTTCGCACCCTGGCAGCGGCGGCCGCGCGATGCGGCCGCGCTCGACAGACGCCTGGCGCTGGTGCTGGAGCTGGTGGCCCACGCGCGGGCCGAGGCGCTGGCGCTGAACGCACTGGCGCTGGGCGCGGACTGGCAGCCGATTGACGACGAGGCCGCCCTGCACCGCGCCGTGGCGACCTGCCCACCGGCGCGCCAGACGCATCTGCCGGCGAGCCTGCCCGAAGCCGGCCTTTTGCATCTGCTGGTGACCGAGGACGCGACCGACACGATCACCGCGCAGGTCGCCGCCTGGCGGGCCGCCGGCCATCTGGTGCTGGTGTTTCGCCTGGCCGGGCGCGCGGGCCGGGCGCTGCCGCCCGGGCCGGGCAACCACGAGCTGGCCGCCTGATGCGCGCCGTGGATGTATTGCTGGCCATCGCCGTGGCGGCGGCCGGGGCGCACGTGCTGGTTTCCATGCAGTGGACCGCGCCGGCGCTGCTGTTCGGGGCCTTGGCATTGCTGGCGCCGCTGCCGGCCTGGTTCGGCTGGCAGCGGCCGCTGGCGCCGACGCCGGGACTGGCCTTCATCAGCTTCGTCAGCGGTGGCCTGCTCGGCTATCTGGGGCTGGCGGACTGGGCGCCGGTGGACTCCTGGGCGGCGGATTTTGCGGTGTTCGGCGGCCTGTGCCTGGCCGGCGTCGCATTGCTGCTGTGGCTGCTGGTCGCCAGGCCGCCGGCGCCCGCCGGCAAGGCCGGCGATCCGGCCACCGACACGCTGGTGGTGGCGGTGGTGATTCTGGCGCTGCTGATCCCGCGCCGGATCCCGCCGGCCGGCCTCACGCTGGCGCTGCCGTGGATCGGCGCGGCGGCCGCGGTGCTGGCGCCGATGGTGTCGCGGCTGGGCGGGCGGGCGCTGCTGCGCGCCGCGTGGCTGGTGCCGGTGCTGGCGCTGTTGCCGCTGGCGGAACCGGTCCTGCACGCTGCGCAGCGGCCCCTGCTGGGCGCCCTGTTCAGCGCCCTGCCGGCGCCGCGTGGCGAGACCGGCTTTGCGCCGCTGGCCCGGCTGCGGGCGGACGGCTTTCTGCGCCCGGCGCGGCGGCCGGTGCTGCGCCTGTGGGTCACTAGTGGCACGCCGCCACCGTATTTGGTCGGCAACCGCCTGCTGACGCTGGATGCCGGTTACGAGTGGAAGGGCGTCGATTCCGCTCAGCCGGAGCTGGCGCGCGAAACCACCGCCAGCGGCCAGCGCTACCGGCTCGCGCCGGGCACGGCCAGCTGGTCGCTGGCGGCGCACAGCCTGCGCCGCGACAACCTGATCTTCGTGCCGCCGGGCACGCAGACCGTCGATCTGTCCGAAGCGGCCCTGAGCCGCGACCCGGCCGGGGTGTTGCAGGCGCAGTTCACGGGCCGCGGCGAGCGCCGCTGGCAGGCCGCCGGCGGGCCACCCGCGGCCGAAGCGGCGGCCGCGGCCGAGGCGCGGGCACTGCCGGCGTTCTGGGACGCCGAGCTGCAGGCCGCGGCCGGCCGCCTGGCCGGCGCGAATCGGGCGCAGACCGCGGGCCGCATCGGCACCGAGCTGCGCGCCCGCCGCTACAGCCTGAATTACCGGCTCGACCGGCAGGCGCCGTTTCGGGATTTCTTCATCAACCGCAAGCCGGCGCACTGCTTCTGGTACGCCACTGCGGCCGTGCTCGCGCTGCGGGCCAACGGCGTGCCGGCGCGCCTGGTGACCGGCTATCGGGTCAGCGAGCCGCTGGACGGCGGCCTGTGGCTGGTGCGCGAGCGCGATGCCCACGCCTGGGCCGAGTGGCAGGACGCGGCCGGTCATTGGCAGACGCTGGATGCGACGCCGCTCGATTACGGCGCGGCCGTGGCCGACTACGGTGGCGGCGCCCTGGAGCGCGCCTGGCAGCGCCTGGCGGCGCGCCTGGATGCCTGGTGGCAGGGCGTGGAACTGACCGACGGCCAGGTACAGGCGGTGCTGCTGGCGGGTCTGGCGGTGCTGGCCGGCCTGTTCGTGCGCGAGTACCGGCGCCTGCGCCGGGTCGCCGCGCAGGCGGCCAACAGTCGCGAATGGCTGCGCCTGTGGCGGCGCTTCCTGCGCACCAGCGGCCTGCCGGAACGACCGCAGTGGACGGCTTCCGATTACCTGGCGCGGCTGCCGGACGGCTGGTCGGCGCCGCGCCGCGCCGCCGCCCGGCGGTTCCTGGAACTGTACGCCGCCGCGCGCTTTGCGCCGGACGCGGCGCCGACCGCGGCGGCCGCGGCGCTGCGCGATCTGCGCCGCCGCCGATTGTCCGGATAGGGCGTATCTGGTACTTTTTGCGCGCTTTTTTCCCGCTTTTTGCCACCCGGACGCGCATGCCGAAATACATCTTCGTTACCGGTGGCGTGGTCTCCTCGCTGGGCAAGGGGATCGCCGCCGCCTCCATCGGCGCGCTGCTGGAGTCGCGTGGCCTGAAGGTCACCTTCCTGAAGCTTGATCCGTACCTGAACGTCGACCCGGGCACCATGAGCCCGTTCCAGCACGGCGAGGTCTACGTCACCGCCGACGGCGCCGAGACCGACCTCGATCTGGGCCACTACGAGCGCTTCGGGCGCATGCCGATGCGCCGCGCCAACAACTTCACAGCCGGCCAGGTCTACGAGGCGGTGCTGCGCAACGAGCGCCGCGGCGAGTACCTGGGGCGCACCGTGCAGGTCATCCCGCACGTCACCGACGAGATCAAGCGCTGCATCGTCGAGGGCGCCGGCGACGCCGACGTGGCGCTGGTGGAGGTCGGCGGCACGGTGGGCGACATCGAGTCGCTACCGTTCCTGGAGGCCATCCGCCAGATGGGCCTGGAGCGCCCGCACCACGACGTGCTGTACATGCACCTGACGCTGGTGCCGTACCTGCGCGCCAGCGGCGAGATCAAGACCAAGCCCACGCAGCACTCGGTCAAGGAGCTGCAGGCCATCGGCATCCGCCCGGACGTGCTGCTGTGCCGCACCGAGCAGCCGCTGCCGGAGGAAGAACGGCGCAAGATCGCCCTGTTCACCAACGTGCCGCGCGAGGCCGTGATCTCGGCCGAGGACCTGGACAACATCTACAAGATTCCGCGCCATTATCACGATCAGGGCCTGGACGATTTCGTCGCCCGCCGCCTCGACCTGCCGGTCGGCACCTCGCGCCTGGACGCCTGGGACCGCTACATCCACGACTTCGAGCACCCGACCGCGGCGGTGGACATCGCCCTGGTCGGCAAGTACATCGACCTGGCCGATTCCTACAAGTCCCTGAACGAGGCGCTCGATCACGCCGCCGCCCACACCCGCACGAAAGTCAACGTGCACTACATCGACGCCGAGTCCCTGCACAGCGACGACACCGCCTGCCTGGCCGGCATGGATGCCATCCTGGTGCCGGGCGGCTTTGGCGAGCGCGGCATCGAGGGCAAGATCGCCGCCGTGCGCTTCGCGCGCGAGCACGGTCTCCCGTACCTGGGCATCTGTCTGGGCCTGCAGGTGGCGGTGATCGAGTTCGCACGCAACGTCGCCGGCATGCACGGCGCCCACAGCACCGAGTTCGATCCGGCCACGCCGCAGCCGGTGGTGGCCCTGATCACCGAATGGCTGGACGAAAGCGGCCGCCTCGAGCAGCGCACCGCCGGCACCGACCTGGGCGGCACCATGCGCCTGGGCGGCCAGACCTGCCTGCTCGCCGAGGACACCCTGGCGCGGCGCATCTACGGCAAGGAGCGCATCGTCGAGCGCCATCGCCATCGTTACGAAGTGAACCCGCGCCTGCTGCCGGCCCTGGAGGCGGCGGGTCTGGTGGTGTCCGGCCGCTCCGAGCAGGGCGGCCTGGTCGAGATCATCGAACTGCCGGATCACCCGTGGTTCATCGGCTGCCAGTTCCACCCGGAGTTCACCTCCAACCCGCGCGACGGCCACCCGCTGTTCGGCAGCTTCGTCGAGGCGGCGCGCATCCACCGCGCCGCGCGCGCCCCGCATCCGGTGCCGGCATGAACCTGTGCGGATTCGAGGTCGGCCTGGACCGGCCGCTGTTCCTGATCGCCGGGCCGTGCGTGGCGGAAAGCCGCCAGCTGGCGCTCGACACCGCCGCCACGCTCAAGGACATCTGCGCCCGGCTGGGCGTGCCGTTCATCTTCAAGGCCTCGTTCGACAAGGCCAATCGCAGTTCCGGCAAGTCCTTTCGCGGTCCGGGCCGGGACGCCGGCCTGGCGATCCTGGCCGAGGTGCGCGAGACGCTCGGCGTGCCGGTACTGACCGACGTGCACACACCGGATGACGTGCAGGCCGCCGCGCAGGTGGTGGACGTGCTGCAGACGCCGGCCTTTCTGTGCCGCCAGACCGATCTGATCGAAGCCGCCGCCGCCAGCGGCAAGCCGGTCAACATCAAGAAGGGCCAGTTCCTGGCGCCGGACGACATGGCGCAGGTGGTGGCCAAGGCCAACGCCGCCGGCGGCGAAGGCCGGGTCATGGTGTGCGAGCGCGGCGTGTCCTTCGGTTACCACAACCTGGTGGTCGACATGCGCGGCCTGGCCGTGATGCGGCAAACCGGCTGCCCGGTGGTGTTCGACGCCACGCACTCGGTGCAACTGCCCGGCGGGCAGGGCGACCGTTCCGGCGGCCAGCGCGAATTCGTGCCGGTGCTGGCGCGGGCCGCCGTGGCCGCCGGCGTGGCCGGACTGTTCATGGAAACCCACCCCGACCCGGCCCGCGCGCTGTCCGACGGACCCAACGCCTGGCCGCTGGACCGCATGGAAAACCTGCTGCAAACCCTGGTCAGCCTGGACCGCACCGTCAAGGCCGCCGGTTTTGCCGAGCAGGCCCTGATGCAATCAACCTGAGACCCCGATGAGCACGATCGTCGATATCAAGGCCCGCGAAATCCTCGACTCGCGCGGCTTTCCCACCGTGGAAGTGGACGTCCTGACCGACAGCGGCCAGCTGGGCCGGGCGGCGGTGCCCTCGGGCGCCTCCACCGGTTCGCGCGAAGCGCTGGAACTGCGCGACGGCGACGCTGCCCGCTATGGCGGCAAGGGCGTGCGCAAGGCGGTCGACAACGTGCTGCGGGAAATCCTGCCGGCGGTGCGCGGCCTGGACCCGGCCGACCAGCGCGGCCTGGACGACGTGCTGCTCAAACTCGACGGCACCGACAACAAGGCGCGCCTGGGCGCCAACGCCACACTGGCGGTGTCCCTGGCGGCCGCCCATGCGGCCGCCGCGGCGCGCGGGCTGCCGCTGTACCGGCACATCAACCTGCTGTGCGGCGGCGTCGACATGTGCCTGCCGGTGCCGATGATGAACATCCTGAACGGCGGCGCGCATGCCGACAACAGCGTCGACTTGCAGGAATTCATGGTCATCCCGGCCGGCATGCCGAGCTTCTCGGAAGCCCTGCGCTGCGGCGCCGAGATTTTCCAGGCCCTCAAGCGCCGCCTGCGCGCACGGGGCCTTAACACCGCCGTCGGCGACGAAGGCGGCTTCGCGCCGGATCTCGCCTCGAACGAAGAAGCCTTGAAGGTGGTGCTCGACAGCATCGGCGATGCCGGCTATGCCGCCGGGACACAGGTGCTGCTGGCGCTCGACGTGGCCAGCAGCGAGTTCTACAAGGCTGGCCGCTACGAGCTCGAATCCGAGAAGCGCAGCCTGACGTCGGCCGAATTCGTTGCGTACCTGGCCGATCTGGCCGACCGCTACCCGGTGATCTCCATCGAGGACGGCCAGGCCGAGGACGACTGGGACGGCTGGAAGCTGCTCACCGAGCGCCTGGGCAAGCGCGTGCAGCTGGTCGGCGACGACCTGTTCGTGACCAACCCGGCCACGCTGCAGAAGGGCATCACGGCCGGCGTGGCCAACTCCATCCTGATCAAGGTGAACCAGATCGGCACGCTGTCGGAAACGCTGGACGCCGTGCGCCTGGCGCGCAGCGCCGGCTACACGGCGGTGATCTCGCACCGCTCGGGCGAGACCGAGGACACCACCATCGCCGACATCGCGGTCGGCAGCGGCGCCGGGCAGATCAAGACCGGCTCGCTGTCCCGCTCGGACCGGGTGGCCAAATACAACCGCCTGCTGCGCATCGAGCAGGAGCTGGGTGCCGCGGCGCGCTATCCGGGCGCCGGCGTGTTCGGGTCGCTCGCCCGCTGATGCCCATGCGCGCCGGCCTGCTTGCGCTGTTGCTGGTCATGCTCGGCCTGCAACACCGTTTGCTGGTGGCGCCCGGCAACCTGTTCGAGCTTGGCGAGCTGCAGGACCGGGTCGTGCGCGAACGCGACGCGGTCGACCAGCTGGCCGAACGCAACGCGCAGCTCACGGCCGAGGTCGAGGACCTGCGCAGCGGCGTGACTGCCGTGGAAGACCGCGCCCGCAGCGAGCTTGGCATGATCAAGCCCGGCGAGACCTTCATCCGCGTCATCGAGTAGGCGTCCGGTGGCGGAAGCCCTGCCGAGCGCCGACCACTGGGCGATCGTGCCCGCCGCCGGCATCGGCGTGCGCATGGGCGCGGACCTGCCCAAGCAGTACCTGCCGCTGGCCGGCGCACCCGTGCTGGTGCACACCCTCGAACGCCTGGCCGCACACCCGCGCGTCGCCGGCATCGTGCTGGCGCTGCGCGAGGCCGATCCGTACTGGCAGGCGCTCGGCTTCACCTGCGCCAAACCGCTGCAGGTGGTGACCGGTGGCGCCAGCCGTGGCGCGTCCGTGCTGGCCGCACTCGACTGGCTGGCCGACCGCCAGCAGCCGCAAACGCCAGTGCTGGTGCACGACGCCGTGCGCCCGCTGCTGCATGCGGGCGACATCCACAGCCTGTGCGCCGAGCCGCTGGAGGAGCACGGCTGCCTGCTGGCCACGCCGCTGACCGACACCGTAAAGCGCGCCGACGCCGCCGGCCGGGTGCGCGAAACCGTGCCGCGCGAGGGCCTGTGGACGGTGCAGACGCCGCAGCGGTTTCGGCTTGATGTGCTGCGGACGGCGCTGGCCGGTGCGCTGGCTGCCGACCAGGAACCCACCGACGAGGCCCAGGCCATGGAAAGCGCAGGCTTTCGCCCGCGCCTGCTGGCCGGCCGGCGCGACAACATCAAGATCACCGTGGCGCAGGACCTGCCCCTGGCCGAGTGCCTGCTGGCCGCGCAAGCGCGCTTCGATCGCACTGCCCAAAGCACCCCGGAGACCTGATGCGCATCGGCCACGGCTACGACCTGCACGCCCTGGCGCCCGCCCGACCCCTGGTGCTGGGTGGCGTCCAGATCCCCCACAGCCACGGCCCGATTGCGCACTCCGATGGTGACGTGCTGCTGCACGCCCTGGCCGACGCGCTGCTGGGCGCGGCGGCCCTGGGCGACATCGGCCAGCACTTTCCGGACACCGATCCGGCCTATGCAGGCGCAGACAGCCGCCTGCTCTTGCGGCGCGTGGTTGCGCTGGTACGCGAAGCCGGTTACTCGGTGGTCAACATCGACGCCACCGTGCTGGCGCAGCGGCCCAAGCTCGCCCCGCATCGGGACGCCATGCGCGCCAACATCGCCGCCGATCTGGGCCTCGACATCGACGCCGTCAGCGTCAAGGCCACCACCACCGAGGGCCTGGGTCCGGTCGGCCGCGGCGAGGCGATCGCCGCCCACGCCGTGTGCCTGCTGGCGCGCGCCTGATCAGAAGCGACCCGCCACGACCCGCTGTAGCGGCTTCGCTGCGCGATGGACGACGGACCGGCCCTACGCGAGGACGCATCGCCCGGCGAGCCGGGCTCCAGTCCTCCGATGACTCACTGGTAGCCACTGATTCTGGCAGCGCGTGCCGGCGCTGCGGGAAGCTGAATACCTCCGTGTTTCGTTAGACGACCCGCCGCCACACTGCGGCGCGGCCATCACCCTGCACCCGCCCTTCCGCCGCCAGCTTGATCAGATGCGCATAAACCGACAGTTCGGCCAATGCGTGCAGGGCCTTCGGGACGCCGACGTAGAGTTCGGCCACCAGGTCCGGGATGCTGCGCCCGCCCCCACCCTCCAGCACCTTGAGAATGGCCGCCTCGCGCGCCAGGCGGTGGTCGATGACCTGTTGCACGGTGGCCTGCGCGCCTTCCATGAGCCGGCCGTGCCCGGGGGCGATACGCTCGACGGGCTCCTGCTGCAGGCGCCGCAAGGACGCCAGATAGGCCGCCATGTCGCCATCGGGCGGCGCGATCACCACCGTGGTGCCATCCATCAGATGGTCGCCGGCGAACAGCAGGCGCTGCGTTTCGAGCAGGTAGCAGATGTGGTCGGCGGCGTGGCCGGGTGTGCGCAGGGCGCGCAGCGGACCGGCGTCGGTCGGCAGGATATCGCCATCGGCCAGTACCCGGTCGGGCGCGAAGCCCGGCGTGCTGACGCCGGCCAGCGCGATGCCGCTGCCGTACACCGGCACGCCGCAGTCGCGGGCCAGTTCCCGCGCGCCGGGGGCGTGGTCCGGGTGGGCGTGCGTGACCAGCACGGCGGTGATGGCATCGCCTGCGGCGCGCTTGATGGCATCCAGATGCGCCGGGGCGTCGCAGGCCGGATCGATGACCAGCACCTGACGGCTGCCGACCAGATAGGTATTGGTGCCGGGGCCGGTCATCAGGCCCGGATTGGGCGCGGTGATGCGCCGCACGCCGGGCCACACGTCGACGGCCGCCGCGAATGGGAACTCGGCGCGGATCTGTGGCGTATCGAAGGGGTTGCCGGCAGCGTTCACAGGGCCACTCCACGCAGGTCGATTTCTTCCACGCCTTCCGGCAGCGGCAGGCGCACCCGCTCGGGCTTGCCGTCGGCGCCGATGATCAGTTGCGGCAGTATCGCCGGCACCTGCCCGATGCTGCGTACCGCCGCCAGCAGGGCATCGACCGTCGGGTACCGGGCCAGGAATTCGAGCTGCTTGCGCGTGGCCGGTACCAGGTTGAAGCCGCCGGCCGCGTGCCGCGCCAGGGCCTCCTGCGGACGGACCCAGCAATGGTCGACGGTTTCCTCGCCGTCGTGCAGTGGTTCCTGACCGAGCGGCGCCCGGCACAGGAAAAACCGCGTGTCGTAGCGCCGCGGCATGCCCTCGGGCGTGATCCAGTGGCTGTAGTAATGGACCTGGTCCAGCGGCAGGCGCAGGTGCTCGCGTTCGCAGATGGCCGCCAGCGTGGTCTGACCGGCATTCAGCGCCGCCCGGTACGCCGCGAAGCGCTGCTGCGTTGCCGGCTCGTGCAGGCTCAAGGTCTGCCCGGCGGCATCGGCCGCCAGCAGCACGCCGGCTTCCTCGAAACACTCGCGAATCGCCGCCAGGTAGAACGCCAGGCCGCCTTGGGCGATGCCCAGACGCGCGCTGGCCTGGCGGGCGTCGAGCCCGCTGCACACACGCTGTGCCTGCGCGCCGCCGTCGCTGCGGTCGACCCCGCCGCCGGGGAATACATAAGCCCCGGCATTGAAATCGCTCTTGACCGTGCGCAGCAGCATGAACACATCGAAGCCCGGCGCGCCGTCGCCCGCCTCGCGCACCAGCACCACCGTGGCGGCATCTCGAAGGGTCATGGTCGTCTGCTCCGTATGAGGGGTCAGCGCAGGCTGACTGAACGGCCATTATGGCCCGCACGGATGGCCGGCCGGCTCGCTCGTGCCGCTTTCGCGGCTTAAGATCGGGACCATGCGCGCCTTCCTGGCAATAGCGAACCTGCGCCACCGCTGTCGTTGGCGCTGCCTGCTCATGCTGGCGTTGCTGGCCGCACTTGTGGCGGCTGCAATGGCCGTGCCCGAGCGCGCCCGGCTCTACGCCGAGCAGACCCTCGCCGAAACCACCGGCGGCACCGCCCATGTGGCAGCGCTCGATTTCGACCCTTTGCGGCTGGCGCTGCGGATCGACGGCCTGCACCTGAGCGATCCCGATGGCGCCCTGCTGCTGGCGGTGGACAGTGCCATGGCCGACCTTGCGGTCGACTCCCTGTGGACACGCAGCGTGCATCTTGACGCCTTGACGGTACGCGGTGCGCGCGGGCAGCTCGGTCTCCTGGAGGGCGGCGGCATCAGCCCGCAACTGCCGGCCGGCGGCGGCGATGGCGGTCCGCCGCCGCGGCTGCGCATCGACCGGATGAACGTCGATGGCAGCGCGCTTGTCGTGCGCGACGCCAGTGCACGGCCGGCGGCCGCGCTGCGCCTGACCGATCTGGTCGTGTCGATGGCCGGCTTCGACAGCCAGGCCGCAGAACCGATTCCCGTGCTGTTGCGGGGCCGCGCAGGCGGCGGCACGCTGCGCCTGCAGGCCGATCTCGTGCCGGCGCCGCTGGCGCTCGACGGCCGCTTCTCATTGCAGGGCATCGACGCCGAACCGGCGCTGGCCTACCTGGAACGCGCGCTACCCCTGAAAGCGCGTGGGGGAAAAATCGACGCCAACGCCACGCTATCGCTGGCTGCCGGCGGGGCGGTGCGACTCAGCGACGGTCGCATGAGCCTGCGCCAGACCGCGCTTGCCGATGCCAGCGACGCCCCGCTGGCGCAGATTGCCGAACTGGCCGTGGATGAACTGGCCCTCGATCTGGCCGCCCGGCGCGTGTCCGTGGGCCGGATCAGCGGACGCGACAACTGGTTGGCGCTGGCGCGGGCAGCCGACGGACGAATCAACCTTCAGGACTTGACCCGCCAGGCCGGCAACGACGAAACGGATCCCGCCGGCCCAAGCTGGCAGGTCACGCTGGGCGCCCTGGCGCTGACCGGCCAGCGCCTGAGCATCAGCGATGAAACGGTGCAGCCGGCGCTGCACCAGGACCTCACGCTGGAGCAGGTCGACATCGGTGCGCTGGGCGCGCCGGACAAGGTGCCGGTGAGCCTCACCGGCAGCCTGGCGGACGGTGGCACCTTCGGGCTGGCCGGCGAGGCGGTGTTGCCAGCCGGCCCGGCCGAGCTTGAAATCACCGCCAAGGGCCTGCCCCTGCCGCCGCTGGCGCCCTACCTGCCGGACGTCGGCCCGGTCGCCTTGCGCAGCGGTACGGCAGCGGCCACCGGACAGCTGACGCTCGGCGGGCCGGGGCCGGAATTCCGCGGCCAGGTCACGCTGTCCCGTGTCGATCTGTGGGACACCGAACGCGACGAGGCGCTGCTGGCGCTGCGCACGCTGCGCGTGGATCAGCTGCAGGCCAGCGCGCAGGGCGTCACGTCCAGCAAGATCTGGATCAACCGGCCAGTGCTGCGGGCTGTCATCACCGAGAACCGGCAAAGCAACCTGTCGCGCTTCGGGCCACGCGACGTGGCGCCAGTCACCGACTCACCAGTGACCAACGATGGCCCCGGGCCGGCGCCGATGCGCTTCGCAGTCGACACGGTGCGCGTCAGTCGCGGCACGCTCCACATCGAAGACCACAGCCTGACGCCGCATTTCGCGGTCAGCATCGAGCAGCTGAAAGGCAACATCGACGGCCTGGCGAGTGATGCCACGCAGCCGGCGCGCGTCGTGCTGAACGGTCGCATCGACCAGTACGCGCCAGCCACGGTCGAGGGCAGCTTTACCGTCGGCGTACCGCGCGAAGCCGCGTTCAAGCTGTCCTTCACCGGGGTCGAGATGGCGACCTTCACGCCCTACGTGAGCAGGTTTGCCGGCTACCGCATCGAGCGCGGCACGCTGGACGTGGACCTCGATTACACGGTAAGCGGGCCACAGGTGATCGGCAACAACCGAATCATCCTCAACCGTCTGGTGCTGGGCGAGCGGGTGGACAGTCCGGACGCGCTCGACCTGCCGCTGACCCTGGCCCTGGCAGTGCTCAAGGACTCGCGCGGAGTCATCGACGTCGCCCTGCCGCTGCGCGGCGATCTCTCGAACCCGCAGTTCGACTACGGCGCCCTGATCGGCAAGGCGATCAGGGCGCTCGTGGTCAAGGCGGTGAAAACACCCTTCACCCTGCTGGCGCGCCTGGTCGGCGGCAAGGCAAAAGACCTGCGGACAGTCGCGTTCGCCCCCGGCAGCGCGCAGTTGCCGGCGGCGCAGATGGAACCCCTGCAGAAAGTGGCGCAGGCCCTCATCGCGCGGCCGCAGCTCACGCTGCACATCCACCCGCTGGCAGACCAGAACGACGCCCGGGCCCTGGCGCAGCAGGCGCTGGGGGCGGCCCTCGGCCAGGCGGGCGGTGAAGATGATGATCCGTTCGAGGGCGATGCCGACTGGACCGAGCGCCTGATCGCGCTGTACGAAGAGCGTTTCGGCAACGAGCCGCCGGCAGTGCCCGCACCGGCCGATACCCAGCCGACTGCTGCCGAGCAGCGCGCCGCGGCGGCGCGCGCCGGGCGTGAGCGCCTGCTGGCCGCCATGGCTCCGGATACGGCGGCCCTGCGGGCGCTGGCGCAGGCACGCGGCGAGGCAATCCGCGCCGCACTGATGGACAATGGCGTGCCGGTCCGGCGCCTGACTATCGTGCTGCCGGCCGAGGATGCGCCGCTGCAGCCTTCGGCCACCAGCGAACTGGTGCTGGCGACTTCCTGAGGAAACGCACCGTTCGCGGCGACGGCGCCGCTCCCACACTCTTCGAGGCGGTGTGGGAGGCCCGCTCCCGGGCCGAATGCGCATGGATTCATTTTCAAGCCACGACACAAGAGGAGAGACCCGTGACAATTCTGGTAACCGGCGGCTGTGGCCTGGTGGGCTCGTTTGCGGTGCGCGAGGCGGCGGCTCGCGGCGTGCCGGTGGCGGCCTTCGACATGGTCTTGAAAACCGAACTGCTGGCCGACATCCGCGACAAGGTCACGCTGATGCAGGGCAACGTGCTGCACGCGCCGGACCTGTACCGGGCGGTGCGCGAGCTGGACGTGACGCGCATCCTGCACACGGCGAGCTTCCTCACCCCCGGCGCCTACGCGCGGCCCTACGCCAACGCCGAGCTGACCATCATGGGCACGCTGAACGTGCTCGAATGCGCCCGCGCCATGGGCATCAAGCGCGTCAGCTACGTGTCCACCGGCAAGACCGGGTGGACCGGCGCGGCCTTCTCCGGAACGCTCAATACCGGCAAGTTCGACATCCCCGCCGATCCCTACGCCAGCGCCAAGGTCGGCGCCGAGCTGCTGGCCAACGACTATCGCCAGCTGTACGACCTGGACGTGCGCATCCTGCGCCTGGGCGGGCAGGTGTACGGGCCGGGCTTCGCCTTTGCCGGCGCCGTCGGCCAGGGCCTGCAGCCGTTCATCGAGAAGCCGCTGCGCGGCGAGCCGGTGCACTACGACAATCCGCTGCTGGCCTACTCGGCACCCATCATCCCCATGCTGTACGGCGCCGACGCCGGTCGCGGCTGCATGACTGCCACCCTGGCCGCCGACCTGCCGCACGTGGTCTACGACATCAACGCGCCGGTCGCCAGCACGCTGTACCAGGTCGTGCAGGCGATCAAGGCGCTGATACCCGGCGCCGACATCGAGGTGCCCGAGGCACCGACCGAGGCCGGCCCATTCCGGGCCGGTCCGATTGCGCCCGACCCGCGCGCGCAGGCCGACTTCGGCTACCTGCCCGAGTACGACCTGATGCGCGGCCTGCGCGAGTACATCGCCTTCGTCAAGACCGGCCGCTACGCGGTCGTCAGCTGATTCCGGAGCAGTTTTCACCCATGAGCATCGGCACCATCCACATCGACGAACTGACGGTCCACTGCGTCATCGGCATCATCGAATCCGAGCGCCTGCACGACCAGCGCATCCTGATCGATGCGGAGCTGGATATCGATTTCGCCGCCGCTGCCGCCAGCGACAGCATCAACGACACCATCAACTACGCGGTGGCGGCCGAACACCTCACCCGGCTGGCCGTGGAAGGCCGGTTTTATCTGGTGGAGGCCTACGTCAGCCACGCCACGCAGCTGCTGCTGGAACGCTACCCGCAGGTGAGCCGGGTGCGCGTGCGCGTGCGCAAGCCGGACATCCTGCCGGCCGCGCGCAGCGTCGGCGTCAGCCTCGAACGGCGCCGATGACGGCGGCACCGACCGCCGACCTCAGCGGCCGCGTGGCGCTGGTCACCGGCGCTGCCCGGCGCACCGGCCGTGGCCTGGCCCTGGCCCTGGCGCGGGCCGGTGCGGACGTGGTGGTGCATTACGGCCGGTCGCGGCAGGACGCCGAAAGCGCGGTGGCCGAAATCGCCGCGCTCGGCCGGCGGGGGTTCGCGATCAGCGCCGATCTGGCGGTGCCGGGGCAAGCCGAAGCGCTGATCGAAGCCGCCCTGACGCAGGCCGGGCGCCTCGACATGCTGGTCAACAACGTCGGCAACTACCCGCTCGGCGACCCGCTCGGCCTGGCGCCGGAGCAGTTTCGCGCCACGCTGGAGACCAACCTCATCGCGCCCTACGCGCTGATCCGCGCCGCCCTGCCGGCGCTGGTGGCCTCCGGCATGGGCCACGTCATCAACCTCGGCTACGCCGGCGTCGAGCACCTGGTGGCCAACACCCGCGCCATGGCCTACCAGATTTCCAAGGCCGGACTGCTGGTGCTCACGCGCAGCCTGGCGCAAGCGCTGGGGCCGCAGGGCGTGCGCGTGAACATGGTCTCGCCCGGCCACATCGACAACTCGGTCGACCTGCCGGCGGACATCGAAAAGCACGTGCCGCTGGGCCGCCCGGCGCAGGTCGACGACATCGCCGGCGCACTGCTGTTTCTGCTGTCGCCAGCCGGCGGCTACATCACCGGCGCCAATATCGAGGTGGCCGGAGGCTATCGGCTGAGTCTGGCCGACACGCTGGATTGAGCGCGACGGCCGGCCGAAACGGCGCCGTCACGCAGCCGTGGGCCAGCCGGCCAGCAGCCCGTGCAGGGCGCCGCACAGCGCGCGCGGCGAGTCGAGCATCAAGTGGTGGTGCGCGCCCGGGATGGCGAACATGGGCCAGCCGCGCTGGCGCGCCAGGCGCCCGATGTAGTCCTTGACCGCCGGCGTGAAGACCGCGCTGTGGTCGCCATGGATGACCGCCAGGGGCGTTTCGAGGGCTTCCAGCTCGCGCCACGGCTCGTGCAGGTGCAGCTTTTTGAACAGCGCATCGTCGAATTTCCAGCTCCAGCCGCCCTTCATCGGCGCCACCGAATGGTGGGCGATGTGCTGCAGCAGGTAGGGATGCTGACAGGGCTGCTGCGGCAACAGGAAAAACCGGCGAACAGCGGTCTCATAGTCGGCGCAGACGGTCTTTGGGCGATACGGCGCCTTGGTCGGGTCGAACGGCGAGGGCTCATCCGGCGGAAACACAGCCGAGTCCAGCATCACGATGCCGCGCACGCGCCCCGCATGGCGCACGCCCAGCGTCAGCGCCACCGCCCCGCCCAGGCTGTGGCCGATGACCACCGTATCGGCACCCAGACCGGCATGGTCCATGACGGCAACCACGTCGTCGCTGAACAGCGCGGTCGAATACGCCTCCCGATGCTCGCTGTCGCCCATGCCGGACAGGTGCGGCGCCACCACGTGAAAACGCTCGGCAAAGCGCGGCGCGATGAAATCCCACCAGTTGGCGTGCGCCATGGCGCCGTGGATCAGCACCAGTCCCGGCAGGCCGGGCGTGCCCCAGGACCGGTAGCGCAACAGCGCGCCGTCGTGCAGGACTTCGGCCTCGCTGACCGGCGCCTGCAACGCCTCGCTGACCCAGGCCGGCGGGCCCGGATTCGTTTCCCCGCCGCTCACGACCTTGCACCCGGCCCGATCAATCGCCGGCCAAGGCTCCGGAAGCGCAAGCGCGGCCTGTCATTTTCCAGACCGGCACCAAAACCCGCGTCACCACACATCGTCAAAACCATCCCCTTGCCTCTTGTCTCTTGTCTCTTGCCTCTTCACCCACCCAACAACAACCGGTTCAACCGCTGCACGAACTGCGCCGGCGCCTCCAGCTGCCCGCCCTCGGCCAGCAGCGCCTGTTCATACAGCAGCCGCGCCCAGTCGTCGATGTGCTCGGCGTCGGCGCCGGCCTTGACGCGCGCCAGCAGCGGGTGGCGGGGGTTGATCTCCAGCACCCGCTTGTTGTCCGGCACGGCCTGGCCGGCGGACTTGAGAAGCCGCTCCAGGTTGCCGGACAGGCCTTCCTTGCCGGCCACCAGGCACACCGGCGATTCGGTCAGGCGATCCGACAGGCGTACCGATTCGACGGTGTCCTTGAGCGCCGTCTGCAGGGCGCTGAGGGTCGGCTGCCAGTCGGCGTCGGCCACCGGCGGCAATTCGGTTTCGGCCGGGCCGAGCTCGTCCAGGTTCAAATCCGCCTGCGCGGCCGATTGCAGCGGCTTGCCGTCGAAGGCGGGCAGGCTGCCGACCAGCCACTCGTCGATGCGGTCGCCCAGCAGCAGCACTTCCACGCCACGGGCGCGCAGGGCCTCCAGGTGCGGCGAGGCAGCGGCCGCGGCCACCGAGTCTGCGGTGATGTAGTAGATGGCCTTCTGGCCGTCCTTCATGCGCGCCACGTAGTCGGCCAGCGACACCGTGGGCGTCGATTCGGCCGTGGTGGCAAAACGCAGCAGGCCGGCGATGCGGTCGCGGTTGGCGTGATCCTCGACCACGCCTTCCTTGAGCACCCGCCCGAACAGGCCCCAGAAGCGGGCGTACTTTTCGGTGTCCTCGCGCGCCATGTCCTCCAGCAGGCCCAGAATGCGCCGCGTGCAGCCGGCGCGGATGCTGTCCACCACCTTGCTGCCCTGCAGGATCTCGCGCGACACGTTCAGCGGCAGGTCGTCGGCGTCGATCACGCCGCGCACGAAGCGCAGATAGGTCGGCAGCAGATGCGCCGCGTCGTCCATGATGAACACGCGCTTCACATACAGGCGCACGCCGTGGCGGCGGTCGCGGTCCCACAGGTCGAACGGCTCGGCGGCCGGCACGAACAGCAGGGCGGTGTATTCGTGGCTGCCCTCGACGCGGCTGTGCAGCTGCGCCAGCGGCGCCTGCATGTCGTAGCTGAGCTGCTTGTAGAAGGCGTCGTATTCGTCCTGCGTGACGTCCGTGCGCGGCCGCGCCCACAGGGCGGTGGCCTGGTTGACGGTGTCCCAGGCGGGCGCGGTGGCGGCGTCTGCCACCTCGGCTTCGCCCTTTTCGGCGGCGGGCTTGGCGGCCGGCATGCGCACCGGGAAGGTGATGTGGTCGGAGTAGGTGCGGATGATGGATTTCAGGCGCCAGGCGTCGGCGAACTCGTGCGCGTCGTCGCGCAGGTGCAGCACGATTTCGGTCCCGCGCGGCGCACTGACGGTCTCGATGCTGTACTCGCCCTCGCCGGCCGACTGCCAGCGCACGCCCTCCGCGTCCGGCCGGCCGGCGCGGCGGGTGGTCAGCGTGACGCGGTCGGCGACGATGAAGGCCGAGTAGAAGCCGACGCCGAACTGGCCGATCAGGCGCGCATCTTGCGTCTGGCCGGGGGCCTGGCCGGCCTGCAGCGTCTTCAGGAACTCGGCAGTGCCGGAATGGGCGATGGTGCCGATGTTGGCGATGACTTCCTCACGGCTCATGCCGATGCCGTTGTCGCGCACGGTGACGGTGTGCGCCTGCGGATCGCACTCGATTTCGATGCCCAGCTCGCCGCCGCCGTCCATCAGCGCGGCGTCGCTGTAGCCCTCGAAGCGCAGCTTGTCGAGCGCGTCGGAGGCGTTGGAGACCAGCTCGCGCAGGAAAATCTCGCGGTTGCTGTACAGGCTGTGGATCATCAGCTTGAGCAGCTGACGGGTTTCGGTGGCGAAGCTGAGGGTTTCGGCTTGGGACATGGCGGCCTCGTGCGAAAGGGACAACGATCAGGTCATGTGCGCGGCGAGCGCGATGATCGCCCGGCGCAGCCGGGCTCCTACGGTTTTCCGACGGCAAAACTTCGGCGTTCCCTTAATTGGGGCAACCAGCGGACGATGCAAGGGCTGCATCACACCGGACAATGCCACGGGGCGCAGCGGCGCCGGGCGTGCCAGGCGCCGGCCGGTTTGCCATACTGGCGCGGCCCGGGATGACCGTCCCCGGCAGCCGCCGCCTGCGGTGTCACCTGTCACGTCACACGGAGCAGTGCCATGAAAACCGCCCGCGCCTTCCTGATCGGCATCGGCATCTTCTACGCCGTGTTCAACTTCCTGGGTACCCTGCCGTTCGCCACCGCCGGCTACCTGGGCACCATGTACCCGGGCATCGACCTGCACGCGGGCGAACCGATATTTCGCCTGTTGCAGGACGCCTGGATCATCGTCGGCATCCAGCTGGGCGCGATCGGCCTGGTGGCGCTGTGGGGCGCCCGCGACCCGCTGCGCTACGCGGCGGTGATTCCGGTGGTCATCGTCACCGAGATCGTCGATGGCGCGTGGGACATCTACAGCATCATCTGGAGCCACGAGGTCGCCTGGATGGGCATCCTCACGCTGGTCATCCATGCGGTGTGGATCGCCTGGGCCATCGTCGCCTGGCGGGCCCTGTTCCCGGCCGGCGGGAAGACCGTCAGCGCCACCGGCTAAGCGCTGCCGGCGACTATCACCAGTTGCCGAAGGCGCGCTCCAGGGCCGCCCATACCCGGTCCTGGATCGCCGGGGCCTCCTGCAGCAACTCGTGGCGCGCGCCGGCGATCCACTGAATTTCGGCCCGCGGCAGACGGGCAGCGAAGGCCGCCGCGGCCTGGCTGTCCACCACCAGGTCCTGTTCGGCCAGCAGCACGGTCAGCGGGGTGGTGATGGACTGCGCCACGCCGGGAGCGTGCAGGCGGTCCAGCGAATCGAAGGCCGCCGCCAGCCAGTACCAGTCCACCTGACCGAAGGCCAGATCGGGGTCACTGCGGATGCGCTGGCGCAGACGTTCGTAACTGTCCGGATCCGAAGTCAAGGGATTGATGGCAAAGGGGATGCTGAGCGGGGTGTAGTTGCGGCGCCCCGGCAGTGGCCGCCGGCCCTGGCCGAGGCGGATCATCAGCCGCGCCAGCCGGCGCGCCAGGCGCTGCGACCAACGACCGGTGCGGATGCCGATCATCGGCGCGCACAGCACCGCCCGTGCCACCGCCTGCGGGCGCAGGGCCAGGTGACGCAGCGCCAGGTGCGCGCCCATGGAATGGGCCAGCAGCAGGGGCGGATCGCCCGGCGGCAGGGCCGCGAACACGGCCTCCAGGTCCGCCAGGTGGCGATCGAAAACGCCATGCGGCGCCCCGCCGCCGGCCGGCGAGTGACCCTGCCCGCGCCAGTCGAAGCTCCATACCTCGAAGCCCCTGCCGGTCAGCCGGGCCGCCACCTCGGTGTATTTCTCGAGAAACTCCGACAGGCCCTGCAGCAGCACGACGCGCCCGCGTGGCGTCTCGGGCCGCCAAATCCCCCGCCGCAGGCGACCGCCATCGTCGGTCACGAGCCAGTCGATACGCAGGGCGCCGACCGGGAGCATGGGACCGTCGTGCAACCGTCACATCCCAAACGGTGCCGCGCTGGCCGCGGCTTCGGACACGCGCCATTCCGACCACCTGCGCACCGCATGGCCACGCCGGCAGTGCCGGCAACCGTTGCCTGCCGTGACGATCAATGCCGGCTCCGACCGCTCGCAGACGCCCTTACGCAGGTTCTGAATTGACCCGCAGATCGCGCACCAGGCGAATCGCGGCGGTGCCATCCACGTAAAACGCCGGCAAGCGGCCGCGCTCGCGGTAGTGATGGGCAAAGCAGAAGGCGCGGCCGGCACCGTTGCTGGCCTCGAGTTTCAGTTGCAGCGTGAACAGGCCGGCGGTGCTGGCTGTCGTTTCCAGCCAGCCGAGCAGCGCGCTGCCGATGCCGATGCGCCGGTAGTGCGGGTGCACCACCAGCAGGGCAATCTGCGCCTGCTCGCTGAGCAGGTCGAGCACTGCCGCGCCGGCCAGGCAGCGGCCGGACACCGCAAGCACCACGCTGCTGTTGGGACTGCGGACACGCCGCGCGATGCGCGCAGCATCCCAGCGCGCGTGCAGGCTTTCCGCCGTTGCAAGACGCACCAGCTCGGCAAGCGCCGGCGCATCGGTGGCACGGGCGGGCAGCAGGCTTAAACGGGTTCCGGACATGGTTGGGGCGTAGCGTGATCTGGACCGGGATTGGGCGCTTCGAGTCTAGCAGTCGCCTCGTACCCGCAGCGGCACGGGGGCGGTCGCACGCACGCTCCACAGGCGCCGGGTCAGCCACAGCCCCAGCGCGCAACCGAGGGCGTCGCGCCCAAGATCGGCGACCGACACCTGCCGACCCGGCACGAAACTCTGGTGCCACTCGTCGAACAGGCCGTAGCCCAGCGTCAGCATTGCGACCAGCAGCGCCGTGCGCCAACCACGCTGGCGCGGCAGGGCCAGACACAGCGTCGCCGCCAGCAGCGCATAGGCCGGGATGTGCAGCGGGTCGTGCAGCGCGCTCGGAACTCGCGACAACAAGCCATCCGGCGCCGCACCCGACAGGCTGGAGGTGAAAAAGATGGCAGCCATCACCAGCGGCGGCCCGAGGCGGCGCAGCAGTACCGACCTATCCACTGCTAACACCCTGGGCCGGCCGGCGCATCAGCCGGGCGGCCAATGCATGGCCCGTCCGGCCAGCACGTGCAGGTGGATGTGGAACACCGTCTGCCCGGCCAGGCGGTTGCAGTTCATCACGGTGCGAAAGCCGTCGGCCGCGAAGCCCTGCGCCGCAGCCAGGTCGCGCGCGGCCAGGTACATGCGCCCGACGGTTTCCGCGTGGCGCGGTTCAAGCTCGTTCAGGGTCGCGATGTGCTCGCGCGGAATCACCAGCGCGTGAAACGGCGCCTGCGGGTTGATGTCGCGAATCGCCAGCAGGTGCTCGTCGGCGTGCAGCAGGTCCGGCTTGATGTCGCCGGACACCATCCTGCAGAACAGGCAGTCGCTCATGGTCCGCCCTCGCGGTCAGGCGCTGGCCGAGCGCTTGACCGATTCGGCACCCTGCTGGCCGCCCAGGCCGGCCTGCATCAGGCGCAGCCATTCGCGGTACTGGCCGTGGTACAGCGTCTCGTCGGTGGCGTCCGGGCCGCTGCTGCTCGGGTGGATGCCCAGTTCCTTAGCGAAGGCGTCCGGGCCGTTGACCATGTGCGTCATGCCACGGTCGTAGCCCTGCTGCCATTCCACCAGGCGCGCCTCGTAGCCTTCCTGGCAGGCCTCGAAGATGGCCAGATCGTCCGGCGTGGCCATGCCGGTGGCGTTGAAGAAGTCCTCGTACTGGCGGATGCGCCGCTCGCGCATGCTGGCCGACTCGCCCTTGGCGGCGATGCAGTAGATCTTGACCTCGGTGAGGTCGTGGGAAATCGGCCGGAACACGCGAATCTGCGACGAGGCCTGCTCCATCAGCTGCACGTTGGGGTAGATCAGCAGGTTGCGCTGGCGCTTTAGCATCCACTCGGCCATGGCGCCGCCGACGCGCTGCTCGACCTCGTCCTTGTGCTCCCACAGCGGGCGGTTCTGCGGCATCGGAAAGTCGATCCAGATCAGCGCGTGGCCGCGCTGCAGGTCGTAGCAGCCGCTCTTGAAACCCTTCATCATGGACTCGTCGTAGGCGACCTTGACCTTGTCGTCCTTGCCGGCGGCCGAGGCCTTCATGCGCCGCGCGATGACGCCCACGTAGTTGGCGTGGATGGTGGTGAAGTGGTAACCGTCGATGCCGTTTTCGGCCTGCATCTTCCAGTTGCCGCGGTAGCGGTAGGTGGAGCAGCCCTTGATGACCTCGGCGCCCTGCGCCGACATGGCGTCGATCATGTCCACGAAGGGCGCCGCGTCGGCCAGGTGCTCGCGCAGCGGCGGCACATCCGGGTTCAGGCTGCCGAACACGAAGCCCTTGTAGCTGTCCAGGCGCGCGATGTGCTTGAGGTCGTGGTCCTGCCGCTCGAAGGCCGGCGGGTAGGCGCCCGTGGCGCGGTCCTTGATTTCCATGTTCCGACCGGCCGAGTCGTATACCCAGCCGTGGTAGGGGCAGGTCAGGAACTTGCTGTTGCTCTTGGCGGTGCGGCACAGCGTGGCGCCGCGGTGCGCGCAGGCGTTCACGAAGCAGTGCAGCTTGCCGTCGCCGTCGCGGCTGACGATCACCGGCTGGCGGCCGATGTGGGTGGTGAAATGATCGTGCGGCTTGGCCAGCTGGCTCTCGTGGCACAGGTAGATCCAGGTGCCCTCGAAGATGTGTTTCATCTCCAGCTCGAACAGTTCTTCATCCGTGAACAGCTTGCGGCTGACCTCGAACAGGCCGTCCTGCGGGCGGTCGATCAGCAGCCGGTTCAGATCGTTGGGCGTCATGGGGGGCCTCCTGATAGGGAATCGTCGGTCGTCGCCACGCGGGCACGGCGGGATGTCGAATTGTGCCACGGGCGTCCGAGCGTCACTGATCGGGGCGCCTGGCGGCCCGGAGACGGTCCGGCGACGCGCTAGAATCGCGAACTTTTTCGTTCCGGACCGGCCCCATGACGCTGCTGTGGATCGTGCTTTTCACGCTGCTGGGCGGCGCTGCCAGTGCCGGCGCGGCCGGCGCCCTGCTGCTGGTGCCGGATCGGCTGCGTGAGCGCCTGCTGCCATCGCTGGTCAGCTACGCGGTGGGCGCCATGCTGGCGGCGGCGTTCCTGGGGCTGTTGCCGGAGGCCTTCGAGTATCCCGGCACCACCCCGCAGCAGGTCACCGGCGTCCTGCTGGGCGGCATTCTGCTGTTCTTCGTGCTGGAAAAATTCGTGCTCTGGCGCCATTGCCACACCGATGCGTGCGCCGCCCACGGCAGCCATGCGCCGCTGGCCACGGCGCGGCCCTGGCGGGCTGCCGGCACGCTGGTGCTGGTCGGCGACAGCGTGCACAACCTGATCGACGGCGTGCTGATCGCGGCGGCCTTCCTGACCGACGCGCGGCTCGGCGTGCTGACGGCGCTGGCCATCGTGGCGCACGAGATTCCGCAGGAAATCGGCGACGTGGCGGTGCTGGTGCACAGCGGCTACTCGCGCGGCAAGGCCATGCTCTACAACCTGCTGACCAATCTGCCGACGCTAATCGGCGGCGTGGTCGCCTATTTCGCCCTGGAGCCGCTGCACGGTGCGTTGCCCTATGTGCTGACCCTGGCGGCGGCGAGCTTCATCTATATTGCCGTCGCCGACCTGATCCCGGACCTGCACCGCCGGCCCGAGCCGGCCGCCACGCTGGCGCAGGTGCTGCTGATCGGCGCCGGCATCGGCACCATCGTGCTCAGCCACCTGGCGCTGGAGCACTGGCTGCACTGATCCGCGCGAGCGGTCTGCCACCCGGTGGGCGGTGCGCCGCGGACCGGCGCGGATCAACCCGCCTCAGGTCGGTTCGATCTCGCGCAGATGCCGCCCCACGGCCAGCGCCGCGCCGACCAGGCCCAGGCCGCCACCGAGCAGCAGCAGGCCGAGGCTGCCGAAGAACCCCGGTGTGGCCAGGCGCAGCGTCGAACCGTACAGGCCGGCCAGCGTGCGCACCGACCCGGCCAGGCCGGCGTTGACCGCGATCAGCAACAGTACCGCCACCAACCCGCCGATGAGGCCCTGCAGCAGGCCCCAGTACAGGAACGGCCGGCGGATGAAGGCGTCCGTACCGCCGATGAGCTTGGTGATTTCGATTTCCGCCCGCCGGTTGAAGATGGCCAGGCGAATAGTGTTGCCGGTCACCAGCACCACGCCGGCGCCCAGCAGCCCGGCGAAGGCCCACAGCGTGCGTTTGCCCAGTTCCAGCAGGGCGTTCAGGCGCCGCACCCAGTCCAGGTCGGACTGCACGTCGTCGACCTGCGGCAGCGCGTGCAGCCGCTCGGCGAGGCGTGCCAGCGTTGCCTCGTCGGCGGGGGCTTCGGGCGTCACTACCAGCGCGGCCGGCAGTGGATTCTCGCCGAGCAGGGCCAGCGCCTCGCCCAGGCCCGAACTGCGCTCGAACTCGGCCAGCGCCTGGGCGCGATCGATCAGGGTCACATTGGCCTGCCCGGCCAGATCCTTGCGCAGGCTGCCGGCCAGGGCGCTGGCGTCGGCATCCGGCAGGTCGGTCTTCAGATAGGCGGTCAGGCGTGCGTCGCCGTCCCAGGCGGCGGTCGCCTGGCGCAGGGTAGCCAGACCCAGCAGCAGGCTCGCCGGCAGGGCCAGACTGACGCCGATCACCAGCGCCGTCAGCAGCGTGTTCATGCGCTGGCGGTACAGCTGACCGAGGCTGCCGACCAGCGCCTGCAGGTGGCGTTCGAGGTAGCGCGGCACGGCTGAATCTACGCGTCGCTGACCAGGCTGCCGGCATGCAGGGTCAGCGTGCGGGCGTCCATTTCCTCGATCAGGGCATGATCGTGGCTGGCAATCAGTACCGCCACGCCGACCTGGTTGAAGTCCCGGAACAGGCGCATCACCTCGCGCGACAACTCCGGGTCGAGGTTGCCGGTCGGCTCGTCGGCCAGCAGCAGCGGTGGCCTGGCCACCAGCGCGCGGGCGATGCCGACCCGCTGCTGCTCGCCGCCGGACAGGGCCTGCGGGAAGCTGCGTTCCTTGCCGAGCAAGCCGACCTTGTCGAGCGCCGCGCGCACCCGGCGCCCGACCTCCGGGCCGTGGTGGCCGGCCACCACCAGCGGCAGGGCGACGTTGTCGGCCACGCTCAGCTCCGGCAGCAGCTTGTGGTCCTGGAAGATGATGCCGATGCCGCGCCGGTAATACGGCAGGCGGCGGCGGGACAGGCGCGCCAGGTTCTGGCCGTTGACCAGCGCCTGGCCGCGGCTGGGTTTCTCGATGCCGGCGATCAGCTTCAGCAGCGTGCTCTTGCCGGCGCCGGAGTGGCCGGTGACGAAGGCCAGCTCGCCCGCTTCCAGTCTGAAGCTGACGTCCTTGAGCGCGTCGCCGCCGTTGGCGTAGCGCTTGCTGACGTGCTCGAAATTGATCATTCGGGCGTGCTGTCCCGGCTCAAAAGCGCGTCCACGAAATCCCGGGCCACGAACGGGCGCAGGTCCTCGGCGCCCTCGCCCACGCCCAGGTACCTGATCGGCAGACCGAGCTGGCTGGCGATGGCCAGCACCACCCCGCCCTTGGCGGTGCCGTCGAGCTTGCTCAGCACCAGACCCGTGACGCCGATGGCCTCGTTGAACTGACGCGCCTGCACCAGGGCGTTCTGGCCGTTGCCGGCATCGAGCACCAGCAGCGTTTCGTGCGGCGCCGTGGCATCGAACTTGCCCATCACGCGGCGGATCTTGCGCAGCTCGTCCATCAGCCCGGCCTGCGTGTGCAGACGCCCGGAGGTGTCGGCGATCACCACGTCGGCGCCGCGGCTGCGCGCCGCCAGCAGGGCGTCGTAGATCACCGCCGCCGGATCGGCGCCCGGCTGCTGGGCGATCACCGGCACGCCCAGGCGCTCACCCCAGACCTTCAGCTGCTCGACGGCAGCGGCGCGGAAGGTGTCGCCGGCCGCCAGCACCACCTGTTTGCCTTCGCCCTTCAGGCGCTGCGCCAGTTTGCCGATGGTGGTGGTCTTGCCGGCTCCGTTCACGCCGGCCATGAGGATGACGTGCGGGCGCGCAGTGAAGACCGGTGCGGGCACCTCGCACGGGGCCAGCAGCTTGAGCATGCGTTCCTTGAGCGCCTTGAGCACCGCCTCGCCGTCGGCCAGTTCGTGGCGCGCCAGGCGGGCGTTCAGGTCGTCGACCAGGGCGGTGGTGGCCTCGACACCGGCGTCGGCGCCCAGCAGCAGGGTTTCGATTTCCTCGACCGTGAGCGCGTCGATGCTGCGCCGGCCGAGCACCAGGTCGGCAATGCCGCCGCCCAGGCGTTCGCGGGTGCGCGAGAGGCCCTGACGCAGGCGGGCGAACAGGCCCGGCCGGGATGAGTCGGTCATGGAGCGGGGTGCAACCGTGCAGGCGAATCGGTGGTCAAAGGCCGCGTCGGCCTGGCCCGGTTATGCTAACACCGGCGCCGCGGCCGGCCGTGGCGCCCCCATCGACAGGAGCTTTCCGGTGAAACGCATTCTCAGCGCCCTGCTGCTGGCAGGTGCGCCGCTGTACGCGGCTACCCCAGCAACCACCGCCGCGGTATCGGCCGCTTCGGCAACCCAGGAACAGACTCTCGGCAACGGCATGAAGGTCATCGTGCGCGAGGACCACCGCGCGCCGGTGGTCGTCACGCAGGTCTGGTACAAGGTCGGCAGCAGCTACGAGCCGGGCGGCCTGACCGGCGCCTCGCACGTGCTCGAACACATGATGTTCAAGGGCACGGCGCGCCTGAAGCCCAACGAGTTCTCGCGCATCATTGCCGACAACGGCGGTGAGGAAAACGCCTTCACCGGCAGCGACTACACGGCCTATTTCCAGACCCTGGCGGCCGACCGGCTGGAGGTCAGCCTGCGTCTGGAAGCGGACCGCATGCGCAACCTGCGCCTGGACGCTGGCGAATTCGCCAAGGAAATCGAGGTGGTCAAGGAAGAGCGGCGCCTGCGCACCGACGACCAGCCGCAGGCGCTGCTGTACGAGCAGTTCAACGCCACTGCCTTCCTGGCCCACCCCTATCGAAACCCGGTCATCGGCTGGGAAGACGACCTGGCCACCCTGACCGTGGCGGACCTGAAGGACTGGTACCGGCGCTGGTACCAGCCCAGCAACGCGACGCTGGTGGTGGTCGGCGACGTCGAGCCGGCGCGGGTGTTCTCACTGGCCCGGCGCTATTTCGGCGGGCTGCCGGGCGGCACGGTGACGCCCCCGAAGCGACAGCTGGAGCCGCTGCAACGCGGCGAGCGACGCCTGGAACTGAAGGCCCCGGCCGAGGTGCCCTACATCATCATGGGCTACCACGCGCCGGCGGCCACCGCCGATGCCGCCGACTGGGAGCCGTATGCGCTGGAGGTGCTGGCCGGCGTGCTGGACGGCGGCGAGAGTGCGCGTCTGGCCAGTCAAGTGCGGCGCGGGCAGGAAATCGCGGCCAGCGCCGGGGCCGGCTATCGGTCCTTCCAGCGCGCGCCGGGTCTGTTCCTGCTGGAAGGCACGCCAGCCCAGGGGCGCAGCGTGGAGGAACTGGAACAGGCGCTGCGGGCGCAGATCCGCACGCTGACCCAACAGCCCGTGTCGGCCGACGAGTTGGAGCGGGTCAAGGCGCAGGTGGTAGCGGCCGAGGTCTACCAGCGCGATTCGGTGTTCTACCAGGCCATGCGCATCGGCTTGCTGGAGACCATTGGTCTGGGCTGGCGGGTCGGCGAGGATTACGCGGCGCGCATCCGCGCCGTCACGCCCGAGCAGGTGCAGCAGGTGGCGCTGCGGTATCTGGGCGAGGACAAGCTCACGGTCGGCGTGCTGCGCCCGCAGCCGGGCGCCCTGCCCAAGCGCACGAACAAGGTTCCCGGAGGTCGTCATGACATCGGTGGTTGAGGTGGGCCGCGCAGGCCAGGGCGGCAGCGCCAGGCCGCGCCAATGCGAGCGGACGCGCGCAACGGCCCTGCTCACAGTGGCGGCGGCGTTTCTCGGCAGCCTCCTGAGCCTGCAGGCCGGCGCCATTCCGGCCATCGAAACCTGGACCACCGGCAACGGCGCCCGGGTGCTGCTGGTCAGCACGCCCGACCTGCCGATGGTGGATGTGCGCGTGGCCTTCGACGCCGGCGCCGCGCGTGACGAGGCCACGCCCGGCCTGGCCCGCTTCACCAGCGGCCTGCTGTTCGACGGCGCCGCCGGCCTGGACGCGCAGGCCATCGCCAGCGGTTTCGAGCGCCTCGGCGCCCAGTACGGGGCGCAGGCCGAGCGCGACATGGCCGTCGTGTCGCTGCGCTCGCTGAGCGATCGGCCGCTGCTGGACCCGGCCGTCGACCTGCTGGCCCGCATTCTGGCCAGCCCCGAGTTTCCGCCAGACGCGGTCGCCCGCAGCCGGCGCACGCTGGAAGTCGCCCTGGCGCAGGAGCGCGAGCAGCCGGCGCAGATCGCCAGCCGGGCCTTCTATCAGGCCGCCTATCGCGCCCACCCCTATGCCGGCTGGCCGGACGGCGAACCCGAAGCCCTGCCGCTGCTCACGCGGGACGCGGCGCAGGCCTTCCACCGCCGCTACTACGTGGCGCGCAACGCGGTGGTGGCACTGGTCGGCGATCTGGACCGGCCGGCGGCACAGGCGCTGGCCGAGCGCCTGCTGGCCGGCCTGCCATCCGGCGAGCCGGCGCCGGCCCTGTCCGCCGTGCTGCCGCTGGCGCAGGCGGTCAACGAGCGCATCCGCCACCCGGCGGCCCAGACGCACATCGTGCTTGGCGCACCGGTGCTCACGCGGGACGATCCGGACTACTTCCCGCTGGTGGTTGGCAACCACGTGCTGGGCGGTTCGGGCCTGGTGTCGCGGGTCAGCAACGTCATCCGCGAGCAGCGCGGCCTGGCCTACAGCGCCTACAGCTACTTCATGCCGATGCGCCAGGCGGGTCCGTTCCTGATGGGCCTGCAGACGCGCGGCGATCAGGCCGGCGAGGCAACCGCCCTGCTGCGCCAGACGCTCGACGAGTTCATCGCCCAGGGGCCGACCGCGGCCGAGTTGCAGGCCGCGCAGCGCAATCTGTCTGGCGGCTTTCCACTGCGCCTGGACAGCAACAAGGAAATCGTCGAATACCTGGCCATGCTGGGCTTCTACGGCCTGCCACTGGACTGGCTGGACCGCTACGTCGAACGCGTCAACGCCGTCACCGTGGAGCAGGTGCGGGACGCCTTCGAGCGGCGTATCGACCCTGAAAGGCTGGTGCTGATCCGCGTCGGCGGCGACTCGGGCCCGACCGGCCAGTGAGCGCACCGCGCAACGAGGTGCGCATCATCGGCGGCCAGTGGCGCGGCCGGCGGCTGCGCTTTCCGCCCGACACCGGCATCCGCCCGACGCCGGACCGCGTACGCGAGACGCTGTTCAACTGGCTGCAGGGCAGCATCGACGGTGCGCGCTGTCTGGATCTGTTCGCCGGCAGCGGGGCGCTGGGTATCGAGGCGCTGTCGCGTGGCGCCGACAGCGTGGTGCTGGTGGAGCGCGATCCGCGGGTCGCCGCCTACCTGCAGGCCACACTGACGCAGCTGGACGCCCGCGGCGGCGAGGTGCGCAGGGTCGATGCGCAGGCCTTTCTGCGCAGCGGCGCGCGGCGTTTCGACCTGGTATTTCTGGACCCGCCGTTCGCCGAGGGCGCCCTCGAGCCGCTGCTGGGGACGCTGGCCGGCAGCGGCCAGCTGGCGCCCGCCGCGCGGGTCTATATCGAACATGCGGCCCGGGACGGGCTGCCCACCCTGCCGGCCGGCCTCACACCCTGGCGCAGCAAGCGCGCCGGGGAGGTCGGCTATCATCTTCTGGCGTGGGAGGGCAGCGCCTGAGGCAGCCCCAGCGCGTGCACGCAGTCCGCCACACGCATGGCGGATTCACCGAAAACGCAGCCACGGCGCGGGGAGCACATGGCAATTGTGGTTTATCCCGGATCGTTCGATCCGATCACCAACGGCCACGCCGACCTAATCCAGCGGGCGGCACGCCTGTTCAGTCAGGTCATCGTCGGCGTTGCCCGCAACATCAGCAAACATCCCCTGTTCAGCCTGGACGAGCGCATCGACCTGGTGCGCGCCGCCATCGGTGAGCTGCCCAACGTGCGCGTGATGCCGATCGACGGCCTGCTGGTCGATTTCGTCACGGCGCAGAAAGGGCAGGTCATCCTGCGCGGCCTGCGCGCGGTGTCGGACTTCGAGTACGAGTTCCAGCTGGCCACCATGAACCGCCACCTGCGCCCACAGATCGAGACCATTTTCCTGACCCCGGCCGAGCAGCATTCGTTCATCTCGTCCAGCCTGGTCAAGGAAGTGGCACGCTTCGGCGGCGACGTATCGGTGTTTCTGCACCCGACGGTGGCCGCCGCCCTGCGTGAGCGGATTGCAGCCGCCTGAGCGGCCGCCGGCCGGCTGGCCGGTGCTGCCGGCAGTGCGGCACCTGCTGCTATGGCTGGCGGTGGCCGCAAGCGCGGTTCCCGGCCTGGCCGGGGCCGCGGGTGAGGCGGCAGCGGACGCAAGCGCGCCGGATGCCGCCCTGATCGAACAGCGCCTGGCCGCTGCCCAGGCCGACCAGTCCCTGGCCGAGGCCGAGCGGACGGCCGTAGTGGCCCAGCTGCAGGCGGCCCAGCGCTCCCTGCGGGAGGCCGCCGCGCAGCGCGCCGAGCGCGACGCGCTGATCCGCACCGTGCGCTCGGCGCCCGCTCGCATCGCTGCCCTGCGCAACCAGCGCGCCACATCTCCCGCGCCGCCACCGGACGGCGCCGACATCGCCAGCCTCGGCTCCGCGCTGGCCGAGGCGCAGGCGGCGCTCGAAGCCGTGCTCGGCGAACAGGACGCGCTCGACCGGCGCGTGCAGGCGCTCACGCAGGCGCCGATCACGCTGCAACCGGAGCTGGCACAGGCACGCGCCGAGCTGCAGGCACTGGACACTCCGGAGACGATTCCGCAAGCCGGTGGCGAAGCGCTGGCCGAGGCACAGGCACTGGCCCGCGCCGCCCGGCGCGCCGCGCTGCTGGCCGGCATCGCCCTGCGCGAAGAGCAGCTGCGCACGGTAGAAATACGGCGTGAACTGGCGCAGGCCGAACGCGATGCCGCCGAACGTCGGGCCGCGGCCCTGGAGGATCACGTCACGGTCCTGTCGGCGCGCCTGAGCGGGGCGCGCCAGGCACTGGCGCGCCAGGAACTGGCCGACGCCGAGGCGCTGGTGGCAGGCACCGCCGACGCCGATCCACTGATCCGCGAAGCGGCTGCCCAGCAGGCGGAACTGACCCGCGAGCTGGCTGGCGTACTGCAGGCGGATGATGTCACCGGGGCCGCCATCGAACAGACCCGGGCGCGCCAGGTCGAGGTCGAGACCCTGTACCGCGCAACCCAGGCGCAGCTCGATCTGGCCGAGCTCAGCGGCGCCCTGGCGCAGGCATTGCATGATCGGCGCCAGCGCCTGCCGCGTCCGCAGGACTACCGGCGCGAGGCCGCCGTGCGCAACCGCGACATCGGCGAAGCACGCCTGCGCCAGTTGCGTCTGGGCGAGCAGAGGCGCGAGCTAGGCCTGCCCTACCAGCGCGCGGGCGAACTTGTGCAGCAGCGCCAACCGGCGCTCGACGAGGCACAGCGCAGCGCGCTGCAGCAGCAGCTGGGCAACCTGCTGCGTGCACAGGCCGACCTGATGGGGCGGCTCGACGATGCCTACGCCCGGCGCATCGCCCTGCTCAGCGAGCTTGATCGGCGCCAGCAGCAGTTACTGCAAGTGGCGCAGAACTACGCCAGCCTGCTCGACCGGCGGTTGCTGTGGATACCGGATGTCGATCCGCTCGGCCCGGCCTGGCTGCGGGCCTGGCCAGCAGCCCTGCACGAGTTGCTGCAGCCGGCGCGCTGGGCCGAGCTGCCGGCGGCGCTGGTCACCGTGCTTGTCGCCCGGCCGCTGGCGGCGCTCGGGTTGCTGCTGCCGCTGGTCCTGTTCGCCTTGCGAGGTCGCCTGCAACACCGGCAACAGGCCGATGCCGTGCGCCTGATGGACATTCATCGCGACAGTGCCTGGTTCACGGCACTGGCGCTTGTTTACGCCGCCCTGCGCGTGCTGCCCGGACCGTTGTTGATGTATCTACTCGGTCGCCTGCTGGCCTCCGACGCGCCGGATGCTTCGTTCGTCGATGCCAGTGCAGGCGCGCTGTCGGGCATGGCGCCGGCGGTGTTCGTGCTCGGCTTCATCCGGGAAATTGCCCGCCAAGGCGGGGGGCTGGAAGCGCACTATCAGTGGCAGGCCCAGGCACGGCAGATTCTGCGCCGGCAGGTGGCGCGTCTGCGCCTGGTGGTGGTGCCGGCCGGCCTGCTGGTGGTCTTTACCGAGCGCCTCGGGCAGGCCGCCACGCGCGCCACCGTCGGGCGGCTGGCCTTCGTCGTGTTCTCGGTGGCACTGGCGGCGTTTCTGTGGCGCACGCTGCATCCGCAGCGGGGCGCCCCGGCGGCGTACCTGGCGTCGCGGCAGAGCAGCTGGCTGGGGCGCTGGCGCCGGGTGTGGCATCCGTTGGCGGCGGCCAGCCCACTGCTGCCGGCAGTGCTCGCCACGCTCGGTTTCTATTACGCGGCCCTGCAGCTGCAGGGGCGGGCCGTGCAGACCGGCTGGTGGCTGCTGGGCCTGCTGCTGGTGTACTACCTGGTGCTGCGCGCACTGGCGGTGGCACAGCGCCGCCTGCGCCTGAAGCAGGCGCTGAGCGCGGGCTTCGCAATGGACGGTGAAGAGGAACCCGCCGACGTGCTCGACATCGAGGCGGTGGACGAACAGGCACGCAGCCTGCTGGGTTTCGTTCTGTCGCTGGCAATCGCGGGCGTGCTGCTGTGGGTGTGGGCAGACCTGCTGCCGGCCCTGCAGTCGCTCGACCAGATCGTGCTGTGGCGCTACCGGCTGGGTGACGAGGCCGGCGCTGCCTCCGGCGTCGTCACCCTGTTGAGCCTGCTGCTGGCGGCCGGCATTTCGGCCATGACGGTGTTCGCTTCGCGAAACCTGCCGGGGGTGCTGGAAATCGCCGTCCTGCAGCGCCTCGACATGGACGCCGGCGCCCGTTACGCCGCCATCACCGTCACCCGCTACGTCATCGTCACGGTCGGTGTGCTGGTGGCGGTCAACCTGCTGGGCGTCGAATGGGCCAAGGCGCAGTGGCTGGTGGCGGCACTGGGCGTGGGCATCGGCTTCGGCCTGCAGGAGATCATCGCCAACTTCATCTCCGGTCTGATCATTCTGGCCGAGCGGCCGTTTCGGGTCGGCGACATCGTCACCGTGGGCGGCGTCAGCGGCAATGTGGCGCGCATCCGCATCCGCGCCACCACCATCACCGACTTCGACCGCAAGGAACTGATCGTCCCGAACAAGACCTTCATCACCGAGCAGTTCGTCAACTGGACCCTGTCCGACCAGGTGCTGCGCGTGGTGGTCAAGGTCGGCATCGCCTACGGTGCCGATCCGGCCGTGGCGCAGCAGATACTGCTGGACGTGGTGCACGCCAACCCGAGGTTGACGCGCGAGCCGGCGCCGCAGGTGTTGTTCACCCGTTTCGGCGACAGTGCGCTGGAATTCGAGGTCCGCGCCTATGTGCGCACGCTGCAGGATTCGATTCCGGCCCAGCACGAGTTGCACATGGCCATCCACCAGGCGCTGCGCGAGGCCGGCATCGAAATCCCCTTCCCGCAACGGGACGTGCACCTGCGCAGCGTGTCGGCGCAGGCCGCGCAGACCATCGGCGGCCGGGCGGATGACGATCCCGGTGGCGCCTGACAGGCAGCGCAGCCGGCCGGGCGGCAAGCCGTTCGCCCGTTTGCATCCGCACGCTGCGCTGATGAACAATAGCCAAAGCCGAACGGTCGTTCAGACCCGGTGATGCACCAGTCAATTCACGGAGGAATGACCCATGCAGATCGAACAAGGATGGCAACCGTCTGAAATCGAGCGCCTGGTGGACGTCGAGAACGCCACCGCCAGCCGCCTGATCTTTACCGACGAGAACCTGTTTCGCCTGGAGCTGCAGCGCATCTTCACGCGCACCTGGCTGTACATCGGCCACGAGTCGGAAATTCCGAGAAACGGCGATTACGTCACCCGCAAGATGGGTAACGACCCGGTCATCCTGGTGCGCGACGACAAGGGCCGGGTGCGCGTGCTGCTGAACAGCTGCACCCACCGCGGCACCCTGGTGTGCCGCACCGACAGCGGCCACGGCCGCGGCTTCACCTGCCCCTATCATGGCTGGGTCTTTGGCACCAGCGGCGCCCTGGTGGCAACTGCCGAGGACGACACCTACGGCGGCAAGGTCGATTTTCGCAGCCTGGACCTGCGCCAGGCGCGCGTGGGCAGCTACGCCGGCCTGGTGTTCGCCACCTGGAATCACGACGCACCGTCGCTGGACGAGCACCTGGGCGATGCCCGCTGGTACCTGGACATCATGTTCGGCCGCACGCCCAAGGGCATGACCGTGCTCGGCCTGCCGCACCGCTGGAGCCCCACCAACAACTGGAAGCTCGGCCCGCTGAACTTCGGCGCCGACGGTCCGCACGCGGTCAAGGTCCACGGCCCGATCGTGGATGCCACCCTGGCCGGTGGCGGCGGTGCCCGCGCCATGATCCACAGGGCGCTGCTCGACAGCCCGTCGGTCCACGCCGGCCCCTACAACGGCATCTGGACGCAAGGCCCGGCCGAAATGCCGGAATGGATGGGCCACGATCCGGAACTGGTCGCGCTGTACGAGCGCACCCTGAAACCGGAACAGTTCCAGCTGTTCAAGCGCTGCATCGCGTCGGTCGGCACGGTGTTCCCCAATTTCTCTTGGGTTTACGGCCCGGTCAGCTTCGACATGCAGCGCGAGCCGATCGTGAACTTCTTCGCCATCCGCGTCTGGCAACCAATCGCCGTGAACCGCACCGAAATCTGGAACTGGTTCCTGGCCGAGGAAGAAGCCGGCGAGGCACTGAAACACCAGGCCATGCTGGCCGGCGTGCGCACCTTCACCGCCGGTGGCACCTTCGATCAGGACGATGCCGAAGCCTGGCACGGCATCCAGCGCGGCAGCGAGGGGGAGATCTCGCGCACCCTGGACGTGAATTTCCAGGTGGCGCTGAACTACCGCGACCGGCCGATTGCCGACTGGGCCGGCCCCGGCGTTGCCTACCCGTCGAACTACTGCGAGGTCACGGAATTCAACAACCTGCTGCAGTGGCGCGCCTACATGTCCGGCGCGCGCTGAAATCCGTCGCCAACCATTGCCGCCGGCCCGGATGCGGCCGGCAGCTCGCCTTTTTCTGGAGAGTTCCGAGTGAGCACCGAGACCGCCCCGCGCGTCGTTGAAGACGCGCTCTACCGCCGCCTGTGCGACTTCTATTACGACGAAGCCGACCTGCTGTCGCAGCGTCAGTATGTGAAATGGTTCGCCCTGCTGGCCGAGGACATCCACTACCGCGTCGGCTTCCCGGAGTTCTACGAGCACGGCACCCGGCGCCAGGTCGGCATCGGCAATCCCTACTTCGACGACAACCACGTCAGCCTGAAAGTGCGCACCAACCTGCTGGGCAACCCGACCACTACCACGGCCGAGAACCCGCCCAGCATCTACAACTACTTCGTCACCAACATCCGCGCCCGCCGGGCAACCGACGAGGCGGACGCGATCGACGTCGACAGTCGCCTGCTGATCTACCGCGTGCGTGCCAGTGAACCGGTGCCGTTCATCCTGGGCGCCCGGCGCAAGGACCGGCTGCGCATCGCGGGCGACGGCTTTCGGATCGCCCGGCGCGATGCCGCCATCGACCAGTCCATCATCCAGTCGCCGAACCTGAGCTTCCTGCTCTGAGGGCGGCCGACGGCGCTCGAGGCCCGGCTGTGCAAGGCAGCCGGGCGGTCCTGCCAGTGCGCTGACGGATCCGGCCAGCCACGCGCGCAGCGCCGCCGATCGGGGCGCGAGCCATCACTTTCTGCCCCCACCTTCGATGCAGGGGATGCTGGACAAGCGACCGCCCGCCGCGTCAGCATCGCCCTGAAAAAGCGTTCCCTGAGGTTCTCCATGCAATTCGAAGGTATTCGTGCCGTCGTCACCGGCGGCGCATCCGGTTTGGGTCTGGCCACGGCCGGACGGGTGATCGCGGCCGGTGGGCAGGCCTTGCTGCTGGATGTGAATGCCGACGCCGGCGCCGCGGCCGTCGCGGCACTCGGCCCGCGGGCATGCTTCCGCGCCGTCGACGTGACCGACGGCGCGGCGCTGGAAGCGGCGCTCGACGACGGCCTCGCGACGCTGGGCGGGCTCGATCTGGCGGTCAGCTGCGCCGGGGTGGTCGGCGCCGGGCTGACGCTGGGCAAGACCGGCCCCATGCCGCTGGAGCAGTTCGCGCGCACCATCGGCATCAACCTGATCGGCACCTTCAACCTGGTGCGCCTGGCCGCCGTGCGCATGCAGGGCAACGCGCCGCGCGCCGACGGCGAACGCGGCGTGATCGTCAACACCGCCTCGGTGGCCGCCTTCGACGGCCAGATCGGCCAGGCCGCGTATTCGGCATCCAAGGGCGGCGTGGTCGGCATGACGCTGCCGCTGGCGCGTGAGTTCGCCCGCCACGGCATCCGCGTGATGAGCATCGCGCCGGGGCTGTTTCGGACCCCGATGCTAGAATCGCTGCCCGAATCCGTGCAGCAGAGCCTGGGCGCCAGCGTGCCGTTTCCGCCGCGCCTGGGCGATCCGGCCGAGTACGCGGCGCTGGTGCAGGCCATCGTCGAGAACGTGCTGCTGAACGGCGAGACCATCCGCCTGGACGGCGCCATCCGGCTGGCGCCGAAGTGACGGCACCCAAGCCGCTGACCCATTCCCGCTGACGAACCGATCATGAGTGACACACACGGCGGCACCTTCCTGGACCCGGCGCAGGCGCCGGGCGCGACCTTCACGCCCGAGCACTTCAGCGCCGAGGATCAGGCGCTGTTCGATACCGCCCGGCGCTTTTGCGACGAGCAGGTGTGGCCCAGGCTGGCCGACATCGAGGCCAAGACGCCCGGCGTGCTGGCGGGCCTGATGCAGCAGGCGTCCGAACTTGGCCTGACCATGCTCGACCTGCCCGAGCAGTACGGTGGCCTCGACCTGCCGCTGCCGGTGTCGATGCGGGTGCTCGAGAGCACCGGCCGCGAGCAGTCCTTCATGCTGACGCTGATGGTGCAAAACGGCATCGGCTCACTGCCGGTGGCGCTGTTCGGAACGGACGCGCAAAAGGCTGCCTGGCTGCCCGGCTTCGCCAGCGGCGAACTTCGCGGCTGCTACTGCCTGACCGAGCCGGGCTCCGGCTCCGACGCACTGGCCGCGCGCACCACGGCCGTGCTGGACGGCAACGATTGGCGCCTGACCGGCACCAAGCAGTTCATCACCAACGCCGGCATCGCCGACGTCGGCTTCGTGTTCGCCAAGGTGCAGGGCGAGGTGGACGGCGCCAGCGGCTTCACCTGCTTCATCGTGCCTTTCGACGCGCCGGGCGTGAGCCTGGGCGCCGAGGAACACAAGCTCGGCATGCACGGCTCATCCACGTGCCAGGTCATCCTGCAGGACGCGCGCATCCCGCGCGAGCACGTGCTGGGGCAGATCGGCCGCGGGCATGTGATCGCCTTCAACATCCTGAACAACGGCCGCTACAAGCTGGGCGGCACGGCGCTGGGCAGCGCCAAGTGCGCGCTCGACGCGGCGCTCGACTACGCCGTCGGGCGCAAGCAGTTCGGCCAGCGCATCGCCGACTTCGGCATGATCCGGCGCAAGATCGGCCAGGCGGCGGCCGACATCTACGCCGTCGAGAGCGCCATCTACCGCGCCGGCGGCGCCATCGACGCGCTGACCAACGCCGGCGGGCGCAGCAGCGAGGCCAAGCTGGCGGCGCTGCAGGATTTCGCACTGGAATGCTCGATCGCCAAGATCGCCGGCTCGGAACTGCTGGGCCGGGTGGCCGACGAGTCGCTGCAGATGTTCGGCGGCTACGGCTTTCTGGAGGAATACCCGGCGGCCAAGTACCTGCGCGACGCGCGCATCGCCCGCATCTACGAGGGCACCAACGAGATCAACCGCATCGTCATGCCGCGCACGCTGCTGAAAAAGCTCGGTGCCGGCGAACTGGGCCTGACCGGCAGCGCCGGGGACGACCTATTGGCCAGTCTGAAACTGGCCCATGCCCGCTGTTTCAGCGCGGCCCTGGAAAAACACGGCAGCGGCAAGGGCTTCGATGTAGACCAGGAACTGATGGCGCACCTGGCCGACATGATGACGGCCATCTATCTGGCCGAGTCGACCGCGCTGCGCGTGGCCTACCACCCACACCGCCAGCCGGTGCACGAGGACGTGGCGCAGCTGGTGCTGGCGCAGGCCGCCGCGCAGGTGGCGCAACTGGCCGCCGAGGCGGCCACGCACCTTGGCATCGCCACCCCCACCGTGACCCGGCCGGCCGCCGACGTGATGGCGCTGCGCCAGCGCATTGCTGCGCACGTGGTCGACGCCGGCCGCTGCACGCTGTAACCCACCCGGATCGTTCATGAGCTACCAGCACGTCAGTTTCGAGGTTGCCGAGCGCGTCGCCACCCTCACCTTCAACCAGCCGGCCACGCGCAACGCCATCAGCGACGAGGGCATGATCGACGAGATCGTGTCGGTGCTGTCGGCCATCCCGACCCGGCCGGACATCTCGGTGCTGATCGTGACCGGCGCTGGCGAGGCCTTCTCGTCGGGCGGCAACGTCAAGAAGATGCAGGCCAAGGACGGCATCTTCGCCGGCAGCGCCATGGACATCCAGCAGTCCTATCGCCTGGGCATCCAGCGCATTCCGCTGGCGCTGTACGAACTCGAAGTGCCGGTGATCGCCGCCGTGAACGGCGCGGCGGTCGGCGCGGGCTTCGACGTCGCCATGATGTGCGACCTGCGCCTGGCATCGACCACGGCGCGCTTTGGCGAGACCTTTCTGAACCTGGGCATCATTCCGGGCGACGGCGGGGCGTGGTTCCTGCCGCGCGCGCTCGGCCACCAGCGGGCGGCGGAACTGACCTTCACCGGCCGCCTGGTGGATGCCGACGAGGCGCTGCGCCTGGGCATCGTGCTCGAAGTGCTGCCGCCGGCCGACCTGATGGCGCGGGCCCGGCAACTGGCCGCGCAGATCGCCGGCAAGCCGCCGCAGGCGCTGCGCCTGGCCAAGCGCCTGCTGCGCGCCGGCCAGGCCATGGACCTGAAACACTTCCTGGATTACAGCGCGGCGCTGCAGGCGGCCTGCCACGGCACCGACGATCACGCCGAGGCGCTGGCGGCCTTCTTCGAGAAGCGTCCCGGCCACTACCAGGGCCGCTGAGACACTCCGGCGCCCACGCGCCTTTCCCACGGCGCCACCATGCTCGATTTCTCCCTGCCGCAAAAAATCGCCATCTGGGCCCTGCCGGTCCTGTTCGCCATCACCGTGCACGAGGTGGCGCATGGCTACGTCGCGCGGCGCCTGGGCGACCGCACGGCGCAGATGCTGGGCCGCCTGACGCTGAATCCGCTCCGGCACATCGACCCGATCGGTACCGTGCTGGTGCCGCTGGTCATGCTGCTGCTGCCCGGCGGCTTCCTGTTCGGTTGGGCCAAGCCGGTGCCGGTCGACTACCGCAATCTTGGCAACCCCAAGCGGGACATGGCCATCGTGGCGGCGGCCGGCCCCCTGTCGAACCTGGTCATGGCCATCGGCTGGGTGCTGCTGCTGCGCCTGTCGGTGGCGTTTTTGAACACGCTGCCGTGGGCGGCGCAGCCGCTGTTTTTCATGGCCCAGGCCGGCGTCGCCATCAACCTGATCCTGATGGTGCTGAACCTGGTGCCGGTACCGCCACTGGACGGCGGGCGGGTGCTGACCGGTATCCTGCCCAATCGGCAGGCAGCTCGCTTCGCGGCCCTGGAACCCTACGGGCTGATGATCGTGCTGGCGCTGCTGATGACCGGGGTGCTCGGCCGGCTGTTGCAGCCGGCCATCGGCCTGCTCAACGAAATACTATTGACACTGGTTGGCCTGGGAGGGTCTGCTTGAACACTGTGGCCGCGCCTCATGATCGCGTCCTGTCCGGCATGCGCCCGACCGGGCGCCTGCACCTGGGTCACTACCACGGGGTGCTGAAGAACTGGGTGCGCCTGCAGCACCAGCACCGCTGCTTTTTCTTCGCCGCCGACTGGCACGCGCTGACCACCGACTACGAACACCCGCAGCAGGTCGCCGAGCACACGCAGGACATGATCGTCGACTGGCTGGCGGCCGGCGTCGATCCGGGCAGCGCGGTGCTGTTCGTGCAGTCGCGGGTGCCGGAGCACGCCGAACTGCACCTGCTGCTGTCGATGATCACGCCGCTGGGCTGGCTCGAACGGGTGCCCACCTACAAGGATCAGCAGGAACAGCTGCGGGACAAGGATCTGGCCACCTATGGCTTTCTTGGCTACCCGCTGCTGCAGGGCGCCGACATCCTGGCCTACAAGGCGACCCTGGTGCCGGTGGGCGAGGACCAGGTGGCGCATCTGGAACTGACGCGCGAGGTGGCGCGGCGCTTCAACCATCTTTATGGGCGCGAGGTGGATTTCGAGAGCCGCGTGCAGGCAGCGCTGCGCAAGCTCGGCCGCAAACAGGCCCAGCTTTACGAGGACAACCGCCGCGCCTATCAGGAACGCGGCGACCAGGAAGCGCTGGCCGTGGCGCAGGCGCTGATCCGTGGCCAGGCCAACATCAGCCTTGGCGATCGCGAGCGGCTGCTGGGCAACCTGGAAGGCAGCGGCATCATCGTGCTGCCCGAGCCGCAGCCGCTGCTGACCGCAACTGCCCGCATGCCGGGCCTGGACGGGCGCAAGATGTCCAAGTCCTACGGCAACGCCATCGGCTTGCGCGAGGATCCGGACGCGGTGGCGCAAAAACTGCGCACCATGCCCACCGACCCGGCGCGCGTGCGCCGCAGCGACCCCGGCGATCCTGAAAAGTGCCCGGTCTGGAGCCTGCATCAGGTCTACTCGGACGATGCACAGCGCGCCTGGGTACAGGAAGGTTGCCGCAGCGCCGCTATCGGCTGTCTAGACTGCAAGAAGCCGCTGATCGATGCGGTGCAAGCCGAGCTTTCGTTGTTTCGCGAACGTGCGCGGCCGTTCGAGGACGACCCCGGCCTGGTGCGCGAGATCATCGCTGGCGGCTGCGAGCAGGCCCGCGAGCACGCTCGCGAGACCCTGGACGAGGTGCGCCAGGTCATGGGGCTGGGCTACCGCTGAGCGCCGACACCGACACGGCCGCAGCGCCGGCGCAGCAGGAACTGCCCCTCGCCCGCGTGCACGGCGAGCGCCTGACGCGCCTGCCGGAAGACCTCTACATCCCTCCGGACGCGCTGGAGGTGTTCCTGGATGCCTTCGAGGGGCCGCTCGATTTCCTGCTGTGGCTGATCCGGCGCCAGAACCTGGACATCCTGGACATCCCGGTGGCCGAAGTGGCGGCGCAGTACATGGCCTACGTCGACCTGATGCGCGACCTGCGCCTGGAGCTGGCGGCCGATTACCTGGTCATGGCGGCGGTGCTGACGGAAATCAAATCGCGCATGCTGCTGCCGCGCCCGGCCGGCGACACCGAAGAGGACGACCCGCGCGCGGCGCTGGTGCGCCGCCTGCAGGACTACGCACGCTTTCGTCATGCCAGCGAGGCACTGGCGCTGCGACCGCAGTTCGGCCGCGATGTGCTGCCGCTCTCGGTGGCGCTGCCGGAGCTGGACCAGCCGGCGCCGGAGGCGCAGGTCAGCCTTGCCGAGCTGCTCGGCGCGATGACCGAAGTGCTGGCCCGCGGCGCGCTCAAGGTGCACCACCACGTGCGCCGCGAGCCGCTGTCGGTGCGCGAGCGCATGAGCCTGATTTTGCAGCGCCTGACGGCCGGTGAGTTCACGCCCCTGCTGTCGCTGCTGCAGCCGGCCGAGGGCCGCGCCGGGGTGGTGGTGAGCTTCCTGGCCATCCTGGAACTGGTGCGCGAACGCCTGATCGAGCTTGGCCAGGCCGAGGCCTTCGGACCGATCTACCTGCGCCCGGCCGCCTGATGGACCTGCTGCGCGTCATCGAGGCGGCCCTGCTGGTGGCCAGCGAGCCGCTGGACGTGGAGCGCCTGCAGCGCCTGCTGCCGCAAGGCCAGACGGCAACCCGCGCCGACATCACCCGCGCCATCGACCAGCTAACCCTGGAGTGCGCGGACCGTGCGCTGGAGTTGGTGCACACCGCCAGCGGCTACCGCTACCAGGTGCGCGCCGTGCATGCCGCGGCGGTGGCGCCGCTGCTGGCCGAACGGGCGCCGCGCTACTCGCGCGCGGTGCTCGAGACGCTTGCCATCATCGCCTACCGCCAGCCGGTGACGCGCGCCGATATCGAGGACATCCGCGGCGTCACGCTGGGCAGCGGCATGATCAAATCCTTGCTCGACCGCGGCTGGGTGCGCGTGCTCGGCCACCGCGAGGTACCGGGCCGGCCGGCCGTGTTTGGCACCACCAAGGCCTTCTTGGACTACTTCGGCCTGCGCAGCCTCAGCCAACTGCCGGCGCTGGCGGACCTGGCCAACCCCGACGATGAGCGGGTGGGCGATCTGCAACTGTCAATGCTGCCGCCGGAGGCGGCCGACCATGCCAACTGAGCGCAAGCATCCACCCGCCGGCGAGCGGCTGCACAAGGTATTGGCGCAGGTGGGCCTGGGCTCGCGGCGGCAGATCGAGGACTGGATCCGCGCCGGGCGCGTGCACGTCAACGATCAGCCGGCGGTGCTCGGCCAGAGCGTGACCGGCGCCGATCGCATCACCGTGGATGGCCAGCCGGTCACGCTGGCGGCGCCGGCCAAGACACGGCTTCTGATCTACCACAAGCCGGAAGGCGAGGTCTGCACCCGCCACGACCCGCAGGGCCGACCGACCGTGTTCGACCGCCTGCCGCCGTTGCCGACCGGGCGCTGGATCAGCGTCGGGCGCCTGGACATCAGCAGCTCCGGCCTGCTGCTGCTGACCACCGACGGCGCCCTGGCCAACCGGCTGATGCACCCCTCGAACCACCTGCAGCGCGAATACGCGGTGCGCGTCAATGGCGACGTGGACGCGGCCATGCTGGAGCGGCTGCGCGCCGGCGTGGAACTGGAGGACGGTCCGGCCCGCTTCGTGATCATCACCGACGGCGGCGGCGAGGGGCGCAACCACTGGTACAACGTCACCGTCGACGAGGGCCGCAATCGCCTGGTGCGCCGCCTGTGGGCCTCGCAGGGCATCGTCGTCAGCCGGCTGCTGCGGGTGCGCTTCGGGCCCTTGCAGCTGCCGCGCGCGCTCGGCCGTGGCCAGTACCGCGAGGCCACTGCGGCCGAGCTGGCCAGCGTGTCCGTGCGCCCGGCGACGGCCAGCCGGCCGGTGCGCAGCAGCGGCGGCTTGAAACCCACACGCCGGCGCGGGTAACATAGCCCCCTTGTTTTTGAACCGCCGGGCACCCGCCCGGCGTTTTTTTCAGGTCAGGACACAGCATCGATGGCACGGTATACCGGTCCCCGGCTCAGGGTTGTACGGCGTTTTCAGCAGCAGCTGCCGGGTCTTACCCGCAAGACCGACGGCGTGCGCGCCAACCCGCCCGGCCAGCACGGCGCCCGCCGCGGCCGGCCCAGCGACTATCGCCTGCGCCTGGATGAGAAGCAGAAGCTGGTCTACAACTACGGCCTTGGCGAGCGTCAGCTTCGCAATTACTTCAAGGCCGCCGCCAGCCGCAAGGGCGACACCGGCAAAAACCTGCTGGCGCTGCTCGAATCGCGCCTGGACAACGTGGTGTTCCGCCTCGGCTTCGCGCCGACCATCCCGGCCGCCCGCCAGGTGGTAAAGCACGGCCACATCACGGTCAACGGCCGGCGCGTGGACATTCCGAGCTACCCGCTGCGTCCCGGTGACGTGATCGGCGTGCACGAAGGCAGCCGCCAGCATCCGGTGATCGTGGAGACCCTGCAGTCGCCGTCGCTGAGCCTGCCCGAGTACCTGGACATGGACGCCAGCACGATGACCGGCACCTTCCGGCACATGCCCGAACGCGCCGACATCCCGCTCGAGGTGCAGGAAAACTTCGTCGTCGAGTACTACTCGCGCGTGAGTTGATCTTGGCGCGGGTCTGCCGCGCCGCCATCCGGCCGTACTCGATGCTCCTCATGGCCGGGGCCGATTCCCGGAGAGGTGTCCGAGTGGTTGAAGGAGCACGCCTGGAAAGTGTGTATACGTCAAAAGCGTATCGAGGGTTCGAATCCCTCCCTCTCCGCCAGTTCTGTCGATGTGTTCGGTTCAATGGCGGGCCTGTCAGTCTCCCCGCGGTGATAGCTCGTGAACCCCGCCAGGCCCGGAAGGGAGCAACGGTAGCGAACGATTCAGGCGCCGGGGCCCGGCTGGCAGGTTCCGCCGCCCTCATGTTTGCGTGCGTCTTGTGAGCTACCAGGCGCTCGCCCGCAAGTGGCGGCCGCGCCGCTTCGCCGACATGGTCGGTCAGGAGCACGTGCGCCGCGCCCTGACCAATGCCCTGGCCAGCGATCGCCTGCACCACGCGTATCTGTTCACCGGCACCCGGGGCGTCGGCAAGACCACCGTCGCCCGCCTGTTCGCCAAGGCGCTGAACTGCGAGCAGGGCGTCAGCGTCGAGCCCTGCGGCCAGTGCGCGGCCTGCACCGCCATCGACGCCGGGCGCTTCATGGACATGATCGAGGTCGATGCCGCCTCGCGCACGGGCGTCGACGACACCCGCGACCTGCTCGAAAACGTCCAGTACGCGCCCACGCAGGGCCGCTACAAGGTGTACCTCATCGACGAGGTGCACATGTTCTCCAAGAGCAGCTTCAACGCGCTGCTCAAGACCCTTGAAGAACCGCCGCCGCACATCAAGTTCCTGCTGGCCACCACCGACCCGCAGAAGATTCCGGCCACCATCCTGTCGCGCTGCCTGCAGTTCAACCTGCGCGCGTTGACGCCGGAGCAGGTCGGCGGACAACTGACACGCGTGCTGCTGGCCGAGCAGATCGCGCCGGATGCGGCCGCCGTGGAACTGCTGGCACGCGCCGCGGCCGGCAGCATGCGCGACGCGCTGAGCCTGCTCGACCAGGCGCTGGCGCACGGCGGCGGCGAACTGCATGCCGATGCGGTGCGCGCCATGCTGGGCACGCTGGACCGCAGCCATGCCGTGCGGCTGCTGAACGCCCTGGCCGATGGCGACGGCCCGGCCCTGCTGGCGGCGCTGGCCGAAACCAACGCCCAGGCCGCCGACCCGGCCGCCGTGCTGGACGACCTGCTGCGCCTGCTGCACCAGGTGGCGCTGTGCCAGGCGGTACCGGGCGCCAGTCTGGCCGCCGATGCCGACCCGGCGGTGGTCGATGCACTCGCCCATCGCATCGCCGCCGAGGACGTGCAGCTCTACTACCAGATGGCGCTGATCGGCCGCCGCGACCTGCCGCTGGCGCCGGACCCGGCCAGCGGCCTTGAAATGCTGCTGCTGCGCCTGCTGGTGTTCCGCCCGGACGGCGGCGAGGACGCGCCCACGCGGCGGCCGGAACCGCAAAAGGCCGCCCCGGCAGCGCCGCCGGCAAGCCGCCCCGCGCCGGTGTCGACGGCTCCAGCGACGACGGTCCGGACATCGGGAGCGGCTGAAAGACCAACCGCCAGGCCCGTACCGGCGGCGTCAGCGGCCATCGAGCCGCCCCGGCAACCGGCAGCGCCAACGACCGCGCGGCAGCCGACCGCAGCCCTCGACGACTGGGCCACACTCGCCGCGCAGCTCGGCCTGCGCGGGGCTGCCAATCAATTGGCACAACACTGCGCGCTGCTGCAACGTCGGGACAACCATTTCGAGCTGGCAGTGGACGCCCGCAGCCGGGGCCTGCTCACGCCGGCGACCCGGCAAGCGTTGACCGAAGCCCTGTCGGGCCTGATCGGTCAGCCGGCACGGGTGGACTTCAGCGACCAGGCCGCCGCGGCCGACACGCCGGCGCAGCAATCGGCCCGCGCCGCGGCCGAGCGCCAGGCGCAGGCTCGCAGCACATTGGAAAGCAACCCGCTGGTGCGCGGCCTGATGGACACACTCGATGCGCGCATCATCGACGGCTCTGAAGCAGCGGCCGATTAGGCCGCCCCGGTTGGGCCGCACCGATTAGGCCGCCCGGGCCGGGCCGCGCCCGCTAAACTCGGCACTCGCCACGAACACGAGGAACGCCCATGAAAGGCAACATGAATCAGCTCATGCAACAGGCCCAACGCATGCAGGAGGCCATGCAAAAGGCGCAGCAGGCGCTGGCGGGCATCGAAGTCAGCGGCGCCGCCGGCGGCGGGCTGGTCACCGTGACCATCAGCTGCAACCACCAGGTGCGGCGGGTCAGCATCGACCCCGGCCTGCTCGGCGACGATCGCGACATGCTCGAAGACCTGGTCGCTGCCGCCGTCAACGACGCCCTGCGCAAGGTCGAACAGGCCACGCAGGAACACATGAACAGCGCGCTGGGCGGCATGAAGCTGCCCGGCATGAACCTGCCGTTCTGATCCGACGGCGTCGTGGCCCAGGGACTTATCGAGGCACTGACGCAGGCCCTGCAGCGCCTGCCGGGCGTCGGCCCCAAGTCGGCCCGGCGCATGGCCTTCCACCTGCTGGTGCGCGACCGCGACGGTGGCCGGCGGCTGGGGCAGGTGCTGCTGGAGGCCATGGAGCGGGTCGGCCGTTGCAGCCAGTGTCGCAACCTGACCGAACAGGACGTTTGCGCAGTGTGCAGCTCGCCGCGGCGCGACCACAGCCTGCTGTGCGTGGTGGAAAGCCCGGCCGACGTGCAGGCCATCGACCAGGCAAGCGGCTTCCAGGGACTGTATTACGTGCTGCACGGCCACCTGTCGCCGCTGGACGGCATCGGCCCCGCAGAACTGGAGCTGGACCGCCTCACGACGCGCCTGGACAGCGGCGAGGTGCAGGAACTGATCCTGGCCACCAACCCCACCGTCGAGGGCGAGGCCACCGCCCACTACATCGCGGAACTGGCCCGCGCGCGCGGCATCCGCAGCACGCGCATCGCCCACGGCGTGCCGATGGGCGGCGACCTGGAATTCGTCGACGGCGGCACGCTGCGCCAGGCGCTGCTGGGCCGGCGCGACTACGGCGCCTGATGGAGCGCTGAATAAATCCATCCTGGATTTCTCAGCGCCCGCCACCTGGAAAAACCAGGTCAGCGCAGCTTCCCTGCGCGAGGATCGCCCGGCGCAGCCGGGCTCCTACAGCCGCTGATTTTGGCAGCGCGTCCCGGCGCTGCGGGCAACGCCAAAGAGCGCAGCGTTTCCTTGTGCGCCGGACGCCACGAACCGGCATGCTATAGTCCGCGCCCCCTCGTTTGCCCCCCGGTTGCGCGTGGCGTTTAATCGTCCGCGTCACCCGCCCCGCTGGATACCTGATGCCCCCGAAAGCCGGCTCCCTGATCTGGATAGACCTCGAAATGACCGGCCTGAATACGGCCTGGGACGGCATCATCGAGATCGCCACCGTGGTCACCGATGCGGACCTGAACGTCATCGCCGAGGGACCCATGCTGGCCATCCAGCAACCGGAGGAGATGCTGGCCGGCATGGACGAATGGAACACCCGCCAGCACACCAAAAGCGGCCTGGTCGAGCGGGTCCGCAACTCCACCATCACGCTGGCCGAGGCCGAGCGCCAGACGGTGGACTTCCTGCGCCGCCACGTGGGGCGCAACGAATCGCCCATGTGCGGCAGCAGCATCTGCCAGGACCGCCGCTTCCTGGCCCGGTTGATGCCCGAGCTGGAAGCCTATTTCCACTACCGGAATCTTGACGTCAGCACGCTGAAGGAACTGGCGCTGCGCTGGGCACCTGAGGTGGCCGCCTCATTCAAGAAGCGCTCCTCGCACCTGGCGCTGGAAGACGTCCACGACTCGATCCGCGAACTGCGCCACTACCGCGAGCATCTGCTGAAGGTATAGGCAACCGACCGTGAGAGCGGCACCCCCGCCGCGAATCAAACTACCGGCGCCCCGCTCATTCGGCCCGCGGGCGGGTCTCCCACAGAAGTCCTTCGTACTCGTTCTCAGGCGTTTACGCCGTCGTGCCACAGCTTGTACGTGATGGCATCCGACAGCGCCTGCCAGGACGCCTCGATCACGTTGGTGGAGGCGCCCACCGTGGTCCAGCGGCGCCGGCTGGGGTCGCTGCACTCCAGCATCACGCGCGTCGTCGCCCCGGTGCCGGCGCCCGATTCCAGAATCCGCACCTTGTAGTCGGTCAGCTGCAGCCCGGCCAGGGTCGGGTAGGCCGCCAGCAGCGCCTGGCGCAGGGCCAGATCCAGCGCGTTGACCGGGCCGTTGCCCTCGGCCACCGTCATGTGCACCTGGCCGGCCACGCGCACTTTCATGGTGGCCTCCGACAGCGTCACCAGCCGACCGTCAACCCAGCGCCGCTCGTCGATGACGCGAAAGCTGTCGAGCTCGAAATACCGCGGCAGGCCCTGCAGCAACCCGCGCGCCAGCAGCTCGAAGCTGGCCTCGGCGCCATCGTAGGTATAACCCTGCAGCTCGCGCGCCTTGACCTGCTCGACCAGCTGGCCGACGCGCGGATCGTCGGCCGCCAGCGTCAGACCCACCTCGTCCAGCAGCGCCAGCACATTGGCCCGGCCAGCCTGGTCGGAGACCAGGATCTTGCGGTGATTGCCGATCCGCTCCGGCGCCATGTGCTCGTAGCTGCGCGGGTCTTTCTCGACCGCCGACACGTGCAGGCCGCCCTTGTGGGCAAAGGCGTTCTCGCCGACGTAGGGCGCGTGGCGGTTGGGCGTGCGGTTCAGGCGCTCGTCGACGAAGCGCGAGACGTGCGTGACATGCGCCAGATCGGCCTCGCTGAGTCCCGTTTCGTAGCCGAGCTTGAGCATCAGCGTCGGCAGCAGCGAGATCAGGTTGGCATTGCCGCAGCGCTCGCCAAGACCGTTCAGCGTGCCCTGCACCTGGCGCACGCCGGCCCGCACCGCCGCCAGGCTGTTGGCGACGGCGTTTTCGGTGTCGTTGTGGCAGTGGATGCCCAGCCGCTCGCCGGGGATTACCTTGGCCACTTCGCCGACGATGGCCTCCACCTCGTGCGGCAGCGTGCCGCCGTTGGTGTCGCACAGCACGATCCAGCGCGCCCCGCCGCGCTGTGCGGCTTCCAGACACGCCAGCGCATAGGAGGGATTGGCCTTGTAACCGTCGAAGAAATGCTCGGCGTCGAACAGCGCCTCGCGCCCGGCCGCCACGCACGCGGCCAGGCTGTCCTCGATCATCCGCAGGTTCTCGTCGAGCGTGGTGCGAAGCGCGACCGTGACGTGAAAGTCCCAGGTCTTGCCGACCAGGCAGATGGCCGGCGCGCCGCTATCGAGCAGGCGCTGCAAACCGGGGTCGTCGGCCGCCGCCCGGCCCGGCCGGCGCGTCATGCCAAAGGCCACCAGGCGCGCGCGCTTGAAGCTCGGGGCGGCCACAAAAACGGCATCGTCGGTCGGATTGGCGCCCGGCCAGCCGGCCTCGATGTAGTCGATTCCGAGGTGATCCAGCTCGCCGGCGATGGCCAGCTTGTCGCCGACCGAAAAATCGACGCCCTGCGTCTGCTGGCCGTCGCGCAGCGTGCTGTCGTACAGAAAGATGCGCGGCGCGGACACGGTGCGTACCGGTTGAGGCGGGAATGGAGCGGCATTTTACGCGCTGCGGGCAGGACGCCCCCCATCGCTCGCTCGGGCACGCAGCAAACGCGCCCGCGCTCCCGTCACACCACCAAGTGCCGCTGCACCAGGTCTTCGCTGAGGTCGGCAATGCCGCCGTCGGCCACCACGGAGCCGCGCTCCAGCAGATAGAAGCGATCCGCCACGCGGCGGGCGAAGGGCAGCTTCTGTTCCACCAGCAGCACGGCCAGGCCGGTTTCCTGGCGCAGGCGGGTCAGCACGTCGCCGATGTCGCGCACGATGTTCGGCTGGATGCCCTCGCAGGGCTCGTCCAGGATCAGCAGCTTCGGTTCCAACACCAGCGCGCGGGCGATGGCCAGCTGTTGCTGCTGGCCGCCGGACAGGTCACCGCCGCGCCGGTGCAGCATCTCGCGCAGCACCGGGAACAGCTCGTAGATGCGCTGCGGCAGCGTTCTGGCGCCGCGTATGCCCAGGCTCACGCGCAGGTTTTCTTCCACCGTCAGGCGCGCAAAGATCTCCCGCCCCTGCGGCACGTAGCCGATGCCGATGCGGGCCCGCTCGCGGGTATCGGCGCGCGTCAGATCCTGGCCGGCGAAGCTGATGCTGCCGGCACGCGCCGGCAGCAGGCCCATGATGACCTTCAGCAGCGTGGTCTTGCCAACGCCATTGCGGCCCATCAGGCAGGTGCACGAGCCGGCCGGCACCTGCACGCTGACCTCGCGCAGGATGTGGCTCTGGCCGTAGTACTGCTGGATGCCGGTCAGTTCGAGCAGGGCTTCACTCACCGAGATAAACCTCGATCACGCGCGGGTCGGACTGGATTTGCGCCATCGTGCCCTCGGCCAGTACGTGGCCCTGGTGCAGCACGGTGACGTGCCGGGCAATGGAGCGCACGAACTCCATGTCGTGCTCCACCACCAGCACCGAGCGCTCGCCGGCCAGCGCCTGCAGCAGCTGCGCAGTGCGTTCGATCTCGCCGCGCGTCATGCCGGCGACCGGTTCGTCGATCAGCATCAGGTGCGGTTCCTGCAGCAACAGCATGCCGATTTCGAGCCACTGTTTCTGGCCGTGCGACAGCGTCCCGGCCAGGCGCTGCCGGTCCTCGGCCAGGCCGATCAGGACCGCCGCCTCATCCATGCGGTCGCGTTCGGCGCCGGTCAGCTTGGCGCGCAGCGTGGCCCATACGCGCCGATCCTGCTTGAGCGCCAACGCCAGGTTGTCGTGGACGGAGAGCTGCTCGAACACGGTCGGCTTCTGGAACTTGCGGCCGATGCCGACCTCGGCTATTTCCGCTTCCGACAGGCGCAGCAGGTCGATGCGGTCGCCGAAGAACACTTCGCCTGCGTCCGGGCGGGTCTTGCCGGTGATGACGTCCATCAGCGTGGTCTTGCCGGCGCCGTTGGGGCCGATCAGGCAACGCAGCTCGCCCGGGTCCATGTACAGCGTGAGCTCGTTCAGGGCCTTGAAGCCATCGAAGGACACGCTGACGTTTTCCACGAACAGCGCGCCGCGGTGGCGGCCCAGCGACGGATGCGTCTCGGCCTGGGTGTTCATGCCGCGCTCTGGCGCCGCGCGCGCAGGCCGATCAGTCCCCGCGGCAGGGCCACCGTCACCAGCATGAACAGCCCGCCCAGGAAGAACAGCCACACCTCCGGCAGCGCGCCGGTCAGCACGGTCTTCAGGTAATTGACCACGCCGGCGCCCAGCGCTGCGCCGTACAGCGTGCCGCGCCCGCCAAGGGCCACCCACACCACCATCTCGATGGAATTGAGCGGCGCGAATTCGCCCGGGTTGATGATCCCCACCTGCGGCACGTACAGCGCCCCGGCAATGCCGGTCAGCACGGCCGACAGCACGAACACGGCCAGCTTGTAGTGCTCTACCCGGTAACCCAGGAAGCGCGTGCGGCTCTCGGCATCGCGCACCGCGATCAGCACATGCCCGGCGCGCGAGCGCACCACCGCCCGCGACACCAGATAGCCGCCGGCCAGCGCCAGCGCCGAGATCACGAACAGACCCGCCCGCGTGGCCGGCGCCTGCAGGTCGAAGCCCAGCAGTTCCTTGAAGTCGGTCAGCCCGTTGTTGCCGCCAAAGCCCATGTCGTTGCGGAAAAACGCCAGCATCAGGGCGAAGGTGAGGGCCTGGGTGATGATCGACAGATAGACGCCGGACACCCGCGAACGGAAGGCCAGATAGCCGAACGCGAACGCCAGCGCGCCCGGCACCAGCACCACCATCAGCAAGGCGAACGGAAAGTGGTTGAAGCCCTGCCAGTACCAGGGCAGTTCCTGCCAGTTCAGGAACACCATGAAGTCCGGCAGCAGCGCATTGCCATACACGCCCCGCTCGCCGATCTGGCGCATCAGGTACATGCCCATGGCGTAGCCGCCGAGCGCGAAGAACGCGCCGTGGCCCAGACTCAAAATCCCGCAGTAACCCCACACCAGGTCCAGCGCCACCGCGGCCAGCGCGTAGCACAGGTATTTGCCGAGCAGGGTCACCGTGTAATCGGGCACGTGCAGGGCGGAGCCCGGCGGCACCGTCAGGTTCAGCAGCGGCACCAGCACGGCCGCAACCGCCAGCACCACCAGCAAGGCGAAGCCGCCACGTTCATGACGCCAGTTGGGCAGCCCCATGTCAGGCCTCCACGCTGCGGCCGCGCTGCGGGAACAAGCCCCGCGGACGACGCTGGATGAACAGGATGATGAACACCAGCACCAGGATCTTGGCCAGCACGGCGCCCACCAGGGGCTCCATCAGCTTGTTGGCCACGCCCAGCGACAGCGCTGCCGTGAGCGTGCCCCACAGATTGCCCACGCCGCCGAACACCACCACCAGGAAGGCATCCACGATGTAGGCCTGCCCCAGATTCGGCCCGACGTTGGTCAGCTGCGACAGCGCCACCCCGCCCACGCCGGCGACACCGGCGCCAAGCCCGAAGGTCAGCGCATCGACCCGTGCGCTGCGCACGCCAAGCGCCCGCGCCATGGCACGGTTCTGCGACACGGCGCGCAGTTCCAGCCCGAAGCGGGTGAAGCGCAGTACCGCCAGCAGGGCGGCGAACACAACCAGGCTGAACAGGACGATGTAGAGGCGATTGAGCGTCAGCGACAGGGCCGGGTTGATTTCAATCGAGCCGCTCATCCATGACGGCGTCGCCACCTGGCGATTCAGCGGCGAGAACACGCTGCGCACCACCTGCTGCAGGATCAGGCTGACGCCGAACGTGGCCAGCAGTGTCTCCAGCGGCCGGCCATACAGAAAGCGGATCAGGGTCACCTCCAGCAGCACGCCCACGGCACCTGCGACCAGAAAAGCCAGCGGTATCGCCAACGGCAATGACCAGTCCACCGGCACCCACTGCTGCACCACGAAGGTGGTGTAGGCGCCGAGCATCAGAAACTCGCCATGCGCCATGTTGATGACGCCCATGACGCCGAAGGTGATGGCAAGACCAATCGCCGCCAGCAGCAGCACGGAACCGAGCGACAGGCCGAAAAATGCCATTTCCGCGGAGCGGTAAAGACCGACGCGCGCCTCGCTGCGCGCCAGCGCCCGGCGGGCTGCGTCGCGCACATCCTGCGACTGGGTGGCATCGTCCGCGACGGCGCCCAGGCGTACCCGCACCGACGGCTCGACGCTGCCGGCAAGCTGCCGGGTGGCGGCGATCTGCGTCCCGTGCTCCGTGCTGGACAGATCGGCCAGCGCGAGGGCCACGTCGATGGCGTCGCGCACGCCGTCATCGGTTTCCACGGAGCGCCGCTCGCGCAGCAGGTCCGCGCTGGCGGCATCCAGCGTTTCGTAAAGAGATCGCACCGCCGCTCGGCGCTGGCGCGGGTCAGGATCGGCCAGGCTCAGGCGCGCGATCAGCCCGTTCAGCTGGGTGCGCAGGCTGTTGTTGATCGGGATGCGCTTCAGGTCCAGGCGCTCGCCCTCACCCAGCGATGCGCCACTGACCGGATCGACAAGCTCGAAGTCCTGCCCCGCCGGCACTGCCAGCAGCACCCGCTGATCGGCCTTGCGGATTTGCAGGGTGCCATCCAGCAGGCCCTGCAGCACGGCGCGCGCCCACGGTTCGCCGCTGCCCGCGATCTGCTGCAACAGGGCCGGCTTGGCCAGGAATCCGGCCGTGGCAAGCGCCTGCACGGCGCCGGCGGCGTCCGCAGCCGGGGGCGGATCGGCAGCCGGTTCGGCGATGGCAGGCGCCACCAGCGCGCAGAACATCAGGCCCAGTCCCGCCAGGACGACCGGCAAGTATCGGATCGGGTTCAAGCGCTTCCCCGCTGGCACTGGATGGCAAGGAAACCCCGGGCGGTCTGCCCGCCCGAGGCCGGTCACATCACTCGTAGTTCTGTCCGGAGCACTTCTTGGTGACGGTGTTGTAGTTACCGCACTTCAGGGTGACCCAGTCGGCCTCGATGTCCTTGGAGCCTGGCAGGAAATCCGACCAGGCATCGCCCGGCACCAGACCGTCGGTCTGCCACACGGTCTCGAACTGGCCGTCGGCCTGGATCTCGCCGATCAGCACCGGCTTGGTGATGTGGTGGTTGGGCAGCATCTTGGCCGTGCCACCGGTCATGTTGGGCACCTCGATGCCGATGATGGCGTCGCTGACCTTGGCGACATCGGTGGTGCCGGCCTTCTCGACCGCCTTGGCCCACATGTGGAAACCGATCACGTGCGCTTCCATCGGATCATTGGTCACGCGCTTCGGATTCTTGATGAAGGCGTGCCATTCCTTGATGAAGGCGGCGTTCTCGGGCGTGTCCACACTCATGAAGTAGTTCCAGGCCGCCAGGTGACCGACCAGCGGGCCGGTGTCCAGGCCCGACAGCTCTTCCTCGCCGACCGAGAAGGCCACCACCGGGATGTCCTCGGCCTTGATGCCCTGGGCGGCCAGCTCCTTGTAGAACGGCACATTGGCGTCGCCGTTGATGGTGGACACCACGCCGGTCTTCTTGCCGGCCGCGCCGAACTTCTTGATGTCCGCGACGATGGACTGCCAGTCCGAATGCCCGAACGGCGTGTAGTTGATCAGGATGTCCTCGTCCTTCACGCCCTTGGATTTGAGGTAAGCCTCCAGGATCTTGTTGGTGGTGCGCGGGTACACGTAGTCGGTGCCGGCCAGCACCCAGCGCTTCACGCCCATCTCGTTCATGAAGTAATCGACCGCCGGAATCGCCTGCTGGTTGGGCGCGGCGCCGGTGTAGAACACGTTCTTGGACGATTCCTCGCCCTCGTACTGCACCGGGTAGAACAGCAGGCCGTTGAGTTCCTCGAACACCGGCAGTACCGATTTGCGCGACACCGAGGTCCAGCAACCGAACACCACGTCCACCTTGTCCTTGGCCAGCAGCTCGCGCGCCTTCTCGGCGAACAGCGGCCAGTTCGAGGCCGGGTCCACCACCACGGCTTCCAGCTTCTTGCCCAGCAGGCCGCCCTTCTTGTTCTGCTCGTCCACCAGCATCAGCACGGTGTCCTTGAGCGTGGTTTCGGAAATGGCCATGGTGCCGGACAGGGAATGCAGCACGCCGACCTTGATGGTGTCGGCGGCGTGCGCCAGGCCGCTGAGCAGCGCGCCGGCGGCGGCCAGCGCCAGGCGTCCGGCAAATCGGTTCTTGCGATCAGTCATGTGAGGTTCTCCTTTGCGGGTTGTTCGGATGCGGGGGATGCGGGCTAGATCTGCAGCTGCACGCCCAGGATGAAGAAATCGGTGGTCTCGCCACCGTCGAAATCGTCGGCGCCGTAGGTGGCGATGACCTTGGCTTTCTGGCCATCGATGATGTAGCCCAGACCCAGCTCCCAGCGGTCGTGGTCGGGCGCGTTGTCGTCATCCACGGCCTGGTAGCGCACGTGCGGCTGCAGCTTGCCGATGCCGAATTTCTGCGGCGTCAGGAAGCTCGCCAGCACGTAGTAGCCGTCACCCTGGTAGCCGAAGGCCGGCATCTCGTCGTCGTGGTCATAGTCGTAATAGGCCCCTTCCAGGCTCACCGCCCCGCCGTCGCCGACCTTGTGTTCCAGCAGCGCGTCCACGTTCCAGCCGAAGAAATCGCCCGGAGAGGCCCGGGTGCCGGTGCCGTCCGACTGGTACTGCGCGGCGGCGCCGAAAGTCAGGATGTTCTTCTCGCCGAAGTAGGAGCTGGTGGTGTAGAAGCCCGGCTCCGGATCCCACAGCGCCCACTGCAGGCGACCGGCAAACAGCAGGTTGTCGTCCTGGTTGGGGTTGTTCAGGTCGGTGATGCCGGAGTACGACGTGTCCATGCCGTCGTAGACGCCCAGGGCGTAGCCGAACACGCCGCCGTCGATCGAGCCGTTCACCGACACCCCTTCGTCGCGGCCGGCGAAGATGGCTGGATAGGCCTGCGCGATCGGGAAGGTCCACGCGTTCAGGTAGTACGGGCCGTCCAGGTTGGCACGGTCCGAGGGCGGCAGATGACGGCCGGCCCAGATGTTGAACTCCGGCGCGATGGTGAACTTGGCGATCGCATCCAGCACGCGGATTTCGTCGTCGTCACCGGTGTCGTAGCGCTCGGTGTTGAACTCCAGCAGGATGTATTGGTGGATCTGGGCGTTCAGGTACAGCCGGATGCTGTCGACCGTGAAGTCGTTGGAACGCCCATCGTCGGGCGCCGCGTCCTCCACGGAACTGAAGCTGGTACGCAGGCCGGCACCCACGGAGACCCAGTGCGTATCGTCGATGCTGAACTTGGCACCGGCGCTGGCGGCGTCAGCGGCAAACAGGCTGGCACCAGCCGTGGCTGCCAGCAAGGTGCGTCTTGCAAACCTTATTGAGGACATGCCCGTACTCCCTGGGTTAGGTCATGCCTCCTCCCCGATGGCGCGGTAGCTTCAGCAACTGCTGTGCCACCTGCTGCACCGCCTTGTATTCAAGTCGATCGACCTGCATCGACGCCGCCCCGGCAGACGCATCCTGGCTTCGGCGTGGTGCATTCATTCAGCATCGGGCACGAACTTGGGGCACCAGGCGGCCGGTATCAGCCGGGCAGCCCGCCCTCGCGCACGATGAATGCAATCACCGTGTCCAGTCCGGCACCGGTTTTGAGGCAGGTGAACACGAACGGGCGCTCGCCGCGCATGCGCCGGGAGTCGCGGTCCATCACCTCCAGCGATGCCCCGACATGCGGCGCCAGGTCGGTCTTGTTGATGATCAGCAGGTCCGAGCGGGTGATGCCCGGCCCGCCCTTGCGCGGAATCTTGTCGCCGGCCGCCACGTCGATCACGTACAGCGTCAGGTCCGACAGCTCCGGGCTGAAGGTGGCGGCCAGGTTGTCGCCGCCGGATTCCACGAACACCAGGTCGAGCGGCGCAAAACGGCGCGACAGCTCGGCCACGGCGGCCAGGTTCAGCGACGCATCCTCGCGAATCGCCGTGTGCGGACAGCCGCCGGTTTCCACGCCCATGATGCGCTCCGGAGCCAGCGCCCCGGCGCGGGTCAGGAACTCGGCATCCTCGCGGGTGTAGATGTCGTTGGTGACCACGGCGATCCGGTAGCGCTCGCGCAGGGCCTTGCACAGCGCCTCGGTGAGCGCGGTCTTGCCCGAGCCGACCGGCCCGCCGATGCCTACCCGCAGTGGGCCGGATTCAGAGCGCTGCGTCATCGTCACTCCCGTCGTGTATCAGGACCGAAACAGCCGGCTGTACTGCGTCTCGTGCCGGCAGCTGGCGATGGCCAGCGCCGGGGCACCGGCGCCGATGTCCTCGTCCGCCAGCGCCAGGCCGCGCCTGACGGCGGCCGGAATGGCAGCGGCGACCGTGTGGATCACTTGCTGCGCCGCCGCGTGGCCAAGCGGCACCGCGCGCAGGGCCGCGCTCGCCTGCGCCTCCAGCCATGCCCACAGCAAGGCCTGCGCGGCGTCCTGCACCGCAATGCCGTAATGCACCATCGCCAATGCATACAGCGCCAGCGCCGTGCGCTGTGGCCGCTCGGCCCAGGAGGCCGCACCCGGCACGCCAAGATCGACCAGCAGCGCCGCCCAGGCCGTGCCCAGTGCCCGTTCCTGTGCGCGCAGCTCGGCGCTGTCGCGCATGGCCAGCAGCAGTCCTGACCAGCGCTCGGCGGCCGCCTCGTCGGCACTGGCAAAGGCCGCCATCAGGCGCGCCAGCAGCGGCACCTCCAGCCCGGACAGTGTGTGCTCCAGCAGGCCGCCGATCCATTGCTGCGCCTGCAGCGGGTCGCGAATCCAGCCCAGCTCGACCGCGCTTTCCAGGCCCTGCGAATACGCGAAGGCGCCCACCGGCAGCGCGGCGCTGGTCAGCTGGCGCAGGCGCAGATCGGCGACCGGGTCAGTCATGATCGTGCGCATGTGCGTGGCCGGATACGGCGCCCGGCCCGTAGGCACCGGCTTCCGGCTCGAAGGGCAGCTGCGCGAGTTCCACCTGCAGGCCCAGCCCGCGCAGCATGTCGTCGAGCACGTGATCGTGCAGGTAGCGCAGCCAGCCGGGACCCAGCTGCACCGCAACGTGCCGATTGCCCAAGTGATAGGCACCGCGCAGCAGGACGAGAGGATCCCCAGCACACGCGATGGATACATCCTCCCGGGCCGCGCACACGGCAAGCACCTGCCCCTGGGCATCGGCCAGCAGGCTGCCGTCACGCAGCACCGTGCCGCGCGGCAGGTCGATCAGCGCCTCGCGGCCATCGTCCAGCAGCACGCGCTGACGCGACCGCACCCGGCGCTCGAACGGCAGCGTGACGGACCCGGCGCGGTGCATGCCGGTGGATGCGAAGCGGTCGAAACGAATCATGGGCAGCTCAACGCAAGACTCGGGCCAGACCCGCGGGCAATCGGTGCGCGAGGCGGATCGGGCGGCGGCGGCGGGCGCCAAGGCCGGCCACGCCTGCGATGGCCTACCGAAGAAACAGCCGGTAGGCCGCGCTTGCAGTCTCGTCCACGTACTCGAAACCGCCCTGGGCGAGGTGAGCCCGAAAACGCGCCCGCTCGGCCGGCGGCACCTGCAGCCCGACCAGCGCCCGCCCGTCGGCGGCACCGTGGTTGCGGTAATGGAACAGGCTGATGTTCCAGTGCGCGCCCAGGCGGGCCAGGAAATGGGCCAGCGCGCCCGGCCGTTCGTCGAAGGTGAACCGGTACAGCAACTCGTCCGGCAGCTGGCCGTGGCCACCGACCATGTGCCGCAGGTGCAGCTTGGCGGTCTCATCCTCGGTCAGGTCGACCACCGCATAGCCGTGCTTTCGCAGCTGTTCATACAAGGCCTGGCGCTGGTTGCCGGCGGTCTGCACGCCCACGTACACGTGCGCCTCCTCGGCACTGGCGTAGCGGTAGTTGAACTCGGTGATCTGGCGCGCGCCGATGGCTTCGCAAAAATGCAGAAAGCTGCCCGGCCGCTCGGGAATGGTGGCGGCGAAGATCGCCTCGCGTCGCTCGCCGATCTCGGCCCGCTCGGCCACGTAGCGCAGACGGTCGAAGTTCATGTTGGCGCCGGAGCACACGGCCACCAGCGTGCGGCCATGGCAGCGTTCGCGGGCCACATAGCGCTTCAGACCCGCCAGCGCCAGCGCGCCGGCAGGTTCCACGATGGCGCGCGTGTCCTCGAAGGTGTCCTTGATGGCGGCGCAGATCTCGTCCGGGTTCACCAGCAGCATCTCGTCCACGTACTGGCGCGCCAGGCGAAACGGCTCGCGGCCGACCTGACGCACCGCGGTGCCGTCGGCAAACAGCCCGACGCTGCGCAGGCTGACCCGTCGGCCGGTACGCAGGGAGCGTTCCATGGCGTCGGCGTCGTCGGCTTCCACGCCGATGATGCGAATTTCCGGGCGCAGGCGCTTGACGTAGGCGGCGATGCCGCCGATCAGCCCGCCACCGCCGACCGGCACGAAGATGGCGTCGCAGGGCCCCTGAAGCTGGCGCAGCAGCTCGGCGCCGATGGTGCCCTGCCCGGCAATCACCAGCGGATCGTCGTAGGGATGGATGAAGCTCAGGCCCCGCTCGGCGGCGAGAACCAGTGCGTGCCGGGCGGCGGCGGCGTAATCCTCGCCATGCAACAGCGCCTCGCCGCCCAGACGCTCGACGGCATCGATCTTGATCTGCGGCGTGGTGACCGGCATCACGATCAGTGCATGGCTGCCGAGGCGCTGCGCCGCCAGCGCCACGCCCTGCGCGTGGTTGCCGGCGGACGCCGTGATCACGCCGGCCTTCAGGGCCCGCCGCGTCAGATGCGCCATCTTGTTGTAGGCGCCGCGCAGCTTGAAGGAAAAAACCGGCTGCATGTCCTCGCGCTTGAGCAGCACGCGGTTGTTCAGACGCAGCGACAGGCTATCGGCCACATCCAGCGGCGACTCGATGGCCACGTCGTAGACGCGGGCATTGAGTGTCAATACCAGGTAGTCGCGCACGTTGGCTCCTTGTCGGGTAGCGCGCCCAACACGCATCGGGGCGACCGACATCGTCTCAGTGCTGGCTGCGGTTGCGCCGCTGGCGCCGCCGCACGCGCCTTTCCCAGATGCGCCGCGTGCGCAGGCGCAGCAGCCAGCCGGCCAACAGGTAGGTCAGCAGCCCGCAGGTGGTGGCCATCACGGCCAAACCGAGCACGGTGGGAATGCCGACCCGGCGCCACCAGGTGCGCGGTGGCGGATACTCGACTGCTTCCTGCAGCTGCTCCGGCGGATGGTCGAACGCGTCGCGGCGCTGTGGGTCCTGGCCGATCAGACGCGAGCCGATGCGGTAGGCGCCATAGTAGATAACCGGGAAAGTGACCGGGTTGGTCACCAGCGTGCTGACCGCCGCCACCGGCACGTTGGCACGCATGACGACAGCCACCACGGCGGCGGCTGGCATTTGCGCCAGCGGCAGCATGAGGCCGAAAAACACACCGATGCCCACACCCAGAGACACGCCGCGGCGGCTCATGTGCCACAGCCGCGGGTGGTGCAGGGCCGGACCCATCCAGCGCAGCCAGCGCCGGTGACGCAGCTGCGCGGCGTCGTGCAACAGGCGGCGCCAGCGATTCATCGCCGCGCCGGGCTTGCCTTGACATCTGCTCATGGCAGGCCAGCCAACCTCGGCACGCAGGCCGTCTCGACCTTTTGCTCGACAGCCCGGCACAAGGCGGTGAGGAGGCTGGGCCGGCCGCCCACAGCGATCCCCGGCAACCCGACACCGGCACCCGGACTGCACCATCCTGCAGCGGGACTGCGGCCCGCAACACCGAATCCAGACTCGCCACCAGCAGTCTTGCACCTGATCGCGGGCCGGTGATGGTGGTCAGCAAGGCAGTAAGGTCGTAGCAAAAGGTTATCCATGTAGGCACAGCATGCTGGTGGCCATGCCACTACTCAGGCCCGATGACCTCAGATCGGGGCAGCGGGTCCTGGCCGTGCCGTAGTGCGTCACCGCCCGGGCACCGGACGGCCTCGGTCTTGATCTTCGGCTCGGTGATCGGCGTCACGGTCAGTGTGTCTGCCCGGACGACGCGCGGGCAGCGCCTCGGCCTGCGCATGGTTCTGTCCGACACGGTGCGACACCACCTGCCGCAACAGGCGCGGCCTTGTCAATTGTAGGCACTGCGCAGCTTGAGCGAAAATATCGGCTGCAGGTTCTGGCGTGCATCTCTATTTTGATGCGCAGCGACAGGCTCTCGGCGGCGTGGAGGGGCAATTCAATGACCACGTCGCAGACACCGGCGTTCCGTCGGAGCACCCGATAGTCGCCGGCATCGGGTTCCCTTCGGCTGAGAAAAGCCCCCTATGGAAGCGCTGAATAAATCCATCCTGGATCTTTCAGCGCCCGAGGCGACCGATGGGCAAAAAAACGCCGGCTGGGGCGTGCAGTCCCCAGCCGGCGTTTGTCAGCCAGGACCGATCAGGCCGCCATCACGAAGATGGCAATGATGCAGGCCAGGCCGCCCACGTAGGACAACGAGCGCAGCGTCGCCTGATCGGCGATGTAGAACACCGCATGCAGCACGCGCAGCGCCACGAAGGCCAGCGCCAGCTGATCCAGCGTGCCCTGCGCCAGGCCGGTCAGGTGGCCGATGATCACGGCCGCCGCGAACGGCGCGAAGTTCTCCAGCGCATTCTGCTGCGCCCAGTCGGCGCGCTTGCGCCAGCCGGTTGCCGCGGCCAGGCTCTCGCGCGGCCGGCTGTTGTCAAAGCCGCCGCTCTTGGCCAAGGCGCCCAGCACCGGCGGAAAGAACACCAGTGCCAGCACACACCAATAGGCTATCGTCATGCTCCCCTCCGATCACGTTGTTAAGGGCTGAACTTCTGCAATCAGGCCACCGCCGGCAGCCCTTCCCGCCGGTACGCCTGTTCAAGAAACCGCCGCTGCATCCAGCTTTCCAGGTCGACCGGCCCCAGATAGCCGTGGCTTTGCATGAAATCGATCTGCACCTGCAGCAGGCGGCGCAGTTCCGGTCCGAACGATGGCCACAGTTTCTTGTGGAAGTCCGGCTCGTAGGTGTTGCGGATGTCGTCCGCCGACACACCCAGCTCACGGGCCATGGTTTCGGCCGCCTCGGCCGGGTGCGTGACCGCCCAGTTGGCGGTGCGCACCAGCACCTGCAGGTAGCGTTCCACGGCCTCGGGCGCCTCCCTGGCCAGGCCGGCGCTGACGGTGATGATGCGCGGGTTGGCGTTGACCATGTGTGCGCGATCGGTCTGGTCGGTCATCAGGTCGTACAGCTTGCGGATGCGCCCGGCATAGCGGCGCTCGATCAGGCCGACCTCGGCGTTCTTGCAGAAGATGGCGTCCACCTCGCCGCGCAGCAAATAAGCGACGTCGGGGTCGTACAGGCTCGGCCGGTCACCCTGCTGCAGGTCCGCGTTGATGCTGCCGTGCATGTCGTCGTTGACGGTCATCTCGACGAACCTGACGTCCGACTCGGCCATGCCGTTGGCGGCGAGGGTCGAGTAAAAGCCCTTGTGGGCGTTGACCTTCATGAAATCGATCAGGATGTACGGACGCACCGGCAGCCCGCAGCGGCGGCCAGCCAGATCCTGCACGCGCTGCGCCTTGTCGTCGGCACGCACGAACACGGCCAGCGAGTCGGCGACGAAGGTCAGGCCCACCGCCAGCGTGTCGGCGCCGCGCGTGCGCGCCCACAGCGGCGGGATGGCGCCGCCCTCGCGGAACGAGTCGGCCAAGCGGTGATCGAAATGCGTGTCCGCCTGCGACGGGCCCAGTTCCTTGATGTTGCGAACCTCGAACGCGGAACCGGCAAACTCCTCGTCGAAGGACTTGCGCTGAAAGGCGATACCGGAAGCCGTGGCCACCGGACAGCGCGTATACCATAGGGTTCGGGGCATGTTCATTCCTCCTCGCCGCACCTGAGGAAGCCCCCGGATGCTTGAATGCGGGCACTTTAGCCCCCAGCTGCCAGCATCGACAACCGCCAACAGGCTCTCTCGTGCCAGATGCGATGACTAACAACGAATTCGAGACCCCCGCCGCCGCCGAGGCTGCGTTCTACAAGGCCCTGGAAGCCGCCGACACCGCGCTCATGCAGGCGGTATGGGACGAAGGGCCTGACTTGGTGTGCGTGCACCCAATGTGGCCGGAACTGCACGGTCACCGCGCCATCTTCGCCGCCTGGCGGCGCATGTTCGCGGCCGGCCCGCACCTGACGGTCAGCACCGTGCCGGTGCTGCAGCGCCGCGATGGCGATCTGGCCACGCACGTGGTCCACGAGCAGCTTGGCCTGCGCGGCGAGGAGACCCAGCAGCCACCGGTCGTGGCGACCAATGTCTATCGGCACACGGCGGCTGGCTGGCGGATGATCCTGCACCACGCCTCGCCGACGCCGACCGTCACCATCGACGAAGACACCGTCCTGCACTGAGCCCGCCAGGACGTCGGCTTCACCCCATCTCATGGTCCCGCAACGATGAGCCTGCTGTTCGAGCCTCTTGGCCTGCGCTCGGTACGTTTTCGCAATCGCGCCTGGATGTCGCCCATGTGCCAGTACAGCGCCGTCGGCGGCGTGGTGCAGGACTGGCACAGCGTGCATTACATCAGCCGCGCCGTCGGCGGCGCCGGCATGGTGATGGTGGAAGCCACCGCCGTGACCGCCGAGGGCCGCATCAGCCCTGGCGATCTTGGCCTGTGGAATGCCGACCAGCTGGCCCCACTGCGCCAAATCGCCTCCGGCATCCGGCACCACGGCGCCGTGGCCGGCATCCAGCTCGCCCACGCCGGGCGCAAGGCGTCGATGCGCGTGCCCTGGGAAGGTGGCACGCCGCTCGCCCTCGCCGATGGCGGCTGGCGTGCCGTTGCGCCCAGCGCGCTGCCGTTCGCGCCGGATCACGCCGTGCCCACAGCACTCGAACCGGTACATCTGGACGTGCTGCTGGACCAGTTCGTGCACTCCACCAAACTGGCCTTGCAGGCCGGCTTCGAGGTGCTGGAACTGCACATGGCACACGGCTATCTGCTGCATTCCTTTCTGTCGCCGCTGTCGAACCGGCGCACGGACGAATACGGCGGCAGCCTCGACAACCGGCTGCGTTTTCCGCTGCGGGTGGCTCAGGCAGTGCGCGCCGCCTGGCCGGCCGAGCTGCCGCTGCTGGTGCGCGTGTCCTGCACCGACTGGACGGAGGGTGGCTGGGATCTGCCGTCCACGCTCGAATTCGCCCGCCGGCTCAAGGCACTGGGTGTCGATCTGCTGGACTGCTCAAGCGGCGGCACGGTGCCGGATGCAAAACCGCCCGTGGGTCCGGGTTACCAGACCCGGTTTGCGGCGGCGGTGCGCGAACAGACGGGGTTGGCCAGCGGCGCGGTCGGCCTGATCACCAGCCCCGAACAGGCCGAACATATCCTGCGTACTGGCCAGGCCGATGCGGTGTTCCTGGGCCGCGCTCTGCTGCGCGATCCGTACTGGCCGCTGCATGCCGCGACGGCCTTGCGCGGCGCAGTGGACGACTGGCCGGCGCCGTACCAGCGCGCCCGGCCCGGCTGACCGCAGGGCGTTCTAGACCGCGACCGGCACGTCGGCGAACTGCATCCGGTGCAGCCTGGCATAGGCACCGCCCTGGCGCAGCAGGGACGCATGATCACCGCGCTCGACGATGCGCCCGTCCTGCATCACCAGGATCAGGTCGGCGTTCTCGATGGTCGACAGGCGGTGCGCGATAACCAGCGTGGTGCGGTGGCTCATCAGTGCGTCGAGCGCCGCCTTGATGTGCCGCTCCGATTCGCTGTCCAGGGCCGAGGTGGCCTCGTCCAGGATCAAAATCGGCGCGTCCTTGAGCAGCGCCCGGGCAATGGCGATGCGCTGGCGCTGGCCGCCGGACAGCAGCACGCCGTTGTCGCCGACCAGGCTGTCCAGACCCTGCGGCAACTGGCGGATGAATTCCATGGCATGCGCCTGCTCGGCGGCGCGCACGATGTCGGCCTCGCTCACCTCGCCGCGGCGACCGTAGGCGATGTTGCTGCCCACCGTGTCGTTGAACAGCACCACGTGCTGGCTGACCAGCGAGATCTGCGCCCGCAGCGAGGCCAGCGTCAGCTCGCGGATGTCGATGCCATCGATCAGGATGCGCCCGGCCTGCGGCTCGTAGAAGCGCGGCAGCAGACCGACCAGGCTGGTCTTGCCCGAGCCGGAGCGCCCGACCAGCGCCACCCGCTGGCCGGGCTTGGCGTGCAGCGACACGCCGCGCAGCACCGGCGCCGGGCTGGTCGCGTAGGAAAACACCACGTCCTGATACTCGACCTCGCCCCGCGCACGGACCAGCTCGCGCCGGCCGGTGTCCGGCTCGGCCAGCTCGTCGATCAGCCCGAACACGCTGCGCGCGGCGGTGATGCCCTTCTGCAGCACGCCGTTGACCTTGGTCAGGCGCTTGACCGGCGCCTGCAGCATGGTCACCGCCACGATGAAGGACGTGAACCCGCCGACCGTGGTGCGCTCGGTGCTGGCAAAGGTGGTGGCGGCGTACAGGATGCCGGCCATGGTCAGCGCGATCAGCAACTGCACCACGCCGTTGCCCAGCGCGTCCACGGACACCCATTTCATGTGCAGGTGGCGGTTGCGCTCCGACAGCCGATCGAAGCTTGCCGATTCGCGGTCCTGGCCGTTGAACAGCTTGGTCACCAGGTGGCCTTCCACCACCTCGCCGGCGGCGGCGGTGATGCTGCCCATGGAGGACTGAATGTGCGTGCTCAGGCGCCGAAAGCGCTTCGACACCGCGCTGATGCTGGCCGCCATGCCCGGCCCGACCACCAGGAAGATCAGCGCCAGTTTCCAGTTCAGGTAGAACATCCAGCCCAGCAGCCCCAGCACCGCCACGCTGTCCTTGAGCAGCGTGGTCAGGGCGTCGCTGGTGGCGCCGGCCACCATCTCGACGTCATAGGTGACCTTGGAAATCAGCGCGCCGGAGGCCTGGCGGTCGTAAAAACTCGCCGGCAGGCGCAGCAGGTGGTCGAACATGGCCGTGCGCAGGTCCTTGATGACCCGCCGCGCCACCCAGTTCATGCCGAAGTCGGCGATGAAGCTGCACACCAGGCGCACCACGAACAGGCCGACCATCACCACCGGCAACCAGCGGATGGTCTGCGGGTCGCGCTCGACGAAGCTGCCGTCGAGCATCGGCTTCATCAGGGCGGCGAAAGCCGGATCCGTGGCGGCGCCGCCGATCATGCCGATCAGTGCCAGCGCGAACACCCGCCAGTGCGGTCGCGCGTAGCCAAGCAGGCGGGCGTAGATCTGCCAGCGGGCGGCGCTGTCGACCGCGTCGGTCATGGCGTCTTGCCCGCCGTCTCCACGGCGAAGGTGAGGTGCTCCAGCCCTGCCTCGCGCGCCGCGGTCATGGCGGCGATGACCCGCTCGTGGGGCGTGTTGCGGTCGACCGACAGCACCAGCACCGGCTCCTTGCGCCCGCTGGCTGCGCGGCGCAGCGCCGCCGTCAGACCGACCACGTTGTCGGCGGCCAGGGTTTCCTGACCGACCGCATATTCCCCCGCGGCGCTGATGGCCAGCTCGATCGTGTTGTCGGTGGGCGCGGTGGCGTCACTGGCCGCCTGCGGCAGCTCCACCTTCAGCTGCCCCAGGCGACTGAAGCTGGTGGTGACCATCAGAAAGATCAGCAGCACCACCAGCACGTCGATCAGCGGCACGAAGTTCAATTCCACATCGTCCGGCCTGCGCCGGGTGCGAAAGTTCATGCGCGCAAGGCCGCCCGGTCGCGGTGCAGACGGGCGGCCAGCTGCGCCAGGGATTCGGCCAGCTCCGCCGCCTGACGCTCCAGATCGGCCACCAGCTCGTCGACCCGGCCGCGGTAATAGCGGTGAAAGATGTAGCTTGGGATGGCCACGAACAGGCCGAAGGCCGTGTTCACCAGCGCGACCGAAATGCCGCTGGCCAGCTTCTCGGGCGCGCCCAGGCCGGTCATGCCGATGGCGTGGAAGGTCTCGATCATGCCGATCACGGTGCCGAACAGGCCGATCAGCGGCGAGACGGTGGCCAGCGTGCCCAGCATGTTCAGGTAGCGCTCGAGCTCCAGCGCCAGGTGACGGCCGGTGTCCTCCACGTTCTCGCGCTGGCGCTGGCGGTCCTCGCCGCCGTGCATCAACACCGCCGCCAGGATTCGGCCCAGCGGCGAGTGCTGGCGCAGGTTGTTGATACGGGCCGCATCCACCTGCCCGGCGATGCACCAGTTCTGCACTTCCTGCAGCAAACCGGGCGGCAGCACCCGCCTGCGCTGCAGCGACCAGGCCCGCTCCAGCACGATGCCGAGCGCCAGGACGGAGCACAGGACCAGCGGAATGACCGGCCAGTCACCGGCCTTGAGCAATTCCCACACGGCGGCCGAGACCCGATGTTGAAGGATGGGGATGGACAGACAGACCCCGCCGCGGCGGCGGGCTGGCAGTCTATCACGGTGCCTGCGGCGCCCCGGCCCGCCACCAGCGGCCCCGACGGGCACGCTGCGCCGTCACTTCGAGGCCCTGCGGGCCGGCTGCGATGAGCAGCGCACCGGCGTCCGCCGTGTTCCACAACCGCGCACCAGCCGCCGCGTAGGCCGCGGTGACGAGCGGATGCGGATGACCAAAGCGACTGCGGTAAGCGGCGGAGAAAATCACCTCCCGCGGCGCCAGGCGGGCAATCAACGGCGGATACAGCGCGCCCCGGCTGCCGTGATGCGGCGCCACGACCACATCGACCGGGTCCAGCACATTGGCATCCAAAAGGCAGCGCTGCGCAGGCGGTTCCACGTCCCCGGTCAGCAGCATGGAGGCGCCGCCGGCAGCGCGGACCAGCAGCACGCACGACTGGTCATTGTCCCCAGCCGTGGCCAGGTGGTCGCCCGGGTGAAACTGCCGGAATTGCACGCCATCCCAGGTCCAGCCGTACCCGTCACGGCAGGGCTCGACGCCGCTCACACCCCTGATCTGCCTGGGCGTGCCGCTGACGATGCCGCCGGTGCGGATGCCATCTGCGATGTCGGCCGCGGCGCCGGCATGATCGGTATCGGCGTGCGACAGCATCAGCAGGTCCAGGTGCCGCACGCCCAGGCGCGCCAGCTCGGGCAGCACGATGGCCTCGCCGGCACTGAAACGCTCCGAAAAGCGCGGCCCGCTGTCATAGACCAGCGCATGATTGCGGGTGCGCACCACCACCGCCAGACCCTGACCGACGTCGAGCACGGTGGCACTGAACGCCCCTGCGGGCGGCAACGACGGTCGGTAAAGCACTGCCGGCAGGCACCACAGCACACCCAGCCAGCGGCCCGGAAACCCGCGCGGCAACAGCAAGATCAGCACGCCAAGCAGGCAGGCGGCAAGCAGCGGCCACGGCACCGGCGGCCACAACAGCCCGGGCGCCAGCCCGCGCAGCGCCTCCAGCACCGCCAGGGTGCCGGCGCATACGCCCTGCGCGCCGAGCAGCAGCGGCCCGGCCAGCGCCGGCACGGGCAGGGTGAGAACGCCCAGCAGCGTCAGCGGCACTGCCACCAGACCGAGCAGCGGCACGGCGAGCAGATTGGCCGGCACCGAGGTGGGCGACAGCAAACCGAAGAAGCCGAGCGTCAACGGCGTCAGCGCCAAGGCCACCGCCAGCTGCAGGCGCACGGCGCCGAGCGTTCCCTCGCGCGCCCGCCGCCACACCCCGCGCACACGATCCGGCTGCCGAGCGCCGGACGCCGGTTCGTCGTCAGCGCGCCCGTGCAGACGGCCCAGCGCCAGCCACAGCAGGATGCCGACCGCGCCGAACGACAGCCAGAATCCGCTCGCCAGCAAGGCCAGCGGATCGAACAGCAACACCACCAGTCCGGCCAGCGCCAGCAGGCGCGCCGGCGAAGTCTCACGTCCGCTCGCGGCGCCCAGCGCGGCCACGCTGAACATCAGCGCCGTGCGCCGCGCCGGCACCGCAAACCCGGCCAGCGCCGCGTAGCCGAATACGCCCAGCGCCGCCGCCACTGCCGCAGCGCGGGGCGCCGGCAGCCGTCGCGCCAGACCGGGCAGATGCCGCCATAGCCAGCCGACCAGCGCGTACACCAGCAGTCCGCTCAGGGCCACATGCAGGCCGGAAATCGCCAGCAGATGCGCCGTGCCGGTTTCGCGCAGCGTGCGCCAGGTCGCCGGGCTCACCGCGCCGGTGACGCCGATGGCGAGACCGCGCACCATGCGCGCCGCATCGTCCTGCCCAAGGTATCGGTCGAGCCGCTCGGCGATGGCCTGGCGCAGGCGCTGCACCGGCGCCGCCAAGGTCGATGCCGGCAGCCGCGCCGCGCCGGGGCGCACATAGCCGGTGGCGTCGATGCCCTCGCCGACTAGCCAGCGCTCGTAGTCGAATCCGGACGGATTGCTGAAACCGCGCGGCGCCTTCAGGCGCACCGGCAACTGCCAGCGCTCGCCGGCGCGCAGCGCCGGACGCTCGCCATACCAGGACAACAACACCCGGCGCGGCCCACGCACGGGCTCGCCGGCCACGATGAGTCGCTCGACATCGACGCGCAATCGAGTCCGCAGCGCATCGCCCTGTGGCAGGTCGCTGACGACCCCAAGCAGCAGCGCATCACGGCCCTCGAACACCACCGGCAGGCGACTGGCAAGCGTCCGCTGTGCCACATGCAAACCAAAGGCACCACTTGCTAGGCACACCGCCAGCAGGAGCAGCACACGCCGTCGTCGACCCAGCACGACGCATGCAAGCCCGGCACCCGCCGTGGCCGGAACCAGCACGCAGGGAGCTACGGCAGGCAGCCACAGCGCCACGCCCAGGCCGGCGGCGAACGCCACTGCAACGGTAGCCATACTGGGCAATATCCACGCCTCCCCCGACCCGACGGCCCACAGACAGAAGGCTCCTCGGCACAGGATGTCAACGGAAAGAAACAAACAAGGGTGACGATGGGTCAGCCTCGCGAGGTTCACACACGGGAACCGTAGTGAAGCCCATATCAAGCCATATACAGCCGGATACAGCGAGCAAAGCCTTCTGGCCGACGGGAGATGTATCGGTATTCTGTAATCAACTATTTGATAATAAAAACTATTTTAAATGACTCCAAGGTGCCGCAGATGTCCCCGGCTGAAAATCCAAAATGCTTTCAATGCTGCTCGCCGGAGGCCCGAGGCCTTCATGCTCTGGAGGCTGTTCGATGACATGGCGGCGGATGGTATTTGTGATCGGCACATTGTCGATGTGGTTGCCGGGCCCAACGCTGGCTTGGTGGAACGGCGACTGGGAGTACCGGCTGCCATTGGCAGTCACAGCCCCCGAGGACCTCGCCCAGCCGGTGCCCGACGTGCCGGTGCTGGTACGCCTGCAGTTCGCCAATTTCGGCTATTTCTTCGACACTGCGCGTGATGGCGCCGACCTGCGCCTGATTGCCGGCGACGACCGGAGCGAGCTTGCCTACGACATTGATACCTACGATCCGACGACCGGCATCGGACTGCTATGGGTGCGCTTGCCGGCCCTGGAGCCCGGCCGCGCCAGTTCCATAAATCTGTATTTTGGCAATCCCGAGGCGCCGCCGGGCCGGTCGGGCGCCGCGTACGATGGCGCCGAGCGGCTGGTTCTGCATTTTGGCGAGACCGACGGCCCGCCTCGGGACGCCAGCGCGTTTGCCAACCACCTGACCACATCCACCGCCGCCCAGGGTCAGATGGGCTTCATCGGCCGCGGCATCCATCTCGACGGCAGCCAGGGGCTGAGCGTGCCGGCGAGCGTGCTGAACGATGCCCGGGAGCTCACCGTATCGGCCTGGATCCGCCCCACTGCGGTCACCGGCGCGGCGCGGCTGCTGAGTGTCGGCGATCCTGCCGGCGGTTCGGGCCTGCTGCTGCGCATCGACGATGGCCGCCTCACCGCCCGTCTGAGCGGCACCGCGGGTGAAATCCTGCTCAGTGCCACTACACCGCTACAGGCGGATCGCTGGTATCACCTCGCGCTCACGCTCGGCCGCGGTGCGGCGCTACTGCTCGACGGCGCGGTGGTTGCCAGCAGCGAGGTGCCCCCTGCGCTGCTCCAGGGTGAGCTGGTGGTCGGTGCTGCTGCCGGGGGACCTGGCTTCGTCGGCGACCTCGACGAGCTGCGCGTGAGCCACGTCGCGCGCCGACCCGAGTGGCTCGCCGCGGCGGTCGCCCTGCAGCAGCCGGACACGCCACGACTGCTGTTCGGCGAAGTCGAGGCGAGCCGTTCCGGCGTCAGCGCTTACGGCGAGTTGCTGCGCACCCTGACCGGTCTGGTCAGCGTGGACGGCTGGATCATAATCGGCATCATCGCCGTGATCGGGGTCATGAGCATCGAGGTCATAGTCGACAAGACGCTGACCCTGGGTCGGGTGAGCCGCGCCAATCGGCACTTTCTCAAACTTTATGCCGCCAACCCCGATGACTGGCTGCAACTTCCAGCGGCCGATACTGACCCGGCGACACCACTACGCGCTGCAACCAGCCCGCTGCAACGCCTGCAGCAGCGGGCGATCACCGAACTGGTTCGGCTGCTGCGCACACCAGGCCAGACGGGCTTCGGCCGCCTGACTGCGGAGAGTCTTGAAGTGCTGCGCAGCGCCATCGACTCCGCCATCGTCGAGGAAGCCAGCCGCCTCGATCGGGGGCTGGTGCTGATCACCATGGCGGTAAGCGCTGCACCCTTCCTCGGCCTGCTCGGTACGGTGTTCGGGGTGATGATCACCTTCGCCTCGGTGGCGGCCGAGGGCGACGTGGACGTCAACACCATCGCCCCTGGCGTGGCGTCGGCCATGAGCACCACTGTGGCCGGGCTGGTGGTCGCTATCCCGTGCTTGTTTGCCTACAACGGGCTCGCCTCCCAGGTCAGGCGCCTGACAGACGCCATGGACCTGTTCGCCAACGAACTGCTCGGCAGGTTTGTCCATGCCTATGGCAAGCAGGGGGGCACAGATGCGGCGGCGGCGTGAACATCGCATTTATGACGACCTGAATGTCACCCCACTGATGGACCTGGCGTGGAATCTGCTTGTTGTTTTCATCATCATGGCCACCGCCACCGTGCAGGGCATCAGCGTCGACCTGCCCAAGGCCAGCCAGGCACCGAGTCTGGCCAAGCCACGCACGAAGGCCATCACCGTCACCGCCGAAGGCCGTATCTACCTCGACACGCAAGAGGTCACGCTACCGGAACTGGAGCAGCGGCTGCGCGACTATCGGGCCGCCGACCCCGAGCTGCCGGTCGTGGTAAAGGGCGACAGCCAGATTCAGTACCAGCGCATCATCGAGGTCTTGGACGTGACCAAACGTGCCCAGATCACCAACCTTGGCCTGGTCACGCAGCGCCTGGTTCGTTAGCGTGGCCGGTCTGGCAGAAGAACACGAGCAGGCGCCGCCCTGGCTGTGGCTGGGGCGCGGCGTGCTGCTCGCGCTGGCGTTGTTGGTAGGCTGGTTCATTCGCCAGCAGATATTCCTGGTCCAGGACCCCCATGAACGACCTCAGCGCATCACGCTGATCAGCCCCCCACCGCCGCAGTCACCCAAGCCGCCGCCACCCGAACCCCCGGTTGAAACGCTGCCGGACATGCCTGTGCCGGAGATGGTTACCTCCGAGCCGTTGCCGGAAACGGCCGGCGACGACCGCCTGGGACTCGACGAAACGGCTGGCGCGGGCAGCGATTCGTTCGGGCTCGCGGCCAAACGTGGCGGGCAGGACTGGCATGCGGCAGCGCAGGGCAACGCAGGCGAGGCCAACCCCCGCGCCACCTACGGGCGGTTGATCGAGCAACACTTGCGGCAATTGTTCGATCAGGACGCCGAATTGCGCCGGCAGGCGTTCTCCGCCACCGTGACCCTGTGGCTGCAATCGGACGGCAGCATCCTGCGTTTCAAGATCAATGACGGCAGTGGCAACCGGCGTACCGACGAACGGTTGCTAGCGACGCTGGCTACCGCCCGCAGCCTGCCGCCACCCCCCCCTGGCGTGCCGCTGGTGGTGCGCCTGCGTGTGCGGGTGCGCGAGAGTTGAAGCCGTGCGACCACACCCCACACTTGCCGTTTACAGGGACATTCGCGACATACGCGGCGATGTGCTGCGCGTGCGTGCGCCCGGCGCCGCGTTTGGCGATCTTGCGCTGGTCGAGAACCCGGACGGCACCCGCGGCTTGGCGCGGGTCATCGAATTGCAACGCGACCTCGTCACCCTGCAGGTGTTCCATGGCACGCGTGGCCTGTCCTCTGGCGCCGGGGTGCGCCTGCTCGGCGAGCCGCTGCGTGTCGCCTGCTCGGACAACATCCTGGGACGGGTGTTTTCCGGTGCCGGCGACGCCATCGACGGAGGCCCCGGCCTGCACGCCGAGCCGCGGGTTGACATCGCCGGCCCGCCGCTGAACCCGCTGGCGCGCCGCCTGCCGCAGCGCATGATCCACACCGGAATCCCGATGATCGACCTGTTCAACACGCTGGTCGAAAGCCAGAAGCTGCCGATCTTCTCGATCCCCGGCGAGCCCTACAACGCGCTGCTCGCCCGCGTCGGATTCCAGGCCGATGCCGACGTGGTGGTGTTCGGCGGCCTGGGCCTGATGTTCGACGACTATCACTTCTTTCGCCACAGTTTCGAGCAGCATGGTGTGGCCCATCGCACGGTGATGTTCATCAACCTGGCCGGTGACCCGGTGGTGGAGCGGCTGCTGCTGCCCGATCTTGCGCTCGCGGTGGCGGAGCAATATGCCGTACAGCACGACCGGCGCGTACTGGTGTTGCTCACCGACATGACTGCCTACGCCGACGCGCACAAGGAGATCGGCATCTCGCTCGAACGGGTGCCGGCCACCCGCGGCCACCTGGGCGATCTTTACACCCAGCTCGCCCAACGCTACGAGAAAGCCTGCCAGCTCATCGGCAGCGGCTCGTTGACGCTGCTGACCGTCACGACCCTGCCCGGCAACGACATCACCCACCCGGTGCCGGACAACACCGGCTACATCACCGAAGGTCAGATTTATCTGCACGACGGCGTGATCGACCCCTTCGGTTCCCTGTCGCGCCTCAAACAGCATGTCATCGGCAAGGCTACCCGGGATGACCACGGGCAGGTGATGAACGCCATGGTCCAGCTGTACGCCGGGGCCGAGGAGGCCCGTCGCAAACAATCCATGGGCTTCGACCTGTCGGCCTTCGACCGGCGGCTGCTCAGCTTTGGCGAGCGCTTTCGGACGCGATTCATGGATATGAATGTCACCCTGCCGCTGACGGCAGCCCTCGATCTTGCCTGGAGCACCATGGCGGAACTGTTCGCAGCGACCGAACTGCCGTTGCGCAAGGATCTGATTGCACGCTATTTCCCCGCCGACGCGCGCGTCAGCGCATGAACAGCGGCGGCAAGACAGCACTGCGAGCAGCCGAGGCACGGCTGCACCTGTTCGAGCATGCGCTGCCGTCGCTGGACCTGAAGCGCCAGCAGCTTGCCGCCCTGCAGCGGCAGGAACAGCGCAGCCGCGACCAGGCGAATACCGCCGCCGCGGCTGCCGCCGATGCCGCCATGCAGGCGCTGCCCGCAACTTGGCAGGACGTTGATCTGCCACCGCCGGCGTGGGTGGAGGGGGTCGACATCGGCCGCGAGAACGTGTTCGGCAGCGAGCTGCCTCGACTCGACGCGGTCCACCTCGGCCGCCTGCCAGCAGGTCAACTCGGCGCCCCGCCGTGGCTCGAACTGGTGCAGGACCATCTGGCGCGGGCCCTGCAGTGCCGGGTCGAGGCGACGCTGGCCGAAGCACGCCGCGCGCGTCTGGAACGCGCCCATCGAACCACCGTGCAGCGCGTCAACCTGTTCGAGCAGCAGCTCATTCCACGCGCACGCCAAGAGGTGCGCCGCCTGCACGTGGCGATGGTCGATACCGAGCGGGCGGCCGTGGTGCGCGCCAAGCTCATCAAGGCGCGGCGCGGCGCGCAGGGTGCAACGGCATAAGCCATGGCTATCGCCCGACTGGTCAAAGTCAGTTTCCTTGCGCCCGCCTCCGACCGGTCGGCGTTGCTCGAGGAATTGCAACGACTGGGTTGTTTCGAACCCATCCACGGTGACGGCCACCCCTGGCAGGCGCCGGCGGCAAACGCTGCAGATACCCAAGAGGCGCTGCGCTTTCTCGCCAGGGCACCTTACCAGCGCCAGGCCTCGGCCATGACGGAAGATGCACAGGCGGCGCTCGCCGAGGTGCGCGCGCTGCGCGAACGCACGCGCGAACTCGAAGAGGCGCGGGCGGCGCTGGCGCGCGCCGTCCGCGACACCGCCGCCTGGGGTGAATGGGACCCCGCGGCAGCCGGCGCGCTCGCGGATGCCGGCCTGCGCCTGTGGTTCTATCGCCTGGCGCCGGCTCAACTCGCGCCGCTCGCGGCCAGTGATGCGGTGTGGCTCGATCTTGGTGGCGGCGGCGGCATGCGGCATGTGGTCGTGTTGGCCAGCGAGCCGCCGGCTGAACTGCCGGCACCGCTTCCTCTGCCGACCGGCGGTATGGCCAGCCTGCGCCAGCGTCAGCGGGAGCTCGCGCTGGCCGTCGATGCCGCCGTGCAGCGACGCATCGAACTGACCGCCGTCGCGCCGGTGATTGCCGAACATGCCTGCCGGCTGGAGGACGCTGCCACCCGCAAAGCGGCAGACGGCACCATGCGCGACCATGGAGGCTTCGTGGAGCTGTGCGGCTGGGCGCCGCAGACAGCCGTGGCAGACCTGACCGACCTGGCCGCCCGGCGCGGGATCGCCGCGCACTTTACGCCCCCGGCGGCGAACGATGAACCGCCAGTGCTGCTGCGCGCCAGCGGCATGGCCACCCTGGGACGCGATCTGGTGCGCTTCTATGCCCTGCCCGGCTACCGCGACTGGGACGTGTCGGTGGCGGTACTGATGGGATTCGCGCTGTTCTTTGCGATGGCGCTCGGCGATGCCGGCTACGCCGCACTGCTGGGGCTTGCCGTGCTGCTCGGTTGGCGGCGCTTTCGCTCGCCGACAGCGCGGCGCCTGCGCGGCATGCTGGCCACACTCAGTGCCGCTGCGCTGGTCTGGGGCGTATTGGTTGGCTGTTACTTCGGCCAGATTCCGGCCGGCGACAGCCTGCTGTCGCGCCTGGCGCGGTTGGCGAACGGCGATCCGTCGGCCATGATGCGGCTGTCGCTCATGGTTGGAGCGGGACACCTGGTGGCGGCCAACCTGGGTGCGGCCGGCCGCCACTGGCCGCAGCCGGCGGCCTTCGCGAGCCTCGGCTGGGCGGTCGCCATCGGCACCGTGAGCCTGGCTGCCTTCGGCGCACTGCCATGGTCATTCGCCCTGCCCGGTGCCGCGGCCGGCGTCGCCGCTGTCGTGTTCACCGCGGGCGCCATTGCCCCGGGCGGCCCGCTGCGGCGCGTGGCGGCCGGCCTGTTGCCGCTCACCTTGACGGTAACGGCGCTCGGCGACGTGCTCAGCTATCTGCGGCTATTCGCGCTGGCCTACGCCGGCACGGCGCTGGCCACGGCGGTAAACGAGCTCGCCCAGGGCAGTCTGGGGCAATCGCAAGGTCCAGGAGCGCTGCTCGGGCCGCTGATCCTGCTGGCCGGCCACGGCATCAACCTCGTGCTTGGCGTCGCCGGCGGCGTCGTGCATGGCCTGCGCCTGAACTTCATCGAGTTTTTCCGCTGGGCCCTGCAGGGTGAAGGCCGACCGTTTCAACCCCTCTGTGCAAGCAGTCGACAATGGAAGACTTCCTGATCCTCACCTGTGGCTGGCTGGGGGTGTACGCGCCGATGGCGTTCGCCGCCATCGGCAGCATGGTCGGCGTGAGCTGGGCCGGGCAGGCGGCGATCGGCGCCTTGCTCGACACCGACGGTGGCCACGGCCGCCTGATCGGCATCGCCGCCATGCCATCGTCGCAGACCGTCTACGGCTTGGTAGTGATGATGGCGCTCAATCGGCCGGTGACGGTTGACAACGCACCGGGGCTGTTCGCGGTCGGTCTGCTGGCCGGCATCGCGCAGATGATCAGCGCCATCTATCAGGGCAGCTGCTGTGCTGCCGCCATCAATGCCGCCAAGCACAAGCCCGATATTTTCGGCATCGCCATCGCGCCGGCCGCCATCGTCGAAGGCTTCGCGGTATTCGCCTTCGCGTTTGCGTTCCTGCTGAGCGCCGCCATCCCCGGGGCGACGCGGTGACAACGCAAAAACTCGCTGCCGACGCCGCCGCGCAGACCGCCGGCGTGCAGGCGCTCATCGAGCGCCTGCGTCAGGAGGGAATCGAAGCGGGCCGGGGCGAAGCTCAGGCGCTGCTGGAAGCGGCCCGGCGGGAGGCAGCGCAGCTGCTCGAGACTGCCCGGCAGGAGGCCAAATCCCTGCTGGAGACCGCCAGCGGCAACGCACTGGCCGACCAAGTGGCCGGCCAGGCGGCCGTCACCATGGCCTACCGCGATGCCGTGCTGGCGCTCAAGGAATGGCTCGAAGGTGCCTTTGCCGACACCTTGCGCGAAACGCTGCTCGGCGGGCTGAGCGAGACCACCACCACCGCGAGCCTGCTACATGTGCTCGAACCGTTGCTGATCCAGGCCGGCGCGGATGCGGGCGCTTCGACCGCCGTCACGTTATCCATCACGTTGGACAGCGAGCTCGAAACGCTGGTGCAGGCGCTGACCGCCCGCTGCCTGGCCTGTGGCGTCACCCTGACGCTGCAAGAGGGGCTCGAACCGGGCGTGCGCCTGCGCCTGGATGGCGGACGGCTCGAAGTCGACTGCACCGTGGATAGTCTGGACCCGTTGCTGCGGCGCCATCTGCTGCCGCGCTTTCGGACCCTGCTCGATGGCAACGCGCCATGGCGCAGCACTACCACGCCCTGATTGCCAGCTTGCCGCATCTGCCGCATCCGCTGCGGGCGCCGGGCCTGCCCATCGGCCCGGCGCGGCTGCGGGAACGTCTTGCATGGCTGTCACCGGCGGACGCAGCGCGGCTCGCCCGCCTCGTCGCGGCTTTGGCCTGGACGCTGCCACCGGCCCGCTGGCCGGATGACGCGTGGCTGGACGCTTGGCAGGATGCCCTGCGCCAGGAGCCCGATCCGGCCTTGCGCGCCGTCGGCCACTTTCATCTGGAATGGCGGTTACTGATCGCCGCCCTGCGCCGCCGTCGCTCAGGGCTCCCACTCGCCATCGACGCGGCCACGGAACTGCCCTATGCGCAGCAGCTGCGTCATCACGGCCAGGCACCGCAGTTCGGTCTGCAGCATCGCCATCCCTGGCTCGTGCTTGCCGAACACCTGCTCGCGCGGGGTGACGGCATACGCCTTGAACAGCTCCTCATCGAGCGCGCCTGGCGTGCCCTGGAGCACCTCGACCAGCCACCAGGGTCTGGCTTTCGCGCCGTCGCCGCCTATCGCCTGCGCTGGGAACTGCTCACCGCCTGGCCGCGGCCGGAACCGGACGGCGGGCGTGTCGGCGCCTGGCTCGACCAGGGGGCATGGGAATATGTCGGGCCCTGACCTCGCACCCCGGCACGGTCAGGTGGTGGCGGTGCGGGAAAACCTGCTCAGCATCGAAAGCGACACTGCGCTGATCAAGAACGAGATTGCGTTCGTACACTGCGGCGGTCGCCGCCTCATGGCCGAGGTGCTGCGCGTGCACGGCCGCGGCGCAGACCTGCAGGTGTACGAAGACATCCGCGGCATGACGGCCGGCTGTGCAGTAGAACTGACCGGCCGACCGCTGTCGGCCACCCTGGGGCCGGGGCTGCTCGGGCAGGTGTATGACGGCCTGCAAAACCCCTTGCCGGCACTGGCACTGGATGGCCCGTTCCTGACTGGCGGCGACTACCGGTGGCCGCTCGACCCGGCCCGACAATGGCGGTTCATTGCGCACGCCCAGCCGGGACAGACGGTCGAGCCTGGCCAGTCGGTGGGGCAAGTACAGGAGGGTCTCCTCGTCCATCACATCGTCGTGCCGCTCGACTGGCGCGGCCGGTTCACCGTGACCGCGATTGGGGACTGCGAGGCCAGCGTCACGACGCCGGTCGCCCGGCTGACCGATGCGCGCGGCCGAGAATGTGCCGTGACCCTGCAGCAGACTTGGCCGGTACGCGAACCCCTGGCGCAGCGGCTGCTGGCGGCAGGGCGCATCGAGCGGCTGCTGCCGACCGAACCGCTGATCACTGGCATCCGCTGCATCGACACCCTGTTTCCCATCGCGCTGGGCGGCAGTGCCTGCATTCCCGGACCGTTTGGCGCCGGCAAAACCGTGCTGCAGAACCTGATCGCCCGCCACGCCGCGGTGGACGTAGTGGTCCTGGTCGCTTGCGGTGAGCGCGCCGGGGAAGTGGTGGAAACCCTGTCCACCCTGGCCGAGCTCGAGGATCCCCGCACCGGCGGGTCGCTGATGGCACGCACGGTGGTGGTCTGCAACACCTCGGCCATGCCGGTGGCAGCGCGTGAATCGTCGCTGTATCTGGGCCTCACCATCGGCGAGTACTACCGCCACCTCGGCTACCGCGTGCTGATGCTGGCCGACTCCACTTCGCGCTGGGCTCAGGCACTGCGCGAAGTGTCCGGGCGGATGGAGGAGATTCCCGGTGACGAGGCCTATCCAGCCTATCTCGAATCCACCATCCGCGCCGCGTACGCCCGCGCCGGCCTGACCCGCCATGACCAGCGCGTCGGCAGCCTGACCCTGATCGGCACCGTATCACCGGCCGGCGGTAACCTCGACGAGCCGGTGACCCAGGCCACGCTGGGCGTGGTCAAATGTTTTCTCGGACTGTCCGCCGCGCGCGCATATCAGCGCGCCTATCCGGCCATCGATCCGCTGCTGTCGTGGTCCCGCTACCACGGGCAACTTGCCGACTGGTACGGCCAACAGCTCGGGCCGGACTGGCGCAATGGCGTCGAGCAACTGGCCAGCTCACTCAAGGCCGGCGAGGCGATCGCACAGATGGTGCAGGTGGTCGGCGAGGAAGGTATTGCCCTCGCCGACTTCGTGCGTTGGCAAGCAGCGCGCCTGGTGGACCAGTGCTACCTGCAACAGGATGCCTTCGATGCCGTCGACGCGGCCTCGCCGCTGACCCGCCAGCGCCTGCTGCTGAAGCTGCACGGCGAACTGTTGAGCCTCGACTACGCCTTCGAAGACCGCGACGCAGCGCAGACGTTCTTCACCCACCTGGCTGGCCGGTTACGCAATCTGAACTACACCGCCCTGACTGACCCCGGCTTCGACCAGTTGCTTACCGAAATCCGGGCATTTGCCGCCGGTGCGACGCTTGCGCCAACAAGTGCCCGGAACGCGGCGGCGAACGCAGACAAGGCCACGGCAGCCCTGTCCGGAGCGACCGGCTAACGCCGCTGGCAACGGCCAGACCCTCGCGCCAAGGCCCGCGGCGTGCGCTGCGCACGCTCACAACCACTTCATGCACCCCAGCTCGAAACGGTGCGCCAGCAGCGTGTGATAAGGATAGGCGCGTATGCGGTAGCGCTGCAGACCGGTACGGGTCGGGCGCAGGGCAAGTCCGTAACCGACCGCCGTGCCGGGCTGGCTGGTGCTCGGGGTCAGTTCCAGGCGCTCGCGCACGACAAAGCCGCCGTCTTCCTGATCCTCGCCCAGCAGGCATTCGACCACCACGTCCTGGGCCTGCAGACCGTTCAGGCGCAGCGATACCTGCAGATTCAACGCATCGCCGAAGTGCAGCACGCGCGTCGTGTCGGACTCGCCCGTCAGCGGCTCGAAGGCCACCCCCGCCCAGCACTCGCGCACGCGCTGTTTCCAGGCCGCGAGGCCGGCCACGCCATCGGCGACAGCCTCCATCCGGCGGCGCTGATCGCGCGCCGGCCGGTATAGTTTCTCGACGTAGTCGAGCACCTGCCGCTCGGCATTGAAGCGCGGCAGGATGGTGGTCATCGAGGCCTTTGCCATCGCCACCCAGTCGGGCGAATAGCTGTGGCCGCCGCGCTCGAAGTACAGCGGGATCACCTGCCGCTCCAGCAGGTCGTACAGGTCGCTGGCTTCCTCGTGGTCGCGGAAGGCGGGGTCGAAATCGGAGCCGTGCGGCACGATGCCCCATCCGTTGCTGCCGTCGTAACCTTCGGCCCACCAGCCGTCGAGCACGCTCAGGTTGAGCACCCCGTTCATGGCCGCCTTCATGCCCGAGGTACCGCTGGCCTCCAGCGGATAGACCGGATTGTTCAGCCACACGTCGACGCCGGACACCAGCCGGCGCGCCAGGTTCAGGTCGTAGTTCTCCAGCAGCAGGATGCGGCCGATGAACTCCGGGCGCATCGAGAATTCGTGAATCTGCCGGATCAGCTCCTGGCCGGGTTTGTCGCTGGGGTGCGCCTTGCCGGCGAACATGATCAGCACCGGCCGGTTCGGATCGCCCAGCAGCCGCGCCAGGCGGTCCGGGTCCTGGAACAGCAGCGTGGCGCGCTTGTAGGTGGCGAAACGCCGGCCGAAACCGAGCACCAGCACATCGCCGTTGTCGTCGACCAGGTAGCGCGTGATGCGCCGCAGCTGCGCGTCCGCCACCCCGGCCCGCCGATGCTGGACGACCACGCGGCGGCGCACCACCTGCAGCAACAGGGTCTTGAGTTCCTGGCGCAGACTCCAGAAGCGGTGGTCCGGCACGTCCTTCAGGCATTCCCAGTACTGGATGTCGGTCAGGGAACTGCGCCAGTCGGCGAAGCGCACGTCGAGCAGGTTCGACCACTCCTGCGCCAGAAAGGTACTGGCGTGCACGCCGTTGGTGACGTGCGTGATCGGGTTCTCGGCCGGCGGGATGTCGGGCCAGATGTAGCGCTCCATGCCCGAGGCGACCTCGCCGTGGATCTTGCTGACTCCGTTGTGGAAGCGCGTGCCGCGCAGCGCCATCGAGGTCATGTTGAAGCTGCCATCGTTCTGGGGCGAGTGACCGTAGGCGCGCAGTTCCTCGATGCTGATGCCCAGCTGAGCGGCAAAGGCCGTGAAATAGCGATCGAACAGCGCCGCCTCGAAAATGTCGTGCCCGGCGGCCACCGGAGTGTGGGTGGTGAATACCGTGTTGGCCGCCACCCGCTCCAGCGCTGTCTGAAATTTGTCGCCCCGGGCGACCCACTCGCGGCAGCGCTCCAGGACCTGAAAGGCCGCGTGGCCCTCGTTGATGTGCCAGACCGTCGGACGCAGGCCGAGCGCACGCAGCGCGCGCATGCCGCCGATGCCCAGCACCATTTCCTGCTGCAGCCGCCACTCGCGGTCGCCGCCGTACAGCTGGTAGGTCAGCGCCCGATCGGCCTCGGCGTTCTCCGGCAGGTCGGAATCGAGCAGGTACAGATCGATATGCCCCACCTTGGCGCGCCACACATGCAGGCCGACGGTGCGTCCCGGCAGCTCCAGCGCCACCCGGATCGGTACCTCGTCGGCATCCAGCGCCAGCGTGACCGGCAGATCGTCGATCTGGTGCGGGCGGTACTGCGCCAGCTGCTGACCCCGTCCGTCGATCAGCTGCGTGAAGTAGCCCTGCCGGTACAGCAGCCCCACCGCCACGAATGGCAGGCCCAGGTCGCTGGCCGCCTTGCAGTGATCGCCGGCCAAGATGCCAAGACCGCCGGAGTAGATCGGCAGGCTCTCGTGCAGGCCGTACTCGGCGCAGAAATAGGCCACCAGATCGTCCTGGGGATCGAAGTATGCCGCGACCTCGGCGCGCGCATGGGCCTGCGTGTAGCTGTCGTAACCCGACAGCGCGCGGCTGTATTCCTCCAGATAGCCGCGATCCTGGGCCGCTTCGTCCAGCGCCTGCTGCGACACCCGGCGCAGGAACACCTTGGGGTTGTGACCAACCTCGCGCCACAACTCGGCGTCCAGGCGCGCGTACAGCGCCCGCACCCGGCGGTCCCAGCTGTACACCAGATCGTTGGCGAGTTCCTCCAGGCGCCGCAAGCGGGCCGGAAGGCGTGGTTGGACCTCAACAGTAAAGGTGGTTTCAGTCACGCGCCGACTGTCCTCTTGATAAAGCGGGATGGATTCAAGCTGGCAGGCCGCCGACCGGGGCGGCGCCCCGGGCAGCAGAACGCCGGTTCACGGCTGGCCCGGTCGGGCCCCGCCAGCACTCGATACCAAATACTCGATAGCAGTGTCCGTGCCAGCGCCTTGCGAAGTGCTGCGCCAGCAACCGGTCAGGCGCCAAGGGTAACAAGCCCGGTCACAACCGGCCGGGCAGCGGCACAGCGCCCGGCAGCACTCGACCGGCCGGCGTGTACAGAAAACCCGCCAGCCACGCCAGTTTGAGCCCTACCGCTCACCGCCGCAGGCGGTTGCCGCAAAGGCGGTACGGACCCGTCGACTGCCGGGCGCTGCGACGGACGCGCCCCGCGCCTGCTGGCCAGCGGACCTCAGCGGGCGCTCACCGCCACCGCGCCGATGCCGCGAAAGCGCGTCTGCGCCTGGTCGCCGGGCTGGAGCGGGAACTGGCGCGTGAACGAGCCGCTCATCACGTACTGACCGGGCTCCAGAGCGCGCCCGTACTCGGCCAGCTTGTTGGCCAGCCAGGCCAGCGAGGCGTAGGGATCGCCCATCACCGCATCGCCGCTGGCCTGCGCCACCTGCTTGCCGTTGATGTCCACCTCGCAGCGCACGGCGGCCAGGTTGGTGCCGGCATCCAGCGGCACCTCGGGGCCGATCACGAAGGCACGCTGCTGCACGTTGTCGGCCACCGCCACCGCCAGCTGGGCGGAAAAATCGCCGCGGTTCTCCACCAGCTCCATGGCCGGATGACAGCCCCGCACCGCCGCCCGCGCAGCGGCCACGTCCACGCCCGGCCCGCCGAGCGGCCGGCCCAGGCGCAGACACAGCTCGTTCTCGAAGCCGGCGCCCAGCCAATCCGACAGGTCCAATACCACGCCGCTGTCGAGACGGCCTTCCTCCAGCAGATAGCCGAACACCGGCTCGTGCACGCGAAACTGCTCGCGGATGGCAGCGGCCGTGAGGCCCACCTTCCAGCCCACGTGCCGCGCGCCGGCGGCGACGGCCTTGTCCAGCAGGCCCAGCTGCACGCGGCAGGCCTGATCCAGCGTGAGCCTGTCGAACCACTGCGGCGGGTAGTACACGCCGCGCTGCCGGCAGACCCAGAAATCCTCGACGATCTCTTGAATGTCCATCGACTTACCTCACAGCACCGACCGCAACTGGCCGCCGTCGACCGGAATGCTCAGCCCGGTCAGGAAGGCCGCCCGCTCGGAAGCCAGAAACGCCACCACGTCGGCCATTTCCTGCGGCAGGCCGAGGCGCTTCATCGGCACCCGCTGGGCGCGCAGTGCGATTTCGCCGGCCGGATCGCGCCCGAAATGCCTGGCCTGCATCTGCGACACCTGCCCCAGGCGCTCGGTATGAATCGACCCCGGCAACACGTTGTTCACGGTAATGCCGTCGGCGGCCACCTGCTCGGCCAGATAGCGCGCGTAGGCCACCACGCCCAGGCGCGAGGTGGACGACAGCACCAGGTTGTCCTCGATCTGGCGCACCGACAGCGCCAGCACGTTGATGACCCGCCCGTAGCCGTGCGCGCGCATGGCCGGCACCGCGTGCCGGCACAGGCGCACCACGTTCATGAAATTCTGTTCGTAGGCCAGCAGGAATTTGTCGTCGTCCAGGTCCAGCGGCTGACCCGGCGGCGGGCCGCCGGTGTTGGTGACCAACACGTCCAGGCGGTCCCAGCGCTGCTGCGCGGCTTCGACCGCCGCCGCTGCGCTGCCCGCAACGGTCAGATCCAGTGCCACCGTCGCCAGGCTGGCGCCGGGCACCTGCGCGGCGATCGCCCGCTCGGCTTCGGCCAGCCGATCGGCATTGCGCGCCACCAGCAACACCCGCGCACCCTCCGCGGCCAGCCCGGCCGCAATCGCCCGGCCCATGCCCTGACTGGCGCCGCACACCACCGCCACGCGGTCGTTCAGTCCCAAATCCACTCCACACCTCCTCGATAAGGGGCGTCAGAAACGCCGCGCTGTGCAACTTGCCACGGAAACATTACAGAGCTGATCGCCCGGCGCCGCCGGGCTCCACAGCCGCCGATTTTGGCAGCGCATCCCCGCGCTGCGGGAAACGCGGAATACTTTCGCATCTCCCCATGCCGCCACTGATCCCGGAAGTACGCCGTGCAGCAGCCAAAAACCGACCTTATTGCCACCGTCGCACGGGCCTCCCGCGGCGCCCTGCTCGCCACCTACCGCGCCCGCCAGTTCGAGCTGCCGCTGCGCTTCTGGCGCCAGCAGGTCCACTTCACCACGCCGGCCAGCGGCCGGCCGGAAAAAGCCCTGTCGGCCCTGGCCAGCGTGCCGCGCCTGCTGGCGCGCTTCGAGCTTACGGTCGATGCGGTCGCGGCGCACCTGGGGGTCGATCCGGCGCCGCTGCACGCCGTGCTGGCCAGCGACGGGAGCGTACCGGCGCTACTGCTGGATGCGGAAGACGCCGTTGCCGCCACCGCCGAAGCGGCCCGGCAGGCGCGCGCCGGCGCCATCGAGTGCTTCCGGAAGGCCGATTTCGGCCGCACGCTGCGCCTGTTTCGCCCGGCCGGAATCGGCCTCGACGGCTGCGTCGACGATCTGGTCGAGGTCCTGACCGCGGTCGCCGGCCAGGCCGCGCCGGACGATTATCCGATCGAGGCCGTGGTGTGGCCGAAGGCCGAAAGCGGCCAGGAGATCGCCTGGCTGTGCGAGGTGCTGGGCGTGCTCGAGCGCCACATCGGCCTGCCGGACGGCCACATCCGGGTGCAGTTCCTGGTCGAGTCGGCGCGCGCCGTGGAGCGCCTGACGGAGCTGACCGATGCCGCCGGGACGCGCCTGACCGGCATCATCTGGGGCATTGCCGACTACAGCGCCGACGTCGGCCTGCCGGAAATCCGCAACGACCATCCGGTCTGCGACTGGGCGCGCTGCGCGCTGATCAACGCCGCCGGGGCCTGCGGCGTGCCGGCCATCGACAGCATGACGCTGAACTACCCGACGCCGCTGCACCGCGGCGAGACGCTGAGCGCAAACCAGCGCGAGCAGAACCGCGCCAAGGTGCTGGCGGCGCTGGCGCAGGTCTACGCCGATGCCCGCCACGGCATGGAACTGGGCATGAGCGGCAAGTGGGTCGGCCACCCGCTGCAGGCCTGGCTGGTGCTGGCCGCGTATCGGGAAGCCCTGCCGGCGGCGCGGCTGGCCCAGGATCTGGCCGAGGTCGAGGCCTACCAGCGCGCGGTGATGGCCGGCAGCGGCGCCACCATCGTCGGCGAAGGCATGCAGGCCTACATGGCCGACCGCGCCAGCGACCGGCATGTGCGAAGCCGCCTGCGCCGGGCCGCCGCCTGGGGCCTGCTGCCGGCCGCCGAGGCGGCGCGCCTGGGCCTGATCAGCGAAGCCGAGCGGGCCGAGCTCGAGGCGCCGGCCGCGCCGCCCTGAGCCGCCGGCCGCTCAGGGCATGCCAGTTCCGCGCCAAACGGGGATCTGAGAAAAAAGTCTCGGACTCTCAGTCGCAGTTCCGCGCGATGGCGGCGTTGTCGATGATGGCCGGCCGCGCGCCGTCCATGCGCACCAAGCGCAACATGCAGCCGCCGATGGCGCGCGTGGTGGTGAATACGCCCGGCAGCAGACGAGCCGCCGCCGCCAGCGCGGGGTCGCCCAACGCATACAGCCAGCGCCGCAGCCGATGCGGCGAGGACTCGCCGAGCACCGGCCGCACCACCCCCGGCCGCAGGCTGGTGTGGGACAGGCCCGAACGTACAAGCACGGATTCGGCTTCACCCTTCACGCGCATCGGCATCACGCGGCTGCCGGCATCGGCGCCCATGCCGGATACATAGGCAACGAAGCCGCCGGGATTCGCGGCAGCGTAAGCCTCGACGACGCGCGCCAGCGTGGCCACCGTGGCCTCGCGGTACGCCGCTTCGGTCATGCCTACCGGCAATGGCCCGGCGCAGTACAGACAGGCGTCATGCCCACGCAGGTCCAGGGCGACCAGTGCCTCGGATGTGAACGCCGGCACCTGCAGCACCCGCAATTTCTGGTGCCGGGCATCGAACGGTCGCCGCACCAGTGCGGTCACGCCTACGATGTCCGGCGCCTGCAGGAACAGGTTCAGCACGCCTTGCCCAACCAGGCCGGTGGCTCCGATCAGCAGCACCTGTTTACCCATCGCCGGTCTCCTCAGAGACTGAGAGTTTTTCGGATTTCGACCCTGGCAACTCGCCTGCCGACAACGGCTGCGACTTCATCGGTGGGCGGCGCGCGCGGTTTGTCAGATCTGCCGCACGACATAGCCCCAGACCAGCCGGGCGCGGTGATCGGCGGCCAGCAGCGATTCCAGGTCCGCGGCGCGCATCTCGATCTGCAGGCGGTTGGGCTCGCGCAGCCGCGGCATGCTGTGGCTGCGCCGGGCCACCGCCTTGGCCTGTGCCCGCCGTATCTGCTCCGAGCTGGGCAAGGGTAATTCCTCGAACAGGCTCGCCTCGGCAAGCCGACCATCGCGTTCGCTGGGCATCGTCATGGCCACAGGGCACGCCAGTTCCGATCCAAGCGGGGGAGCTGAGAAAAACTCTACGACTCTCAGCGGATCGCCAGCGTCAGCACGCCGGCGGCGACCATGACGATGCCGGCCCATTCCCGCAACGACGGGCGCTCGCCAAGGAAGGCGAAGGCGAACACCGCCACCAGCACCAGGCTGAACTTGTCGACCGGGGCCACCTTGGACGCATCGCCCATCTGCAAGGCACGGAAGTAACACACCCACGAAGCACCGGTCGCCACTGCGGACAGGGTCAGAAACAGCCACGTCCGGCCGGCCAGCCCGAGCGGGTTGACCCATTTGCCGGTCGCCAGCACGAATACCGCGAGCACACCCAGGATGATGACGGTGCGGATCAACGTGGCCAGGTCCGGGTCCACGCCTTGCAGCCCGACCTTGGCGAAGATTGCCGTCAGGGCGGCAAATACCGCCGAGGCCAGCGCCCACGCAAACCAGCCGGAACCTGCTGCAAGCGCCACGCGCACCTCCCGTCAGACCAGATTGGACGCGAACACGTTGACCGCCACCGCCAGCACCACCAGGTTGAAGGCAAACGACAACAGACTGTGCATGAGCGTCATGCGGCGCATGTGGCGCCCATGCACGACCACGTCGGACACCTGCGAAGTCATGCCAATCACCGCCGAGTAATAGAGGAAATCAAGGCAGTCGGGCGCCTTGCGGCCGGGAAATTCCAGGCCGCGGGCCGACTCCTGCGAACCGGCCGGCGGGCGATAGTAGGCACGCGCGTAGTGCAGCGCGAAGTTGGCTTGGATCAGCAGCCAGGCGCCCGCGAGGGACACCATGGCCAGCGCGAGATGAGCCCACCGGGCCAGGCCGTGCAGATGTTGGCCGGTCTGCACCGCCAATACCACCGCCACCAGGCTGGCGCACGCCGCAGTAGTGACCAGCGTGAACAGCATGGCGGCGCCAGGGTCGTTCCACTGCGCGCGGCGACGGGTGGCCTGTGCATCCAGGCGCAACGCAAGAAACCACAGCAGGGACAGGTCGAGCGTGCAGTAAACCACCCAGGCAGCCAGCCACGGCGTCTCGGCGGCGTCGGCCGGGCGTGCTTGCGCCACCAGCAGGCCGATCGCCAGCGCCGGCAGCAGTGTCAGGACCTGTCGACCGGCGGCGCTGATGCGTGCCGACCAATGCAGATCGCGAAGCGGATGTGCCCACAGCATCGCGTTAGTCTGCCATGCGCCCGGCAAGGCCCAAGGCAAGTGACGCGCGCGGCGAGCCCGCTCAGCGCAAATAGTTGAACAGCGACAGATTGGCCAGGCGGCTGAAGGCCTCCTGCGCCGCCTGCAGGCCGGTCATGTTCTGCGCCAGGCGCGTGGCGGCCTCGGCGTAGTCCAGATCGCGCACGCCCGACAGTGCCTGCTGGATCTGCAGCGCCGATCCGGCGTGGGCATCGGCGACCACCTCCGCGGCCTTCAGGCGCGAACCGAGGTTGGCACGCACCGACGACAGATGCGTCAGCTGCTGGTCGAGCGTTTCCAGGCTCCGGCTGAGGCGGTTCGCCTGCGCCGCCCGCTGGGCCGGCGTGGCGTCCGGCAGATACAGCGCGTCGGTCAGTTCGGACAGCGCGGAGAACACGTCCTGTCGACTGGCCGGCGTCACGCTCAGGCTGTCGCCGTCGGCCGGGGTGCCGGACAGGTTCAGGGTGACGCCATTGAAATCGAGCGTGTCGCCGTTGGCGTAAACGCCGCTGGCCACCGGCCCGGACAGCACGCCGGTGACTGTGTAGCTGACCACTCCGTCGGCGGCGACCGCGAAGCTGACCGTGTAGTCGTCAGGCACGAAGCTGCCGACCACGGCCGTGCCGCCGATCATCAGCGTGCCGCTGTTGGTCGCCGCCGCGGCACTGACAAACGCGCCGTTGCCGGCGCGGGCGCCGGCAAATACCGAACTGCCCGGATCGGCAACCGCGATGTTGTTGCCCGGACTCAGTTCCAGCGTGCGTTGACCGGCGTCGCCAACATAGCTGACCACCCCGGCCGTCTCCTGGAACGGCGGCACGTTGACGCTGTAGCCGGCAAACAGGTATTCCCCATCCGCCCCGCGGCTGTTGGCCAGCGACAGCAGCTGCGCACGCAGGGCCTGGACCTCGGTGGCGATGGCACGGCGCGACTCCTGTGACTGGGCAGCCGACTGGGCCTGCAAGGTCAGCTCGCGAACCCGGTTCAGGACGTCGTTGACGCTGGTGAGCGCACCTTCCTCCGCCGCCATGGCCGCACTGGCGCGATTCACCATCGCACTGTAGGAATCTGTCGCCGCCAGTGCGCCGTCGAGACGGCTGACACTGGCCGCACCGGCCGGATCGTCAACCGGATTCTCCAGCCGCAGGCCATTGCCCAGCTGGCGCTGGACTTCCGCCAGGGCCGACTGGCGATCGCGCATCCCGATCAGGCTGCGGGCGTAAAAATCGGCTGTCGATACGCGCATGGTCAGTTGGCTACCGCGTTGAGCAGGGAAGCGAACAGGCTGTCGCTGATGGCGATGATCTGCGCCGCCGCCTGGTAGGCCTGCTGCAGCTGCACCAGGTTGGCGGCTTCCTCGTCGAGATTGACGCCGGACACCGCCTCGCGGGCGCTCGAGGCCTGATCGACCAGCGCCTGGCGCGCGTCGGCGCCGATGCGCGCCTGCTGGCCGGCGCTGCCGACCCGCGCCAGCAGGCCGGCGTAGCTGTTCAGGGCACTGGCGCGGCCGCCTTCCAGGATCTGTTTCGATTCCTGGCCGGCCAGGGCCTCGGCGTTGCGACCATCGCCGCTGCCGCCGGCATTGGCCTGGACGGTGAACACGTCGCCGGCCGCCGGCTTGCCGTCCAGGCGCACGCTCCAGCCGTTGAAGGCGATCGTGGCACCGGCAGCCGGGTCGTAGACCACGCCCGCCGCCGGCAGACCCGCGCCGACACCGGCCACGTCGAAGGTGGTCGGCGATGTGAAGGTGATGGTCACCGGGCCGAGCAGGTCGCCCGGCGGCGTCGGCAGGGCCAGCGCCACCGGCGCGCCGATCAGGCCGGTGCCGGTGTTGCCGTTGCCTGCCGCGCTGCGCACCGGCCCGGCCAGGGCCAGGCGCGCCGGGTCGGTGATGGCCAGACGAAACTGGTTGGCGGCACTACCGGTGGGGTTGATCTGGAAACTGTCGCCGACCGCCATTGTCCCGGCGGTCAGGCTCAGCGTGAAGCCGTCCACGCTTGCCGGCGCGCCGGGGAAACTGGTCAGATTGAACACCGTGCCGTCGTTCAGCCGGGTCAGGGTGTAGCCACCCGCATCGCGCGCCAGCCGGTAGCGGCTGTCGGTCAGCCCGGCCAGGTCGCTGATGGTGGCATCGACCACGCCGTCGCCGGTGTTGGCGCCGCTGCCCAAAACCTGGGCTGCGCCCGACAGGTCCGCCCACAGGTCGCCGCCCAGCTCGCCGTAGGCGTCCAGACCGAGCCGGTGCTGGGCGTTGCCGGCGATTGCCACACCACTCACGACGCGCCCGATGGAGGCGCGCGCCGGGTCCAGCACCTGGCGGCGAAAATCGAGCAGGCCACCCAGTTCACCGCCGGTCAGCTGCTCGCTGATGGCGCCGGTGCCGCTGCTGCCGGTGTGGTAGACCTCCGGCCGGCTGGCGTCGTACGGGTCGCCGCCGGTGGTCAGCGTGAAGGCCTGCGTGCCGGTGACGACCGATTGGCCGGTGCCGATCAGCACGTTGACCGTGCCGTCCGCCTGCGGCACCACCTGCACGGCGATCTTGGTGGCCAGCTCGCCGACCATGCGGTCGCGACTGTCCAGCAGGTCATTGGGCGGCGCCGTACCGGCCCCTGCGATGCGTCGGTTGATATCCGCAATCTGCGTCGCCAACGCGCTGATCTGACTGACCGTGGCGGCAATTCGCCCGCTGACCTCCTGATCCAGGGCGGCCAGCGAGCTGTCCAGCGTGTGCACGCGGGTGCTGAGCGTCTGCATGCTCGACAGCGCCACCTGGCGGGCCGAAGCATCCTGCGGCGTGGCCGCCACTGCCCGCAGCGCCGCGTAGTAATCCGACAGCGCCCCCTGCAGGCTGGACGAGGCATCCGCCAGCGGCGCACCGACGCGCTGCGTCATGTCGGCATAGGTCTGCAGGGACCGCTGCGCCGAGGTCTGCCCCCACATCTCGGCGGTGACGAAACGGTCGTAGGAACGCCGTACCGTGGCCACCTGCACGCCGTTGCCGTAGTAACTGTCGGACAGGAACTGCGCCGTGGCCGGCGTTATCTCGGCTCGCTGGCGGCTGTAGCCGTCGGTGGCGACGTTGCTGATGTTGTGGGCAGTGACGTCCAGCGAGCGCTGGAAGGCCAGCAGCCCGGATACGCCGATGTTGATGGCGCTCATGCCAGGCCTCCGGTGTCGGCTGGCCGATCCAGATCGGCCAGCAGTGGGCTGCCCAGCACGCCCAGGATCTTGCGGGCGTAGGCCGGGTCGGTCGCATAGCCTGCGTCCTGCAGGCCGCGTGCAAAGCCGGCCGCATCGCCGGCGGACAGCGCCTGCCGGTAACGCGGGTTTTCGGTCAGAAAGCGCGCGTAGTCGTCGAAGGCCTCGGCGTAGGAACCGTAGGCGCGAAAATCGGCCGTCTCGCGCCGCAGCGCGCCGTCGCGAAATTCCAGCGTCGGCACCCGCGCCACCGGTCCGCCCCAGCCGTGGGCCTTGATGCCGAACAGATTGTGGCTGGGCTGGCCGTCGGCGCCGCGCGGCAGGCGCTCGCCCCAGCCGGTCTCGAGCGCCGCCTGCGCCAGGATCACCCGCCCGTCGATGCCCAGCGCCTGCCCGACCCGCTGCGCGTGCGGCCACAGCTCGGTCACGAAGGCGCTTTGCGAGTCGAAGTCGCTGGTGTCGGCGCCGGTGGCCGACGTCGGCGACCGGCTCAGCGGCGGCAAGCCGGTCAGGCCGCGCGGCAAGCCGCCCAGGCTGGCCGCGGGCATGGCCGCGGCGCCCGGCTTGCCGCCGACGACGCCGGCAATGGCGTCGGCAAAGCCCAGTCCGCCGTGCGCGCTCAGGTCCATCGCCAGCTGGCGGTGCAGCAGGTCGCGATACATCTCGGCCTGCGGGCCGTCCAGCAGACCCGGCCCGAAGCCGCTGCTGCGCAGGGTCTTGAGCAGCTCGCCCAGGAACAGCGCCTCGGCCTGGCGCGCCACCTCCGGCGCGGCGTTGCCGGCGTCGGCGCGGGCGGCGGCCTTCAGGCCCGCCAGCGCGTTCGGATCGGTGTAGACGGCACCGGGCAGCATGGCTCAGATCACCACCAGCTCGGCGCGCAGGGCGCCGGCCTCGCGCAGCGCCTCCAGGATCGCCACCAGGTCCGACGGCCCGGCGCCGACGCGGTTGACCGCCTCGACCACCTGCGCCAGCGTGACCGCGGGACCGAACAGGAACATCGGCTTCTTTTCTTCTGTGACCTCGATTTCGCTGCGCGGGGTAACCACCGTCTCGCCATTCGAGAACGGCGCCGGCTGGCTGACATCGGCGCGCTCGGCGATGGTGACGGTCAGGCTGCCGTGGGACACCGCGGCCGGTGAGACGCGCACGTCGCCGCCCATCACCACCGTGCCGGTGCGGGTATTGATGACCACCCGCGCCGGGGCGGCGGCCGGATCGACGCTCAGGTTCTCGATGATCGACACGAAAGCCACCCGCTGCTGCGGATCCTGCGGCGCCTGCACTTCGATGGCGGCAGCATCGCGGCTGACCGCGGTGCCGGCCCCCAGAGTGCGATTGATGGCCGCCGCCACGCGCGTCGCGGTAGTGAAATCGGCGCGGTTCAGTTGCAGCGTCAGCGGCCCGCCGGCGGCAAACGGACTGACCACCTCGCGCTCGACGGTGGCGCCGCCCGGGATCAGGCCGGCGCTGGGCACGTTGACGCTGATCTTGGAACCATCGGCGCCCGACACGCCCAGGCCGCCCACCGCCACGCTGCCCTGCGCCATCGCGTAGACCTGCCCGTCGGCGCCCTTCAGCGGCGTCAGCAACAGGCTGCCGCCGCGCAGGCTCTTGGCATTGCCCAGCGACGAGACGGTAATGTCGATGGTCTGGCCGGTGCGCGCGAAGGCCGGCAGGCTGGCGTGCACCACCACCGCGGCGACGTTTTTAAGCTGCGGGTTGACGTTGGGCGGCACCACCACGCCGAACTGCGCCAGCATGTTGCGGATGCTCTGGATGGTGAACGGCGTCTGGCTGGTCTGGTCGCCGGTGCCGTCCAGGCCCACCACCAGGCCGTAGCCGATCAGCTGGTTGCTGCGCACGCCGGCAATGCCGGCCAGGTCCTTGATGCGCTCGGCGCCGGCCGGCAGGGCCAGGGCGAACAGCAGGACAGCGGCGATCAGACGGTGCATGGCGGTCATCCTCAGAACGGGAACAGGGCGCTGGAGAAGAAGCGCGCCAGCCAGCCCATGACGTTGGCGTCGTTGATGGCGCCCTTGCCGGTGTAGGCGATGCGGGCGTCGGCCACCTGCGTGGACAGCACGGTGTTGTTCGGACGGATGTCGGCCGGGCGCACGATGCCGGAAATCTGCACGTACTCCTCGCCCTGGTTCAGCTTGAGCCACTTCTCGCCGCGGATCACCAGGTTGCCGTTGGCCAGCACCTGCGCCACCGTGACGGTGACGCTGCCGGACAGGCGGTTGCTCTGGCTGGCGTTGCCGCTGCCGGAGAACGAGCGCTCGGCCTCCAGCGAGGTGCCCAGACCATTGCCGCTGTGACTGGCCAGCGGCAGGAAGCCGGGCGTGTTGAACTCGACCGGCGAGCCGAGCAGGGTCGGGTTGCTGATGTCGGTGCTGTTTTTCTTGTCGGTGCCGGTCTTGGCCGCCTTGCTGGCGCTGGTTTCTTCCTCCAGCACCACGGTCAGCACGTCGCCCACGCGGCGCGGCTTGACGTCCTCGAACAGGTACAGCGTCGCGCCGGGCTGGTAGGCGGCCTGGTAGATGGAGCCGCTGGGCACGGCCGGAACGACCGGGCCTGGCTCCGGGTAGCTGGCGGCGTAGTGCGGGTCGGGCTTGTGCTCGAAGCCGGCGCAGCCGGCCAGCAGTGCCGTCGCCATCAGGACAAGCGCGATGCGGGTCATGGTCGTCAGGCCGCTACAGGTTGTTGGTGACGAACTGCAGCATCTGATCGGCGCTCTGGATGGCCTTCGAGTTCATCTCGTAGGCGCGCTGCGTCTCGATCATGTTGACCAGCTCCTCGGCGATGTTGACGTTGGAGCTCTCCACCGAGCCCTGCATCAGCGTGCCCAGTCCGTTCAGGCCCGGCGTGCCGGTCTGCGGTGCGCCGCTGGCGCCGGATTCGAGCAGCAGGTTCTGGCCGATGGCCTGCAGGCCGGCCGGATTGATGAAATTGGTCAGCTGCAGGCTGCCGACCTGCGTCGCGGTGGTCGAACCGGGCAGCAGCGCCGACACCGTGCCGTCGGAGCCGATGGTGATGCTCTGCGCGCCCTCCGGCACGGTAATGGCCGGCTGCACCTGGTAGCCGCTGGAGGTGACCAGCTGGCCGTCCTGGTTGACCTGAAAGCTGCCGTCGCGCGTATAGGCCAGGCTGCCGTCGGGCATCAGAATCTGAAAGAAGCCCTTGCCCTGCACGGCCAAGTCCAGCGGGTTGCCGGTGTTGGTCAGGTTGCCCTGGCTGTGCAGCTTTTCGGTCGCCACTACGCGCACGCCGGTGCCGATCGAGAAGCCGCTCGGCAGTTGCGTGTCCTGCGTGGAGCTGGCGCCGACCTGGCTGATGTTCTGGTACAGCAGGTCCTCGAACACCGCCCGCTCGCGCTTGAAGCCGGTTGTGCTCACGTTGGCGATGTTGTTGGACACCACCTCCATGCGCGTCTGCTGCGCATCGAGGCCGGTCTTGGCGATCCACAGGGCCTGGTTCATGGCGGGGTTCCTTTTTTCCGTTAACCGTTGAGTGACAGCAGACGGCTGCTGGCCTGGTCGGCCTTCTCGGCGGCCTGCATCAGGCGCACCTGCAGCTCGTACTGGCGGCTGGTTTCGATCATCTGGACCATCGCGCCGACCGCGCTGACGTTGCTGCCTTCGAGCGCACCGGGCGTGAGCCTGACCGCCGCATCGGCCGGCAGCGTGCCGCCGCCGGCCGGCCGCAAGATGCCGTCGCCGCCCTTTTGCAGGCTGTTTGGCGGCGGATTCACCAGCTTGATGCGCCCGACCACCGCCTGCGCCTCGGGCCCCTGCCCGTCCGGCACCACCGACACCGTGCCGTCGCGGCCGATGCTGATGCTCTGGTAGGGCGGGATCAGCAGCGGCCCGCCGTCGCCCAGCACCGGCAGGCCATTGGCCGTTTCGAGCAGGCCGCCGGCACTGACCCGCAGGTTGCCGGCGCGGGTGTAGGCCTCGCTGCCGTCGGCGGCCTGTACCGCGATGGCGCCGGCACCGTCGATGGCCAGGTCAAGATCCCGGCCGGTCGGGTTCACTGCCCCGGCACTGGCATCCATGCCCGCGCCGGTGACCGGCGCGTAGACGCGGCTGTCCCAGCCGTCGCCCTGCAGCAGGGCCGCCCGGCTGGCCAGCAGGTCGGCCTTGAAGCCGGTCGTGCTGGCGTTGGCCAGGTTGTTGGCGGCTACGGCCTGCGCGGTTTCAAGCCGCGCGGCGCTGGCCGACGCGATGTAGACGAGGCGGTCCATGGCCTATCAGCGCATGTTCATCAGGGTCTGGGTCACGCGGTCTTCGGTCTGGATGACCTGCGCGTTGGCCTGGAAATTACGCTGCGCCATGATCAGCTTGACCAGTTCCTCGGTCAGGTTGACGTTGGAGTCCTCCAGCGCGCCGGCCTGCACGGTGCCCAGGCGCGCCGAACCGCCAACGCCGACCAGCGGGATGCCCGACGAAAAGGTTTCGATCCAGCCGTTGTTGCCGGCCTGGCGCAGGCCCTGCACGTTGGAGAAATTGACCAGCGCCAGCTGGCCCTGCAGGCGCGACTGGCCGTTGGTGTAGCGGGCGAACACGCGGCCGGTGTCGTCGATGTTGATGCTGGCCAGGCGCCCGGTGGTGTAGCCGTCCTGGTCGAGCGCGTTCACGCTGTAGGTGTCGCCGTACTGGGTGGTCGGCGTGCCGCCTGAGTAGTTGAGCGTCAGGGACATGTCGGTGGCGCCCGGCACCGGTGCCGCGTCGTAGGCAACCTGTCCAGTGGCAGGCGTGGCGATCTTGCCATCGGTGCCGAAGGTGATGGTGGCGCCGGCCGAGGGCATCAGCTCGGCACCATCCATCAGCAGGTGGGTTTCATAGACATTGGCAGCGGTCTTGACGAAATACAGCACCCCGTCGTGGCTTTTACCCAGCGAGTCGTAGAAGGTGATCGAACTGGAGTTGGTGTAGCTGCCGGCCACGGTCGGATCGAAAGGCAGCGTGATGATCGGCGCCGTGGCGCGCAGGTTGACGCCTACATCTACCCGGCTGCTGGCCTGCGGCGCCACGTCGGAGGTGTCGATCTGCAGCGGCGTTGGCGTGCCGGCGGCCTGACCGGCGGCGTCGACCGAAAACGCCATCAGCTTCTGCCCGGCGCTGTTGGTAACGAAACCCGAACGGTCCACCCCGAAGGCGCCGGCGCGCGAGTAAACGCGTCCGCCGTCGTCGTCCAGCATGAAAAAGCCGCCGCCGGAGATGGCCAGGTCGAAATTGTTGTTGGTCGACTTGATGTTGCCCTGGTCGAACTGCTGGTTGATGGCCGCCGTGCGCACGCCGCGACTGACCGCCAGCGAGGACACGCCCAGGTTCGATCCGGTGAAGATGTCCGAGAACTCCGCCCGCGACTGCTTGAAGCCGTTGGTGTTCACGTTCGCGATGTTGTTGCTGGCGATGTCCAGCTGCGTGGTGGCGGCGTTCAGGCCGCTGATTGCCGTTTCGAAAGCCATGACTGTCTCCTGAATGAATGGCCCGCTGGCCGCTTACATCACCTGCTTGACGGCGCCAAGGTCGGTCAGGCCGTAGCCGTCGACGACCAGTTGCACGCCCTGTCCGTCGCTGCCCAGCAGCACGCTGTCGACGCGCCCGGCGGCCAGCGTGGGCACCGACTCGCCGGTGCCCGGATCGGCAAACACGCGGTACTGCCCCGGCGCGGCATTGGTGCCGTCCGGCAGGCTGCCGTCCCAGGCAAAGCGCACGATGCCGGCCGGCTGCTGCCCGAGCGCAACCTGGCGCACCAGGTGCCCGGCGGTGTCGTAGATGCTCAGCTTCAGGTCGGCGGCGTCGGCCGGCAGGTTGACCGCGCCGGTCAGCGGACCGCCCAGCGGCAGCTGCATCGATTCGCCATCCAGCAGCACTTCGCGGCCGACCAGCTGGGCGGCCTGCGAGGCGCGGCTGGAATTCATGCTTTGCGACAGGCTGGCCAGCTGGTCCTTCAGGTCGCTGATGCCGGTCGTCATGCTCAGCTGCGCCATCTGGGCGACCATTTCGTTGGCCTCCATCGGCTTGCTCGGGTCCTGGAATTTCAGCTGCGTGGACAGCAGCGTCATGAAGTCATCCTGGTTGAGCACCGTGCGCCGTTCTTTGGTCGGGGCCAGCGTGTCGCTGCTGCGAACACCGGCTGCGGCCAGCGAGTCGGCGGCGTTCATGCGCCGTCTCCCAGACGCAGCGTGCGTTGAATCAGTTCCTGCACCGTGCCGAGCGCCTGCGCCGCGCCTTCGTAGGAGCGCGAGGCGGAGATCATGTCCGCCATCTGCTCCACCGGCCGCACGTTGCTGTAGTAGACGTAGCCCTGCGCGTCGGCCAGCGGGTGACCGGGCTGGTACTCGGCGCGCGGCGGCTCGTCGCTGACGGCGACGTCCTGGACCTGCACGCCGACGGTCGAGCCATCGCGCTGCGCCTGGTCCAGCACCGCGGCGAACACCGGCACGCGCGCCCGGTACGCCGCATCCGCGCTGCCGGCGGCCTGATCGGCATTGGCCAGATTGCTCGCCACCGTGTTCAGGCGCACGGTCTGGGCGGCCAGCGCCGAGCCCAGCGTGCCGAACATCCGAAAGTCACTCATGGCTCATCACTCCCCGCGCAGGGCGGTCATCAGGCCGCGGATGCGGCCGTTCAGGAACGTCAGGCTGGCCAGGTACCGATTCGAGTTCTCGCCAAACGCCGCCTGCTCGGTCGCCACATCCACCGTGTTGCCGTCCAGGGACGGCTGCAGCGGCGTGCGGTACAGCGCCTTGGTCGCGGCGCCCGCGTCCAGGCTGGCCAGGTGATTGGCCTGCGTGGTCAGCAGCGGCCCGGCGCCACCCTGCGCGCTGGCCAGCGCCTGCTTGAAATCGATGTCCCGCGCCTTGAAGCCGGGCGTGTCGGCGTTGGCCAGATTGGCCGCCAGCAGCTGCGCCCGCTCGGCGCGCAGTTGCAGCGCCGTGGCGTGAGTGCCGAATGCCTGGTCGATGAGGTTTGCCATGCCGAACTCCCGGCGGATTGCGTCTGGGACCGGCAAAAGCACGCATCGGGCCAGAGTGCCCGAAAGCCTTTTGTTATCAGGATTTGCGAACCTTCACAGCCCACCCGGAAGCGGCCGCCACAGCCTTTCGGCAAGGCCTTGCCGGCCCGGCGGCGACGGATTGCCGACGCCGAGCGGGCTGCGGCAGGCGGCTATCGCGCGGGCGTGCGTCGTGAATGCCGGCTTCGATGGCATGACGGGAGCATGGCATGGCGCGTGCTTTGCCCTTGCTCGACGCGACGCCGGCGGCCGCGTTCGACAGCCGCCGGCCACTCACGGAGATACCGCCATGCAGCGCCCAGACATCCGCAAAGCCACGCGCCCGCTGGCGCTCGTCCTGCTGCTCTGCAGCGCCAGCGCGTCGGCCGTGCAGGCGCCGAACACCCTGGTGGATGCCGCACGCGGCGCGGCACTGGCGGCCGCCCGCGAGGCCGGCGTCAATAATCCGACGGCAACGGTCACCAACCCCGACCCGCGCCTGCGCCTGGCCGACTGTCCGGCCCCTCTGGCGGCCAATCTGACCGGCCAGACGCGGCTGCCCGGCCGGGCCGTGGTGCGGGTGGCCTGCCCGGGCGCGGCCGGATGGGCGGTGCACCTGCCGGTCAGCGTGCAGGCCAAGGGCGACGTGCTGGTGGCGGCAAGGCCGCTGCCGCGCGGCCACCGCGTGCAGGCCGGCGACCTGCGCCGGCAGACGCTGGAACTGGGCGCGCTCAACGGCCAGTACCTGCTCGACGAGTCCGCGGCGCTGGGCCAGGCCCTGCGCCGCAGCATCGCCAGTGGCGAACGACTCGCACCCTCGCTGCTGCAGGCGCCAGTGCTGGTGCGCCGGGGCGATCCGGTGCTGATGCAGCTGCAAAGCGACAGCTTCGTCATCCACGCCAACGGCCGGGCGATGGCCAGCGGCGGTGCCGGCGAGCGGATCGCCGTCGAGAACCTGAGCTCCAAACGCGTCGTTCACGGCACCGTGACCGGCGACGGGCGGGTCACGGTGGAATTTTGACGGCGTTGCTAAAGTTCCTGACGGCCCCGACGATAAGCGGACATCCAACGCATCCGTAGCGTTTCAGCCGGAGTCAAAATGATGGAAATCGGGCCCACCTCAGCCACCGCAGACATTCACAAGACCGACGCCGCGCCCGCCCGCCAGCTGGCCGCAGGCAAAGCGTCGGCGGCGCCGCAGCCTGCCGCCGGCGACAGCGTCGACCTGACCGACGGCGCCCGTCAGCTGCAGGACCTGCAGGCAGCGGTCGCCGCCACGCCGGTCGTTGACAGCGTGCGCGTGGCGGCGCTGCGCGACGCCATCGCCAACGGCAGCTACCGGGTCGACTCGCAGGCCATCGCCGATGGCCTGCTCGCGCAGGATCGCGCGGCCCTTGGATAAGCCCGTGCCAACGCCTGCGGCCCCGACCGGCCACGACCTGCTGGGCACCCTGGTCGGCCTGCTGGAACAGGAATACGCCGCCCTGCGCCAGGCAGACGCGGCAGCAGTAGTCAGCATTGCCGAACGCAAACGCGCTCTGACCGGCACCCTCGCCAGCCTTGGCCTGCCGGCCGTCGGGGACGCCAGCCTGCCGGCCCCGACGGCCGCACTGGCGCGGCGTTGCCATGACCTGAACCGGCGCAACGGCGAGCTGCTGCACCTGCAGCAGAGCATGCTCACGCGCGCCATGCGCGTGCTGTCCGGCAACGATGCCGGCCCTACGGTATACGGCGCCCGCGGCCAGACCCAGGCCACCCCGGGCGGCCGGCACATCGCCAGCGTCTGAGACCGCAGCCGCACGCCCCGCGGGGCGTTCAGGCCATGCGACCGGTTCCGGGCGCCGGGTTTACCCGTTCTCGAGCGCCGCCTGCCAGGGCCGCTCGCCAGCGCCAAACGCCAGAAACGGCACGTTCAGCAGCGATTCCTTGTTGTAGCGCAGCGGCTGCAAGCCGAAATCCGTCAACTGCCCGCCGGCCTGCTCCAGCACGCACTGCGCCGCCGCCGTGTCCCACTCGCTGGTCGGCCCGTGGCGGGGATAGAAATCCGCCTCCCCGGCCGCCACCAGGCAAATCTTGAGCGAACTGCCGATCGACACGATCCGGTGTCCGGGCAGCGCATCGAGAAGCTGCGCCAATTCCGGGCTGGCATGTGAGCGACTGGCCACCACCCGCAGCGGCCCGCCGCGGTAGGTACTCACGTGCAGTGCACGCCGCTCGCCGGTGGCCGACACGTGATAGGCCCCTGCCCCCTCGGCCGCCGCATACACCTCACCGCGCACCGGCACCTGCACCACCCCCAGCACCGGCCGGCCGGCGTCGATGAGCGCAATGTTGACCGTGAACTCGCCGTTGCGCTTCACGAACTCGCGCGTGCCGTCCAGCGGATCGACCAGCCAGTAGCGCTGCCAGGCCCGGCGCTGCGCATACGGAATGGCCACCGACTCCTCGGACAACACCGGCCACTGCGGCGTGAGCGCCTCCAGCGCGGCCACGATCACACCGTGCGCCGCCCGGTCCGCAGCCGTCAGCGGCGAGCGGTCGTCCTTGTGCTCGACCGTGAACTCGCCGTCGTAGACCTCCAGGATGGCGCCGGCAGCGCGGTGGGCAATCTCGATCACGGCCGGCAACAGGCCAGCGAGGTCAACGCCAGAAACCATGGGTAAGTCCTGCTGAGTTTTCAGGCCTGAATTGTCCGCCAGAAGGCCAGCCCAGTGAATTCCCAGCGGCATACCGCGTCCCCACCGCGCAGGCGCACACAAACGCACCACCGCCGCCAGCGGCCGAACGCGGCAGCGGATGACATCACGTCACCGCCGGTGAGGCCAGGGCCGAAGCCTCCGGAAAACCGCGTTGACGACGTAGGGGCGATGCATGCATCGCCCCAGTCGCACCGCGGCCTGAGGCGCCACACGACTGCCAAAGCGTTGACGACGTTACGCCGCCCATCCCAAACCGTTCCCGATGAAGGTGGAGGCAGCGGATGAACGCCAAAGCGTTGGCAACGTAGGGGCGATGCATGCATCGCCCCTACGCCGAGGCCGGGGCTGAATACCCCGGAAAACGCCGGTGCGGGTTGAGCACAGGCCGTGGTACGCCTCGCTTCAATGAGGCCGGGGCTGGATGCCCCGGAAAACGCCAGCGGCAACGTCATGTCTAGCAAGTACGGACAGGCGCTTCAATGAGGCCGGGGCTGAATGCCACGGAAAACCGCGAAGTCCGCACATTGGTCTGGCAAGGCATATCAGCTTCAATGAGGCCGGGGCGGAATGCCCCCAGAAAACCACCACGTGGCGGCATTCGAGCTGATGCAGGTCGTTGCTTCAATGAGGCCGGGGCATTCAGCCCCGGAAAACCAGACGATGCGGTTATAACGCGCACCCGAACCAATGCTTCAATGAGGCCGGGGCATTCAGCCCCGGAAAACCGCGCAACCACGGCCGGTGGCGAGGGGAAGAAGTTGCTTCAATGAGGCCGGGGCATTCAGCCCCGGAAAACCTCTTATCCACGATGCTACGGATGTCCACTATGTTTGGGGCTTCAATGAGGCCGGGGCATTCAGCCCCGGAAAACGCCATTGGTCCAGGTGATCACGTCGCCGGGCTGCTTGCTTCAATGAGGCCGGGGCATTCAGCCCCGGAAAACGACTTGTGGGAAATGGCGGATGCCGTGATCGACCTTGGGCTTCAATGAGGCCGGGGCATTCAGCCCCGGAAAACGCGGCGGTGGTGGTCCACACGCCGCCGCGGGACGCGCTTCAATGAGGCCGGGGCATTCAGCCCCGGAAAACCCAGCGGCGAAGTGCGCTGGCGCATGCGCCCGCCGCTTCAATGAGGCCGGGGCATTCAGCCCCGGAAAACCGCCTGGTTCTTTATCTCGCGCACGTCCAGATTGCCGCTTCAATGAGGCCGGGGCATTCAGCCCCGGAAAACGCCGGTGCGCCACCCGCCGCAGCGCGTACTCGCACACGCTTCAATGAGGCCGGGGCATTCAGCCCCGGAAAACACCACTCCCTCTTCATCCATAAGGGAGTAGGCCGCAGCTTCAATGAGGCCGGGGCATTCAGCCCCGGAAAACAAACCGCTGCAGCGCGCCACAGTGCGGACAGGGCAGGTGGGCTTCAATGAGGCCGGGGCATTCAGCCCCGGAAAACGTCGCGCCGAGGCTCAGGGCGGCGCATCGCGGCCTGGCTTCAATGAGGCCGGGGCATTCAGCCCCGGAAAACCTGGCCTACTACGAGGCCGCCGACGCCAACCGCCTGCGGCTTCAATGAGGCCGGGGCATTCAGCCCCGGAAAACGATCTACTCAATGCAGCAGGCCCGCCAGACGCTGGGCTTCAATGAGGCCGGGGCATTCAGCCCCGGAAAACCTCATCGTTCGCAAAAGGCGAATTCAGAAACGCATCCCAGCTTCAATGAGGCCGGGGCATTCAGCCCCGGAAAACTGCCGCGGCGTGCGCGCCAACACCGAGCGCCCCCGGCTTCAATGAGGCCGGGGCATTCAGCCCCGGAAAACTCTGGGGTGCGCTGATGCCAAGTCTCATCGGATACCGGCTTCAATGAGGCCGGGGCATTCAGCCCCGGAAAACCTTTGACGCGATGGAAGAAGGCAAGACGGGCGACGAGCTTCAATGAGGCCGGGGCATTCAGCCCCGGAAAACGCACGAACACCGCCCCAGGGCTGGGTCCGTACTTGATGCTTCAATGAGGCCGGGGCATTCAGCCCCGGAAAACAGGCGGCTGCGGATGCGCGCGCGAGGCGCAAGGAGTCGCTTCAATGAGGCCGGGGCATTCAGCCCCGGAAAACACAACCGGGCGTGCTGCGCCAGCCGGAGCGGTTCAGGCTTCAATGAGGCCGGGGCATTCAGCCCCGGAAAACTTGTCCTGGCCATCGAAGATGCGCCGCGCGCGGTTGACGCTTCAATGAGGCCGGGGCATTCAGCCCCGGAAAACACCCGTAGGCACAGCAAGTACCACCGCAGGGATGGGCTTCAATGAGGCCGGGGCATTCAGCCCCGGAAAACTTCGCCGGTGACGGGGTGGGCGCTGCCAAAGGGGTGGCTTCAATGAGGCCGGGGCATTCAGCCCCGGAAAACGGAACTGAGCCGCAGGGTTGGCAAGGCGATCATCCCGCTTCAATGAGGCCGGGGCATTCAGCCCCGGAAAACTGGCGGTGCTGATTAACCAGGGCGGCGGCGCGCTGGAGCTTCAATGAGGCCGGGGCATTCAGCCCCGGAAAACGCGCCGCTGACGGCGGTAATTGCACTGCTGACCGCGCTTCAATGAGGCCGGGGCATTCAGCCCCGGAAAACTATTCCCCGACGTCCCGGAAGGCATCGACGCCGGCTGGCTTCAATGAGGCCGGGGCATTCAGCCCCGGAAAACAGGCCCTTCTGAGCGTCTTACTGGTTGCGGTTTGCAAGAGGTCCGCGCGAGCGGTCTGGTGTGCCGGTGCCTGCGACGCCCACCTGGCCGAGAGATTTTGCCTTGTCGGTCCATTTTTTTCCAAATTTTCAAAGAGCTATACCGCGCGAGCGCTGGCCGGTCCGTAATGCACCAGGGCAGCGCTCGCGTGGCTGGGGCAACTTGCTCCATCCATCCAGCCTAGTTCCTAGACGATGACGGGCACCTTTGCCACCGCTTCAAAATTCTTACCCAGGCTCACCACCCGCGGCGTGACCCGCTCGGCCGGGCCGATGTCCACCAATAGCACATGATCGTGCCGGTTGTTGATGGCGCCGGTGAGCAGCTCGATCAGCTCGGCGTGGCGCCGTGCCGACAAGCGACACTGGAACACGGAAAGCTGCAGCCATTCCCCGTAGCCCTTCATGATCTTGAACACGGACCGCCAACGCTTATCGTCGGCGATGTCGTAGGTGACGATGTAAAGGTGTTCGTCCATCAGCGGGTTATGAAGTTGGGGTATTCGGGTATTTCGCCCAGCAAGTGCCGTGCGAGCAGGCGGGCCTGAAGTTCGAGCAACCGGCGGTAGCTCACCCGGTATCCGAACAGCGGATGCGTGACTTCCTGCATCAGGCGGCGCTCGAAGCCGGCAATGAAGCGCTTGCGCCCATCACTGGTCAACGACACCGAGCCTGCCACGCTCAAAAAATCGCTTGGGCGCAGTTCGGCGTTGTTGATGGCCATGATGACGCTGGAATCCGCAATCAACGGCCGGAATGGTTCCATGAGATCGAGCGCCAAGGCTGGCCGCCCGTAGCGCGGCTGGTGGTAAAAGCCGCGGTAGGCATCGAACCCCACAGCCGTCAAGGCCACCGTGACGGCACGCGTGAGCAGGCTGTAGGCGTAGGACAGCAGCGCGTTGACCGGATCGGCCGGCGGCCTGCGATTGCGCTTTTCGAAGTCGAAGCTGGCGCTGACGCCGTCCCCGTCGCCCAGCATTTCCCGAAAATTGCGGAAATAACGTGCCGCGGCGTTGCCTTCTATGCCAAGCAGGGTTTGCAGGCTGCTGGCGCGGTCGGCCTGTTCGACGTCACGCCGAAACTCGTCGAGCAGGTGCTCGGGCAGTTCACCGCGCTTCCAGTTGCGCCGCAGCAGCGTGCGGGCGTTGCGAATCTTGGCCACCACCAGGCCGCGCGCCAGGCGCAGGCAGTGCCGATCGTCGAAGCTGGCGCGGTACTGGGCGGTGCGGATTTCCACATTCTTGTGGCCAAGGCCCACGGTGTGGCCCAGAAACCAGCCGCCGAAGGACAGCCAGGTGACTGGAATTTCGCGCGCCATGAGTTCGTGCAGAGCCGGCGTGGTCAGATAGACGCTGCCTTGCAGTACCACCTGCGAAGTCTCGCCAAGACGCGCGGTGGCGACTTTTTGATCTTCCACGTGCACTTCCAGCGTTTCGCCGCTCTTGGTCACCTTGGCGCCGCGCGCCTGGACGTACAGCGGCATGGCTTCGTCGTGCGGCACGGCCAGTGGCCGGGGCGGCAACGCCATGCGCGCCAGAAAGTTCACCTCGTCCGGCAGGCAGATGCCGACCAGCGAGCAGCGCGGACACTTGGGGCTGTCCACCAGCGGTGGCGGAATCTGCCCGCCGGCGGCGATGTGGCGCAGGCCATCCACGGCGCTGCGGGTCAGCGCGCGCAGGTCGTCGTCAAACTCCACGCGCACGCGCTCCTTGCTCTGCGCAAAGTACAGCGCGCCTTCGGGCACCTCGAAACCGTGTTCTTCCAGGATCATGCCCTGCACGCACAGCTGCACGCGCTCCGGGTCGTACGCGCCGCGGGCCACGTGCGGGCGCTTGCCGCGCTTGTAATCCACCGGTGTGGCGACGGTGCCGTCGGCCTCCACCACGTCCATGCGGGCAATCAGCCCCAGGCGGTTGGATGACAGGGTGATGGAGCGCGCGTGCTGCGGCTCCATGGGCGGCGAATCGCCCGGGTCCGGCAGATCGCCCGAAGGCTTGTCCACCCGCCGGTGCCGGTAGCGGCCGTCGACCGTGTCCACCGATTCGGCCCACTCGCCCTGCACCCATTCCAGATACGCCAGGCGCGGGCAGTACTGGTATTCGTTGACCATGCGCGCCGGCAGCAGCGGCTGGTCGCCGGACAGCTCCGGGAATGGCAGCAGCAGCTCGGGCTGGCGGTCGTTGGGCGGATCGTAGGTGTCCAAGCTCGTCCTCCTCTGGCAGCCTGCCTGGTCGCTTGGCTTATCGGTGGGGGCGCCCGGTCGACGCCTGGAAACGCCCTTCAATCTGGCCGACAATGGACCAACCGATATCTTTTCTGATCATTAGGGATATCTTCGCCATATGCCAAAAACACTGGTCAATCTGGATCCCGACGACAAGGCCTGGCTGGACCAGGAGGCGCGCCGGCGCAAGCTGCCGATGACCGAACTGGTGCGCCAGGCGGTGCACAGCTACCGCCTGCGCGAACAAAGCCAGGCCCGACCGGCGCTGGAGGAAGTGCTGGCGCGTACCGCGGGCCTGTGGCGACACGGGGATGGACTGGCCTGGCAGCAGCGCCTGCGGGGCGAGTGGAACGACGACGCGTGACACGGCTGCTGGACTCGGTGATCGTCATCGACCACCTGAACGGCATCGAGCCGGCGACCCGATACCTGTCGGCACACGGCGCCGATTGCGCGGTATCGGTGATCACCCGCGCCGAAGTGCTGGCCGGCTTTGACGACACGCACACGGCGCTGGCGCGCGAGCTGCTGGACCTGTTCCCCACGCTGCCGATCACGCTGGACATTGCGGACCTCGCCGCCCGCCTGCGCCGCAGCGAACGCTGGAAACTGCCCGATGCCTTCCAGGCGGCGCTGGCGATGCACCACGGCCTGGCGCTGGTCACGCGCAACACGCGCGACTTTCGCAGCGGCGCCGGGTTGGAGGTGGTGGTGCCGTATGGGGTGTGAGGTTGGGCCGTGTGGCGATTCCTCGGCTCGCCGAACCGCCGGACCATTGGGGGCTCGAACACCGAGCACGGCGCTCATTTGACCGCGCCGAATACGCCCAGGCCGTAGTGACAGCCATAGCCCAGCACGATGGGTCCCCGAACCGGATCAGCGAACCCCAGCTCCAACACGAAGCCGACATCCTGCGCCGGCGGCGCCCCGTGTCTGCGCACGCGTTTGAAATGGCGCGCCTGACGGGCTTCGTCGTCAGTGTGGGGATCAAAAACACAGACCGAAAGTGCGTCAGGCATGCCGCGACTGGCGAGCTCGGCATTGATTTGTCCAACCAAGCTATTGCGGCCACGTACCTTCAAATGGCGCGGCGGCACGAATGGTGTCAGCGAGCGCCAGTGGTTTGCGCCTTCGGTGTCATTGCCTGCCAAGGCGCGCAGGCGCGGGCCAAACGGGTCCGGCAAGCTGGCAAGATCGATCCAGTCCCCACTTCCTGCCAAGGCCAGATGCAACGCCCCCGTGCCTTTGGTGTAGCTGCGCCGGGTGGCGCGCACCGCTGCCTGTGCCGCGTCATCCAGGCCCATCGGCGCCCAAATCAGCACGTGGTCGAGACGGCCGTCACCATCCAGGTCCAGGTGGATCAGGTGGGCGTGCTGGTGCGGCGTAGCGAGCGGTTTGCGTTGCTCATCGCAGCCGCTGAGCACCACCGAGTGCCCCGCCAGACGGCTAGCCTGAGCCACCAAGCTGCGGTGGAGCAACTCACCTTGCGGTAGCGCACGTTCCAAGCGCGGCAGAGCACCGTGGTTGCCGCTACCGTGGTTCAAGGCAAGCAGCATGCACGACACGGGCGCACTGCGACTGGTCCGGAAGCGCGGCTTCGGGGCTGCCGGCACCAGACTCTCGCTGCGCCGCCAGTAAAACAGCTTGCGACTGCCGGGCGGCTGGCTCCAGCCCAGCCGGTGCAGCCAGGCGGTATCCACCTGCAAGCAGGCAATGAGGTCCGGTGGCAGCGTCTGTTCTAGCGCCGCCATTTTTTTCTTTTCCGCGGCCGGTTGCCGGGCTTTGCCGGGATCGATACCCGCGCGGGCCTGGGCATCGGCCAGTGCCTGCGCTCGCCACCGCACGTAATCCTCGGCCGATTGGGGCGCGAGCAGAGCTATCTGCTCCCAGCCAGGCCCCGGACAATCGCGGGCTTCGCCGACAAACACGTCAAAACCATCGGCGTTGTCAGTATCCGCGAGCACGGCTTCCACCCAGCTTTCGGAGCGCCCGAGATAGCCGAGCGCCTGCGCCAGTTCGGCTAGCAACGCCCGTTCGTCATTCGCCAGCGCCACAGCCCACTGCACGCCAAGTTCACCGTCGTCCACCTGCGCCCAGGTATCGAACACCAGGGTGGTGTCTTCGCGCCCGTTCTTGAAGCGAGCCAGCGGCATATAGTGGCGGCTATGGGCGCCGACCGCCGGGGGCAATCGATACCTTGGCGCCGTGCTGGCAAGCTTTTCGATCAGGGTGCGGGCGATCGAGGGCGGGCCGTCGGTGGACCAGTGCAGTTTGGCGTAGCCAGTGGCAATCAGGGCGCGCAGCAAGCGCCACGGCGAAGGCGGCCATTCAACCAAGCCTTCATTGACATGATGGCCCCATGGCGTGGCGTGGTAACGCCGGCCGGGGAAACGAATCCACAAGGTCGGCATGGGATCACTCCCCGTCGGTTTCCTGGTCGTCGTCGGCTTCGGCTTTCTCGCTGTCCTTGGCCTTCTTGAGATCGTCATCAAAGCGAACTTCGGTGACGGTCATCAGCGCCCGGCAGGCTGCGATGGCGGGCTGCAGGGCCTCGGCCAGAGCGGACGCGTCCGGCAACAGAAACGATGCCGGGCGACGGGCCTCGATCCGATCGGTGGCCGGTTCCAGGTCGCACGCGGTGCGCAGGCGCAGCGAGCCGTCCACCAGCACGCGCAGCTTGTACAGGGCCAAAAGCGTCAGAAGTCGCTCTACGTCCGCGCCTAGACCGTACCCGCGGATCTGGCCCAGATCGAGGTTGACGTACAGCGTGATGCGGTCGGCAGTGAACTCGTCCCGGGCAAATGGCACATTGCCAAACCCGGCCTTGGTGTCGCCGCTGGGATTTACGTGATCGTTCTTGACCCCGCCAGACGCCGCGGGGCGCGCCTCGTCGGCTTCGATGAAGGCGGACAACGCGCGAGCGAGCCGCAGACGGCCGCCGGCCAATGTTTTGTCCTTACCCTTTTTCGCAGAAAGAAACACGCCGTGCAAAAGCGTCCCGATATCCCAATGAATCAAGTGCTCAGCAATTTGCTTCCTGCTTGGAAGTGGGCCGACTTCAAAAGCATTTAGCCGCTCGCCAAGTTCGTCAAAAAATAGCTGACCATTGACCTTTCCGAACATGATGTACGGGCTGTTTAATCGATGCGCCTCGGTGACACTGTCGGTGAGGAACTCTTTAGTTGCCGAGTTCTCCCGATCTCTTGAAGTACTTCCTGCGCCGCGAACGACGCTCACGTGCGACAACCCTTGCAGTTCTTGTTTAAGATCGCTTTTTTCTTCATCCCAGCCAGTCAGCTCCAGCCGATTGGCCATGCTCTGCGCGCTTTCCACCAGCAGGCTCAAGCCGCCGGCGGTCTGAAAGGTGGCGGCACCGAGTCCCGGAAATCCGGTGGGCTGAAAACGCTGGCCTTGCAAGGGCCGTAGCGGAATCTCAAACAGCAGACGTGAGGTATGGGCAAGCGGGGAAAGGTCGAGGTTCATGCGGCGTTCTCCTGGTCGAAAATAGGCGCGAGGCGGTGAGCAAATCGGACCGCTGTATCGCGGCTAATCGGGAATGCCAGCGCTGCGGCATAGCGGCGCGCCAACTCCGGCGCGGTGGCGGCGGCGCGCACGTTGCTGGCAATGCCGGCCGCGCGCAGACGACGGATAGCCAGCCCGACCGCCGCGGAGGCGTCGCCCGCCTGCAGCCGCCGCAGGATGGCCGGGTCCGCGCCAGCATGACGGCCGTCCGGCAGCGGCCACGGCAGCAGGGCCAGGCGAATCGTGAGCCAAGCATCGTCTGGCCAGTCGGCGGGCGGCGCTGCAAGACGCGGCGGGTGTGCCGCGCAATCTCGGCCATCAAGCGCCATCAGGGCACGCGCCAAACTCAAGCAGCGATCTAGGTCCACTTCGCCTGCAATCAGGCGCGCGAGGTCGTGGCGGCTGGCCGCGATGCCAAAACCCGGTTCCAGCGGCAAACGGCGCTCGCCGTGCGCAGCGGCCTCGACCATTCGCCGCGACAACAGCGCGAGGGCGTCATCGGCGCCACTGCGGCCCTGCATGACGCGGTCGGTTTCCGGTGCTAACCGCTGTGCGCTGCCGGTGCCACTGGTGCGGAAACGGCCTTTATCCAAGGTAAGCCAGTGCCGACGTACGCCATCGCGCTTCGACGCTCGCGCATCGGCACATTGCAGGGCAAACGCCAGCGCCAGACGCAGTTCCGGGCTACCGTCGTCCGCCACGTGCGCCCACTGGGGGCGCAAGCGCGGAATCGGCCCCGCGTTGATCCCGATGCCATGCACCTGAAGCGCCTCGATGTCCGACAGCCGAAGCAGCACCGTCTGCCAGCGCGTCGGCTCGTTCGGATGTTGCGTGAGGGCAAACAGCACATCGGCCAGCCGGCGCTCCGCCTGCGTAAACCGGGCCGGCACCCCCTTACGGCGCGCTTCGCGGCGCAAACGCGGCAACCACGCATCGAGATCGTCAAGGCACGCCAGCGTGGGCGCAGCATACTCGGGCACGACGAAGCGGCCGAGGGGGACGGCGAGATTGGACTGGCCGTTGCGCTCGATGTACCCATAGCGCTGGAAGGCGTGAATGCCGCGCGCCACGCCCAGACGCGCGACCGCCCGCGCAAGATCAAGCGGCTCGGTTGCCGTCTGAGCATCAAGCTGGGCCCGGCCTTCGGCCAGCAACCGATGCAGTTCGACAAAGGTCATCGGCTGGGACCATAGCGGCATCCATTGCTCGCCGCGGGCGCTTTCGTCGCTATCAGACGCGCTGGCGTACCCCGCCGCATGAGCCGAAATGGCGAACGGCGCGGCGGCGCGTGAGGCCCCCTGAGTATTCAATCGCCGCGTGCTTGCGGCTGTGAACATCACCGCGCCTTCGAGCATGAGAATGAAATCCCAGGCGTTTGTATTACCGCCGGGATCGAACTGCCCAGCCCCGGCGCCGGACGTCCGGCTGCGCCCAACAGCACCGAACAGCGCCTCGCGCAGTGATTCAACCGCTTCGGGGCGGGCCGGCGCGCCCGCTGCCGACAGATCAAACAGCGCTCCAAGCCGTTGTAGGTAGTTGTTGGTGAAATCCAGGCGGCCATCGTTGCCGCCCGTCCCCAGCAATGCTGGAAAACGCGCTGTGCCGACCTCGTCGAGCACCAGTGCGGCGTCCATCCACTCTCGGTGCGACCCGCGCCATTCCCGCCGCAAGTCGGGCATCAGATTGGTTTTAATCTGTTTGACTTGGCGCTCGGCATCGGCCAGGCGTTTGCGGTAATCCTCGGATTTTTTGAGTTGTTCGCGCTCGATCCTGCTGAGCGATTTGTCCTTGACTTCTTCCTTGATCGCCCGAACGCGCTGGTCAGCCGCGCTCATCGCGTCGAGCATTCTTCGAGCTGCGCCGATCCCCTCGCGGATACGGGCCAGGCGAGGCGCAACCGAAGCTTCTACAGGAGCGAGTCCCGGATCGTTGATGTAGAAAAATCCCGATCCCTTGTTCCACGGAGACACAATTGCCGTTGGTGCATAGCGGTTCAGGAAGAAGGCCAGCAGTTCTTCCTCGTCGCTGTGACTGGCCAGAAAAAAACGCTCACCCTCCCACCAGCCGCGCGCCTCGGGGTCGAGTTGTTCGGCTACCAGCCGCAGGATGCCCAGCGCCTTTAGGTAATGCGCCAGCGGCACGGGCGCGCAGCCGTCGAGTCGGTGCAGGATCATGGTCAAACCTCCTGCTCAAAGCGATGGCGCCAGACAGCGGTGAGTGGGGCCGGATCGTCTGCATCGTAAGCACGCAAGGCGGCGAAGTACTCCTGCCGCTCCGCCTCGCTCGAAACGGCGGTGTCGACGATGGGAAGTTCAAGCCGATACAACAATTCGAGCAGGAACAAACGCGTAAGCCGACCGTTGAAATCGGCGAAAGGATGGATGTGCAGCAGACGGCCTTCTGCGAACACCAGCAGCTCCAGCAGCACATCCGCGCTCCAGCTGGGGGCGTGTGCGACGCGTGCGGCCAGATCGGCGCAAAACTCGCGCATTTGCATTGGCACTTGCCATGCCGGTGGTGGCAGGTGCGCGCCGACCTGCACCTCGGTACTGCGCCAACGACCAGCAATATCCGGCACCAGATCGCCACACAGGCGCCGATGGAAGTCGAGGAGCAGCGATTCGTCTAGCGGCCGGGCACCGTACAGGCGGTCGGCAATGTCGGCTTCCAGCAGACCAATGCGCTCTGCCAAATGCGGCGCCAGATCGGCGTAACTCAGTTCGCCGAGGGAGGTGACGATTCGTCGAGTGCTGGAATCCGATGCTTCAACTGATCGCGGATGAGTTGCTCGCTCACCGGCTCGTTCTCCATCGCCATGGAGTTCGCCACGTGACGCGGGATCGCGCGCAGATGCCGAAGGCGGCGTTCCGCCGCCGACAATCTGCGCCAGTTCTCGATGACTTGTTCCAAGTCCATGGGCTGCATTGTCTGCCTCCAACAGGGGATCGCCAACGGGATTGCGTGAGGCGCGCTGGTCGGCAGCGCGCAGTAATGCCTCCAGATACGCCAGCGCAAAGGGACCGTGGCGGTTCAGCAGATTGAGTACTCGTTCGGTCCAGCCACGGCCGGTGCGCGGATTCAGGCCGGCGGCAGATGCATCCAGGCGCAGTTCGCTGGCGGGCAGGTTCAGATACTGGCCGTCGGCGGTGGCCAGCGGCAGGGAGGGAAGAACCTCGCCATCGCGCACGCCACAAATGCGCAGCGTGCGGTCAGCGGCCTGCTGGTCTGCCGGGGACGCGTGCCAGGCCATGCGTACCTTGCCGTGATGGCTGCACACCAGATAGGCCAGCAGGTCGAAGTCATCGGCGTTCAGGTCCAGTATTTCCTGCTCGAGGGAATTGGGCGAATCAGCGGCGACTGAAACCGGCGCCGCCTGAATCCCGGCGGCGTCCAGCAGGCCACGCCAGGGGCCGAGCAACGCCGGGTGGTCTGGCTGATGGCGCATCAGCACGGCGAACAGGGCCAGCGTGCTGGCGAGTTCGTGCCGCAGGCCACGGCGGCGGGCATGGGGCGGGTCCGGGTAAAGCTGGTGCGGGGCTAGCCACGCATCCTTCGGCGCCTTGGCCAGATCGGTGCGGGCCGGGCGGCTGGCGCTGCACATGGAGTTCTGGAATGGCGGCAGGGCCTTGCCAGCGTCGTGCCAGCGGCCGGCAAGCTGCAACAGCGAGGGAAGGTCCAGGCCAAGCGACTGCGCCGCGTCAGCCGCTGTATTCCCGACCTGCGCGCCATGTACGGCGATGGTCTGCCAGCGAATGCCAGCGCTCAGCGCTTCATCGTCTTCGCTGGAGTCGGCCTGTTCTTCCGGACTGGGCGCAACCATCGCCACCGGAGGAACCGGCGCAGTGCTGGCGGGCGACCAGCCGACGTCTGGCTGGTAGCCGGCGGTATCTGCCGCAACCAGCACCGTCTGACCGGGATACAGGTCCTTGCGTTCCGCACGCCGCCACTCGCCGTCCAGATAACTCCAGACCCAGGCACGTTTCTTCTCCGCCAGGCGCGGGGCTTTCTTGGTGCTGGTTTCCTTACCGCACAGCCAGTCTCGGGCTGCCAGGAACGGCACAGCACACAGCGCGTCGCGTGATGGCCGCAGCATGGCATCCGGGGCGGTGTCCGGATCGATATCGACCCAGAAAACCTGAAGGTCGCGCTCCTCTCCGGACCGGATGAAACGCGAAATATCTACATCCGCGCCGCTCAGGTCGGGTGTGGTGTCGAACAGCTCGTCGAGCTCGTGCCTCAGCAGCAGATGACGTGGGGCATATGGATAAAGGCTTTCGAGCAATTGCGGGTTTGTTTCCTCGAAGGTCTCCAGGTCGCGCGGTGCGACGGAGTCGAGCCGCGACAGCGCAGAACGCGCGGCGTCCAGTTCGGCCAGCGTGTAAGGCAAGGCCGCCTTATCGTTGACCGGCTGGAAGTCGATAACCTCCACTAGCGCTGTTCCGCCCCACCGAGCCGCCCGGCCGAAGCGCTGCACGAGGCTGGCCCAAGGCGCGAGTTCGGTAAACAGCAGGCCAGCAGACATATCCACGCCGGCCTCGATGACCTGCGTGGCGACGATGATGCGGTCCGTACCGGGTGCGCACGCTGTGCGGTTCAGAAACTCCTCGCGCCACGCCGCGCGTTCGGCGCCCCGGAAGCGACTGTGCACCAGCCTCAGTTCAATGCCCGCCAGGGCAGTGTCGCGCTTGAGATGGGCGTGGACCTCGACTGCCGTCTTGACGGTGTTGACCACCACGACGGTGGGACCTTTACGACCGCAGTCGTGTTCGATATGCGCAGCAGCGACGCGTCTTGCCAGCACGGCGCCATCTGGCAGCGCAAGTAACCGACAGGGCTTCTGGACATCGTCCCACAGCGGACCGACGCGCTGGGCGGGCGCAATGCGGGTCTGCCCGCGTTCCAGGTCTGCACCCAGCGCCGTCATTTCCGGGCTGGCCTTCAACCAGGACGGCTGCAAGGTGGCACTCATCCACCAGGTCCGGCACGGGCGGATGCCCTTCCCGGTCTGAGCATCGTCACGCCGAAACGCCTGCAACTGCCCGGACGTGGCCAGGCCCACATCCATGAGCTGCACCTCGTCCATCACCCACAGGCAATCCTGATTGAGCAGACCGAATTCCATGGGCCAGCGCGCACGCGGTACTCCGTAACCGCGGTTCAGCGCCCGCGACAACAACATGTCCTGGGTGCCGATCAGCACTGCCGGGTGCTCCGGGTAAAGATGCCAGTCGCCCGCTATGGCGCCACCCATGAGCAAATGCACGCCGACCTTGCTGTCGTGGTTACCCCGCTGGTCCCACAACCGATCCAGACGTCGCAAAACATCCCGAACCTCCGCCTCGGTTTGCTCGACAAGAACTCGCATCGGCAAACACCACACCAGCCGCATTGGCCAGGCGTCGTCACCACGCGCCACGCGGTGCCACAACCACGCGACCAGCACACCCAGTGTTTTGCCAAACCCCGTGGGAATGCGAATAAGACGGTCGCAACACGCGCCGCCTTGCCCAAGCTCACCCTGCCAAGGATGCGCCTGCAAAAAAGGGCGCGCCCCCGAATCGCCGCTCGCCTTGACAAAGAAGGCGTTATAAGCCGACGGATCGTGGTGAGTAGCTGGCTCGTTCATGACTCATCCAATAGAACGTCCGCGGTCCTTTTTGCAGACCCTTGCGGGTAGTGATGATTACATTGACCAAAATACCATTCATTTCAGGGCTGCAATTCGGGTCGACCAGCGGCCGAGATCGCGCCCTGCCAGGATTGTGAACCGCCGGTGTCTTGAATCCTGAGACTGTGCAAGGGGCCGGAAAAAAATATTTTTGGCACGCCGCCGCGTCCCTTGTCGTTCTTTGGCTACGCCTGCGCACCACCTTCCGACCGGGCCGTTACCATGTGCGGACACCCTTGCTGCCGGGAGTCCTGCCATGCTGCTCGAAGCTTCCTGCCACTGCGGGGCGGTGCGCTTTTCGGTCGAAAGCCACGCGCCCTATCCGTACATGCACTGCTACTGCTCCATTTGCCGCAAGACGCAGGGCGGCGGCGGTTTCGCCATCAACCTGCACGCCGAGGCGGACAGCCTGAAGGTGGAGGGCCGCGAGCACGTCGGCGTGTATCGCGCCTTCATGGACCACCCGGTGCGCAGCGAGCGCAGCCCCGGCGAGCGGCATTTCTGCCGCGAGTGCGCCAGCGCGCTGTGGGTGTGGGATCCGCGCTGGCCGGAGCTGCTGCACCCGTTCGCCTCCTGCATCGACACGCCGCTGCCGGCGCCGCCGGAGCGCTGCCACATCATGCTGGACAGCAAGCCGGCCTGGGTGCCGGTGCCGACCGAAACCGCGGCCGACCGGCACTTTCCGGACTATCCGGACGAGGCGCTGATCGACTGGCACCGCCGCCACGGCCTGATCACCGACTGACCCCGATGAGTTACGAGAACCTGCTGTACGAAACGCGCGGCCCGCTGGCGCTGATCACCATCAACCGTCCGGCCAAGCTGAACGCGATTTCGCTGGGCACCGTGGACGAGCTGCACCTGGCCATCGCCGCCGCGGCGGACGATTCGGCGGTGCGCGTGCTGGCCATCACCGGCGCCGGGGACAAGGCCTTTGCCGCCGGCTCGGACCTGGCCGAGGTGGTGCACCGCGATCTGAACAAGGCGCTGGAACCGATCGTGCAGGGCGTGGCCGAGCGCCTGGAGCGGTGTCCGAAGCCGACCATCGCGGCCATCAACGGCATCTGTTTCGGCGGCGGGCTGGAGGTGGCGCTGGGCTGCGATCTGCGCGTGGCCGGCCGCAGTGCCCGCTTTGCCACGCCGGAGGGCAAGCTCGGCATCATTCCCGGCGGCGGCGCCACGCAGCGCCTGCCGCGCCTGGTCGGCCGCGCCTGGGCGCTCGACATGCTGCTGATGGGCGAGCCGATCGACGCCGAGCGGGCCTTGCACATCGGCCTGGTCACGCGCCTGGTGGACGACGCCGACCTGCTGGCGACCGTGCAGCGCATGGCCGAGCACCTGGCCGGCTTCGCGCCGCTGGTGCCGCGCTACATGAAGGCGATGGTGCATGCCGGCATGGAAGGCAGCCTGGCGGCGGGTCTGGCCATGGAGAAGTTCGCGCAGGCCGGCCTGTGCGAGACGGCGGACAAGAAGGAAGGCCTGGCGGCGTTCCTGGAGAAGCGCCCGCCGCAGTGGCAGGGTCGCTGACACCGGTAGCCGGAATGCTGTCGCACCGCGCCCGCAACACGCTGCAGGCCCTGGCGCTGCTGGCCGGCATGGCGGCGCTGCTCGGCCTGCTCGGCGGCCTGCTGGGCGGCACCGTGGGCGCCGTGTGGGCGCTGGGGCTGGCCGGCGTGCTGCTGGCGCTGTCGCCGCGCATTGCCCCGGCGCTGCTGCTGCGCCTGTATGGCGGTCAGCCGATACATGCCGACCAGGCCCCCGGCCTGGTGCGCGCGGTGCAGGTGCTGGCGGCACGTGCCGGTCTGCCGCAGCCGCCGGCGCTGTTTCTGGTGCCGAGCCCACTGCTGAACGCGTTCACCGTCGGCACGCCAAAGGGCGCCGCGGTGGCCGTCACCGCCGGGCTGCTGCGCGGCCTGCCGATGCGCGAAGTGGTGGCGGTACTGGCGCACGAGATCGCCCACATCCGCAATCACGACATGCTGGTGATGGGCCTGGCCGACCTGATGAGCCGCCTGACCTCGCTGCTGTCGAACGTGGGCGTGCTGCTGGTGCTGCTGAACCTGCCGCTGGTGCTGCTGGGGCAGGCAGTCGTCAACTGGGATGCGGTGGCACTGCTGCTGCTGATGCCGGCGCTCGGCATGCTGCTGCAGCTGGCCCTGTCGCGCACCCGCGAGTACGACGCCGACGCCGGCGCCGTGGCACTGACCGGCGATCCCGAGGGCCTGATGCGGGCACTGGAGCACCTCGAACAGCGCCAGGGACGCTGGCTGGAACAGCTGCTGCTGCCCGGCCGGCGCCTGCCGGACCCGTCGCTGCTGCGCACCCACCCGCCCACGCCGGCGCGTATCGAACGCCTGAAGGCGCTGGCGCAGACCCTGCAGCCGGCCGCCGTGCCGGACTGGGAGCCGGTGCGTCAGCTCGGCCCGGCGGTGCTGCGCCGGCCGCGCTGGCGCCCCGGAGGGGTGTGGTATTGAACAGGCCCCGTCGCGCCTGAAGCCGCTCCTGCGATCAGCGCCGCGGCTGCCCGCTCAGGCCTCGGCCTTGGCGATACCCCCACCGGCACGGTCGGTGCTGCGCAGCATCTGTAGCTCAGGCGGGCGTTTGGGCCAGTCCGGCATCATCAGCCACATGCGCAGCAGGTGGCGTTTGCGATCGCCCTGCGGCCAGTCCCGGTAGTCCGCCCGCGCGTGCAGCAGCACGCGGTTGTTGACGAACTGCACCGTGGCCGGGTCGATCACCATGTCGATCTTCATTTCCGGCCGCTCGGCCACCGCCTGCAGGTAGGCGATGGCCTCCTGTTCGATGGTGGGCAGACCCTCGCGCGGCTCGCCGTTTGGCCCGCGGATGGCCGCCGGCAGGAAAAAGCAGTCCGGCTCGCCGGCCACGAAACTGAACACCGGAATGCGGTGTTCGGTGATCGGCGGCCGGTCGCTCTTGATGACCGTCTCGCTGCCGTAGTGAAAGCCGCGATAGAGCACCTCGAGCAGGTCCGGCCGCTCGGCCAGGATGGCGTTGTGCACCGCAAACGAGCTCATCAGCGGCGTGGCGCCGCCCTCCATGGCCGGCGTGAGACACATCAGGCCGGTCACGTCGACCGGGTCCATGTGCACCTCGATCGGCCCGCCGATGCCGTAGTAGCGGCCGACCTCGCCGCGATCCTGGACGTGGCCCAGGCGATCGCCGCGCTGGCTTTGCGACACCCCCACCCCGAGGTGGGTGCCCAGGCCCCACAGGATGATGCCCAGCTCGTCGTCGCTGTAGCGCGCCCGGTCGATGCCCTGCAGGCGCACGAAGCCACGACCGCGGTGCAGGATGTCGGCCATGTGGCGCAGGTCGCCGGCCAGCGCCGGCAGGTCGAATACCTCAGGCGTGACTTCGTCCAGGCTGAGGCCGCCGTCGCGCACGCGGCGCACCGCGCGGTCGATGTCGGCCAGTGCCTCGCCGGACAGGGTATAAACCCAGTCGGTCGGGTCGCGATAGTCGCTGCCGCGCCACACGCAGGCGCCGGTGACGGGTTGGTGCAGGCTCATGGTGTCTCCCCCTTGTTCGGTGCCGCCCTGGCCGTGATGATATGCCCCTGAACGACCGACCGGCCAGCAGGCCGCCCCGCCCATCACCCCGAGGAAAAACGCCATGAAACCCATGCCCGGCATGCTGACGCCCGAGACCCTGCCGTCGGGCACGCTCGACCCGCTGCAGTTCGCCAAGTATTCGCAGGAGAAGGCCAACGTGGTGCCGGTGTATGCCGATGGCGAGGATCTTGGCATCGTGTCCTGGAACCTGTTGCCCGGCCAGGCCAACGAGTCGCACTCCCATCCCTACTCGGCGCACTGTTTCTTGATCGTCGAGGGCGAAGGCCATTACCTGAAGGGCCAGCCCGGCTCGGCCGATTACGCCGAGTACCCGATCAAGGCCGGGCAGACGGTGGTGATTCCGCGCAACCAGGTGCACGGCATCCGCAACACCGGCAAGTCGCCGCTCTCCTACTTCGCCATCACCACCACGGCCGGTGGCGAGTACGCGCGGGTTGTCGACGGCGTCGTGCACAAATACTGAGGCGGCGGACATGAGCCAACACATCGGCGTCATCGGTCTGGGCAGTCTGGGTGCCAACATGGCGCGCCTGCTGGCCGAGGACGGCTTTGCCGTGCATGCCTACGACCTGGACGGCGCACGCACCGCGAACGCGGCCGAACACGCCGGCGTAACCGGCCACAACTCGGCCCGCGCGGTAGCCGAGGCCAGCACGCTGGTGCTGCTGTCGCTACCGCAGTCGGAAGCCGTTGCCGCGGCCTGCCTGGGGCCGGACGGCGTCCTCGAAGGCGCGGCCCGTGGCCTGCTGGTGGTCGACACCACCTCCGGCTACCCCGAGCGCACCAGGGAGATTGCCGCTGAACTGGCCGCAGCCGGCGTGCGCTACATCGATGCCGCCATCACCGGCGAGGAAGGGGGCGCCAAGGCGCTGCCCAAGCGCGCACTGACCTTCTGCGTCGGCGGCGCCGAGGCGGACGTCGCCCAGGCACGGCCGATCCTGGAACGCATGGCGCGTTACGTCTATCACGTCGGCCCGCTGGGCGCCGGCCAGATCGTGAAGATGGTCAACAACATGGTCAGCTCGGCAGCCGGCGTGGCGGCCATCGAGGGTCTGCTGATCGCCGCCAAGCACGGCATCGACGTGAAAATGGCCGCCCAGGTGCTGGACAAGGGCACCGGCATGAACTTTTTCTGCCGTCATCCGGATTTCGCCCTGACGCCCGGCGTCGAAGGCGGCTTCCAGCTCGGCCTGATGACCAAGGACCTGCGGCACATGTCGGAGTTTGCGCGCCGCTCGGACGTGCCGGCGCTGGTCACCGACCACATCTTTCATCTGTTCGAGCTGTTCGTGCGCGAGCAGGGCTACGGCGCCGACATCCTGCGCCAGGTCGACGTGATGCAGAAATGGGCCGGCGTGCGGCTGGACGGCACGCTGCTGGAGGGGTGACAGCCAAATGCCCCGGACCAACGATGGGCCGGGCGATTCGCGGCGAGGGCGCCGCTCCCACAGTCCAGTCCATGTGGGAGGCCCGCCCCGGGCCGAATGCCTGACTGAAAGATTCTCGGCGAGGGCGCCGCTCCCACAGTCCAATCCCTGTGGGAGGCCCGCCCTCGGGCCGAATGCCTGACTGAAAGATTCGTGAATCACAGGAGGACCAAGCCATGCTCAGCGTGAACGACATCAAGGGCCTGTACGCCATCACGCCCACACCGTCCAAACCCGGCGCCGAGCGTTGGGACGCCACCGACACGGTGGACCTGGACGAACTGGCGCGCCTGACCGAGGCGCTGGTGCAAAGCGGCGTCAACGGTCTGGTGGCCATGGGCACCACCGGCGAGTGCGCCACGCTGACCAACGACGAATGGGAACAGGCCGCCGCCTGCGTGATCGAAACGGTCCGCAGGCGCGTGCCGCTGTTCGTGGGCACCACCGCACTGGGCACGCACGAGATCGTGCGCCGCAACCGCTTCATCCAGGACCTGGGCGCCGACGGCACCATGCTGGGCCTGCCCATGTGGCAGCCGTGCACGCTGGACATGGCTGTGCAGTTCTATGCCGACATGTCGCAGGCCTTCCCGCAGTTGGCGATCATGGCCTACGACAATCCGGGCGCGTTTCGCTTCAACTTCCCGCCGCCGTTCTGGGCGCAGGTGGCGCGCCGCGCGCCGACCGTGATCTGCACCAAGCACGGCCCGGACCCGATGATCAGCGTCCTGATCGGCATGACGCAGGGCAAGATCCGCTTCCTGCCGCACATCGCGGGCGCCTATGCCATGGCGCGTATCGAGCCGGAATACAACATTGCCTTCTGGGCCACCGAGGCCAGCATGGGGCCGGAGCCGGCGCTGGCGCTGCGCGATGCCATCGCCGCCGGCGACTGGACCCGTGCCAAGGCCATCGACACCGACATCGCTTACACCATGCAGACCTTCTTTCCGCCGGGCGGCATGGCCGAGTTCGCGTCCTACAACATCCAGCTCGAAAAAATCCGCTTCGACGAGGCCGGCTATTGCAAGGCCGGCCCGATCCGCCCGCCGTATCACGTGATTCCCGAGTACATCGACCAGGGCGCCCGTGAATGCGGCCGCCGCTGGAAGGCGCTGCGCAGCAAGTACGGCTGAGACGAGGGCATTCGGCCCGAGGGCGGGCCTCCCACAGGGACTGGACTGTGGGCTGTGGGCTGTGGGAGCGGCGCCCTCGCCGCGAACCGTGCGCAGGTGCGGAGCCCCACTCCCCGGCTAAACAGCAGCGCCTCAGGCGGCCTTCCCGACCACTGGCGGTAACGGACAGTCCAGCGCCGCGCCGATGGCGCGCAGCAGTTCCAGCTCCGCGACTTCCACCACGCCGTCGTGGCTCACTGCCAGCGCGCAGGCCGACAGCAGCCGCAGGCGCTGCATCAATGGCGCGCCCGCCAGACGCTGCAGCGCGCCGTCGAAAGCGGATTGCGCGAGCGTCATCGGCAGGGCCGGCAGGTGGAGCTGCGCGCAGGCGGCGGCGTAGGCGTCCGGCGCACCGTCGCTGGCGCAGTCGGCCAGCGTGCGCAGCACCACCCGGACATCGTCCGGCTCGGGCTGCGAACTGCGCCCGGTGTGCGCCGATGGCAGCAGGTGGTGGCGCAGCAAGGCCAGCAGCGGCCAGTTGCCGGATGCGCCGCCGGCCAGCGCCTGCAGGTCATCGACAAGTTTCCGGCGCCATGCCGGCGGCTGCGCCAGCAAGGCCGGCAGCGCCAGATCGACCAGCGGCAGACGAAAGCGCGGCCCCAGACGGCGCGCGGCCGCTCCAAGCTGATCGGCGAAGACTGCCACGGCCGGTCCCAGCACGGCCGACCGGGCCGGCGCGCGCGTTTCGTCCTGGTCGGCCAACAGGCCGCACAGCAAGGCCGTTGCGCCGGTACCGGTCTGCGTGGCCTGGCGCAGCGGCGGCGGTATGGCGCCAATCAGCGACGCCGCGTAGCCCAGGCTGGCGAGGTCGATTTCACCGACCCGGCCGGCCAGCGAGGCCGCCGGCACGGTGACGGGCTCAAGCGCCGGTGAGGGGCTGTTGTCCAGAGCCTGCTCCCGGTTGCTGCGCCGCTCGAACAACGGGTAGATGCGGGCGATGCGTTCATCGAGCGGCGGATGGGTCGCCAGCAGGGCGCTGAACCAGGTGCGGTGTGGCGTGGCGAACAGCATGTGGCTGAAGGCTTCCGCCTGGCGGGAGCGCAGCGCTGCGCCGTCGGCCTCGTCGCGCACCCGGCGCAGCGCGCCGGCCAGGCCGCGCGGATTGCGCGTGAACTGCACCGCCGCGGCGTCGGCCAGGTGTTCGCGCTGGCGCGACACGGCAGCGCGGATCAGCCGTGCCAGAAACACGCCCAGGTAGCCGACCGCCGCCAGCAGGCCGCCCACCAGCAGCTGGCCCGGGAAACCGCCGCGGGCAAGGCGGCCGCGACTGCTCAGCGACGGCGTGGCCGAATGCACCAGCCACAGCCCGAGCGCCCCGGGCGCGGTGAGACCGTGCAGCAGGCCGAGCAGGCGCATGTTCAGGCGCCCGTCGCCGTGCAGCAGGTGGCTGAACTCATGCGCCAGAACGCCCTGCAGCTGGTCGCGATCCAGGCGCTCCAGGCAGCCGCGGGTGACCGCGATCACCGCATCGGCCGGGCCGCGGCCGGCGGCGAAGGCGTTGATGCCCGGCTCGTCCTGCATCAGGTAGATGCGCGGCATGGCAAGGCCGCTGGCCACGGCGATCTCCTCGGCCACGTTCAGCAGGCGCCGGCGTTGCTCGTCGGTCGCGTCCGGCGCCACCCAGCGGGCACCGGCCAGGCGCGCCACCACCGGACCGCCGGCGCTCAGTTCCCACAGCCGGCGCAGCGTGCCGGCGCCGATCAGGGCCAGCGTGATGGCGGTGGTCCAGCCGTAAATGACCGGCGGCAGGTCGGCCAGATGCCGATAGTCGTGACGCAGGTCGCCGAGCACCACCAGCCAGCCCACCAGCAGGTTCAGCGCCAGCACCAGGCCCAGCACGGCCAGCGTGAACAGCACCAGCAGCAGGGCGCTGTAGCGGCGCGCCTGCTGCTGGTAGGCAAAAAAATCCATGCCGTCGGCTAGCGGCCGGCCTGGAAGCTGACCTGCGGCAGCGCGCGCACGGCGGTGTCGTCCAGTTCGAAGAAGCCGGCCGCCCGAAAGCCCATGCTGCCGGCCACCAGCACGTTCGGAAACACCTCCAGCGCCGTGTTGTAGGTCATCACCGCGTCGTTGTAGGCCTGGCGGGCGAAAGCGAGGCGGTTCTCGGTGGACGCCAGTTCCTCACTCAGGCGCGCCATGGTGGCGTCGGCCTTCAGGTCCGGGTACTGCTCCACCACCGCCATCAGCCGGCCGAGCGCGCCACCCAGCGCCGCCTCGGCCTGGCCGAGTGCGGCCATCGCCGCGGCACTGTCCGGCTGCGCCGCGGCCCGCTGGCTGGCGTCGACCGCCGCGCCGCGGGCGGCGATCACCGCCTCCAGCGTGGCGCGCTCGTGCTGCAGATAGGCGCGGGCCGTCTCGACCAGATTCGGCACCAGATCGTGACGGCGCAGCAGCTGCACGTCGATCTGCGCGTGGGCGTTGCGGTAGCGGTTGCGCAGCGTCACCAGCCGGTTGTAGATCAGAAAGAATCCGACCAGCAGCAGCGCCACAACAATGAGCAGAAAACCCAGCAGACGGGCCATGCGCGATTACTCCCCGGATGAACGACCGATACCGACAGGTGATCGGCCGCCGGCGCCGCGACTGTAGCAACGAGGGGAATTTCAGGCGCCGGCCACGCCGGCGCGATGGGCGGCCCGAGTCCGCGTCAGGCGCAGAGCCGGCTGTGAGCGCATTGCGCGCGATGCGCTCAGACCTTGTCGAGCACGTACAGGCGCAGCATCGACAGGCCCGGCAACACATCCAGGCGGCGACGAATCACGAAGCCGGCCTCGGCCAATTCGGCCTCGATGACGGCGCGCTTGGTCACCCGGCGATAGCCGTCGGCGCGCGTGGTGCGCGCATCCTGCCGCATCCGGCGACGGGCCTGCAGGTTGCCGTCCACCCACAGGCTGACGGTCACGCCGCGGCGCGCCACCCGGTGCAGCTCGCGAAGAATCCGCAACCGATCTTCGGCGGTCGCGATGTGGTGCAGCAGCCGCATGCACAGCACGTGCTCCACGGCCTCATCGGGCAAGTCCAAGGCAAAGGCGTCCATCTGCGCGAGCACCTCGAAGCGCGCCAGCACGGCCGGCTCGGCGGCGCCGGCGGCGATCTGCAGCATGGCCGGACTGACGTCCCCGGCCAACAGGCGACGGGTCGGGTGACTGGCCAGCATGGGCCAGAAGCGGCCCGCCCCGCAGGGCATGTCGAGCACCGATTCCGGATTGCCGGCCAGCTTCAGGGCCCGGCCGGCCAGTTGGGTTTCACGCCAGGTGGTCAGTCGACGGCGCAGGCCGCGGTGGTGTTTTTCCTGATAGGCCTGCGCCAGGGCGAGGTCATACTTGTCCGAGAACGGTGGCTTGGTTGGCACGGCGGCGGTCATTTTTGTGGCGGGGTGGTGGGAGCGTGCCGCCAATCTACGCAGCCGGGGCTTAAGCAAGCCTTAAGGCCGCCCCTGAATGAATCCCATCGGCGATTTCTCGGCGCCCGGCACTGCATCCACCGGCAATCCGGTTAAGGCGCCCTTAAGCCCCGCGTTCTAGTGTGGCCGGCGTTATCAGGCGATCACGCCAGGAGCCACCGGTATGCAAAGTTGCGCGAACCGTGCCGAGCTTGCCGTCGGCAGCCGCCCGGCGGCGGTGTTCGATGTGCATCTGTACCCACAGGACCGGCCCCGTGCCGGCGTCGAGGACTACATCGCGCGCCGCTACGCGCAGTGTCATGAGGCCCGCGTCAGCGACTTCATGCCCTGGCTGCTGGCCGCGCAGCGGGGGGAGACCTTCGCCTCGGCCCTGGGCTTTCGGCCGGCCGGCGCCGGCGCGCTGTTCCTGGAGCGCTACCTGGAGGGCCCGGTCGAGGGCGCGATCGCCAGCGCCATGCGCCAGCCGGTGCAGCGCGGCAGCGTGGTCGAAATCGGCAACCTGGCGGCCACCAGCCAGCGCGCCAGCCGCCTGCTGATCACGCTGCTGGTGGAGGCGCTGCATCGTGGCGGTTTTCGCTGGATCGTGTTCACGGCCACCCGACAGGTGCGCGAGCTGATCCGGGACATGGGCTTTGCGCTGCGCGTGCTGGCCCCTGCCGATCCGGCGCGGCTGGGCCAGGAGCGCGCGGCATGGGGCCGCTATTACGACGCCGAACCCATGCTGACGGTGGGCGATCTGGCCATCGGCTGCCGGCTCATACGGCGCCAGCCGGTGCTGGCGGCGCAGCTTGCCGGCTACGCGGATGCGCTCGACGCAGTCGTCGGCGCGCTGTGGTGAGGCCGATGCCGCATTCGATACTGTGGCGGGAACTGCTGCACCGCGCGGCGCTGCAGCCCAGGGCGCCGCTCGTGCACGGTTCATCCGAGTTGACCGCGCACGAACTGGTGGCGGCCGTGGAAGGCGCTGCAGCCACCCTGCAGCGGGCCGCCGTGCGCACCCTGGCGCTGCGCGCCGACAACGGCCCGGCCTGGATCGTCATCGACCTGGCCTGCCAGCTGGCGGGCGTGTGTCTGGTGCCGCTGCCGTTGTTCTTTGCGCCGCAGCAGCTCGCCCATGTGTTTGCCACCGCCGGCATCGACGCCGTGGCGGCAGCGCAAGCGGACTGGCCGGGCAGCCCGCTGTCCGGCTCCGCACAAGCGGCCGGGCAGCTGGCCGGCCTGCCACTGTGGCGCCTGTCGCCCGGGCCGGCACGGGTGCCGCCGGGAACGGCCAAGATCACCTTCACCTCCGGCTCGACCGGCACGCCCAAGGGCGTGTGCCTGTCCGCCGATCACCCGCTGCGGGTGGCGCAGTCCCTGGCCGACATGATTGCCCTGCCCGGCGTGCGCCACCTGTGCCTGCTGCCGTTGGCGACGCTGCTGGAGAACGTCGGCGGCGTCTATGCGCCGCTGCTGTCGCGCGGCAGCGTGGTGGTGCCGGGCCTGGCCGAGCTTGGCCTGCAGGGCAGCAGCGGTCTGGATGCCGCCGCGCTGACCACGGCCATCGACCGTCATCGACCGCACAGCATGATCTTGGTGCCGCAGCTGCTGCAGGCCCTGGTTGTGGCCATGCAGCGCGGCTGGCGGGCGCCAGGCTCGTTGCGCTTCGTCGCCGTCGGTGGCGCGCGGGTGCCGGTGTCGCTGCTGGTCGCCGCGCGCCGCGGCGGCCTGCCGGTGTACGAAGGCTACGGGCTGTCGGAATGCGCTTCCGTGGTGAGTCTGAACATCCCCGGAGCCGACCGGCCCGGCACTGCCGGCCGGCCGCTGCCGCATCTGCGGCTGGGCGTGCGCGACGGCGAGCTGACGGTTTCCGGCAGCTGTTTTCTGGGCTATCTGGGCGTGCCGGAAAGCTGGCGCCCGCAGCGGGTTCACACCGGCGACCTGGGCGGCCTCGACGCGGACGGCTTCGTGCAGGTCCAGGGCCGACGCGACAACCTGATCGTGACCAGCTTCGGCCGCAACCTGAGCCCGGAGTGGGTGGAGGCCGAGCTGCTGGCCGGCCCGCTGCTGGGGCAGGCGGTGCTGTTCGGGTCCGCCCGCCCGCACTGCGTGGCCCTGCTGTGGCCGCGCGACGCCGGCACGCCCGCTGCGGCCATCGACGACTGGCTGGCAGCGGTCAACGCGCGCCTGCCGGACTACGCGCGCATCCGCGCCTGGCATCGCCTGCCGGCGCCGCTGTCCGCGGCCGATGGCCTGCTGACCGACAACGGCCGCCCGCGGCGGGACGCCATCGCCGCCCACTACGCGGCGCAGATTGCCGCGCTGTATCACACCCAGGAGCTGTGCACGGAATGAACTTTTATCAGCAACTTCAGGAGCGGACCGCCGCCCAACGCGCCAAGCTGCTGGCGGCACCGATCCTCGGGCGCGCCCTGCGGGGCGATATCCGGCGCGCCGACTACGTCGCCTTCCTGACCGAGGCCTACCACCACGTCCGGCATACCGTGCCGCTGCTGATGGCGGTCGGCGCGCGCCTGCCGGACGACAAGGCCTGGCTGCGCGCGGCGGTGGTCGAGTACATCAGCGAGGAATTCGGCCACGAGGAATGGGTGCTGGACGATCTGGTCGCCTGCGGCGTCGACCGCGATGCGGTGCGCCGCTCGACGCCCAGCCCGGCCACCGAGCTGATGGTGGCCTACGCCTACGACATGGTGCAGCGCGTCAATCCGCTCGGCTTCTTCGGCATGGTGCAGGTGCTGGAGGGCACCAGCGTCGCCATCGCCCATAACGCGGCCAGCGCGATGCAGCAGGCACTCGACCTGCCGGACGCCGCCTTCAGCTACCTGCGCTCCCACGGCGCCCTGGACCAGGACCACGTGGCGCTGTTCGAGGGCCTCATGAACCGCATCGAGGCGCCGGCGGAGCAGGCACTGATCATCCACGCCGCCGGCATGTTCTACCGCCTGTATGGCGATATCTTCCGCAGCCTGGGGGCACCGGCCACGGCAACCGAACCGGCGCAGGTGGCGTCGTGGAGCTGAACGGCAAAACGGCCGTGCTGACCGGCGCCGCCGGTGGCATCGGCAGCGCGATGGCCGAGGCACTGGCCGGCGCCGGCGTGCGCCTGGTGCTGGTCGGTCGCAATGCGCAGGCGCTGCAGGTGCTGGCCGCCCGGCTCGGCGACCAGCACCTGACCGTCACCGCGGACCTTGCCACCGACGAGGGCCGCCAGCGCGTGCAGCAATGCTGCGCGGCGCTGCCGGACGGCATCGACATCCTCATCAACAACGCCGGCATCAGCGCCTTCGGGCTGTTCGACGCACAGGCCCCGGCGCTGCTGAGCGAACTGGTCACCACCAACCTGCTGGCGCCGATGCTGCTCACCGGGCAGCTGCTGCCGCTGCTGCGGGAGGCGCCGCGCGGCCTGATCGTCAACGTCGGCTCGGCTTTCGGCGCCATCGGCTATCCGGGCTTCGTCGGCTACAGCGCGAGCAAGTTCGGCCTGCGCGGCTTCAGCGAGGCGCTGCGGCGCGAGCTTACCGGCACTACAGTCGGCGTGCTGCACCTGGCGCCGCGGGCCACCGCCACGGCCATCAACGACGCCCGGGTGAACGCCCTGAACGCGGCGCTCGGCAACCGCATCGACAGCCCCGCCGTGGTGGCCGAGGCCCTGCTGCGGCAGCTGCGCAGCGAGCGGCCGCGGGCCAGCATCGGCGGCCCGGAGCGGCTGTTTGCGTTCCTGAACGGCCTGCTGCCGGGCCTGCTCGACCGCGCGCTGGCACGTCAGCTGCCGGTCATCCGCCGCATTCTTGCCCCCTGAACCCTGGAGAAAACCCATGTCCCGACCCATTGCCTGGACGCTGACCGCCTGGCTGCTGCTGATCGGCGGCGCGGCGCGGGCCGCCGATGCCCTGCTGGAGGAACTCGCCGACCTGCAACAGCGCTGGGCGGTCGCCAACTACGAGCTGCGCGACAAGCCACGCGTGGCCGCCCTGGAGCTGCTGGCGCAGGACGCCGAGGCGGTGACCGTCCGCTACCCGCAGCGTGCCGAGGGCTGGATCTGGTCCGGCATCATTCGTTCCACGCTGGCCGGCGCCAAGGGCGGACTGGGCGCGCTGGGTATCGCCAAGGCCGCCAAGCGCGACCTGGAGCGGGCGATCGAGCTCGACCCGGCGGCGCTCGACGGCTCCGCCTACACCAGCCTTGGCACGCTGTACGCCAAGGTGCCCGGCTGGCCGGTCGGTTTCGGCAACGAAAAGAAGGCGCAGTCGCTGCTGCAAGAGGCGCTGCGGATCAACCCGGACGGCATCGACGCCAACTATTTCTACGGCCAGTTCCTGTATGAGCACGACCGCCGCGCCGAGGCGGAAACCTACCTGCAGCGCGCCGCCAAGGCAGCACCGCGCCCCGGCCGGGAGCTGGCCGACCGCGGGCGCCAGAAGGAGATTGCCGAGCTGCTGGCCAAGGTGCGCGCAAAATGAGCGCGCGTCGGGGCTGAGTTACGGGACATTCGGGTGCGGCTGCTGCTGGTGGAAGATGACGCCTCGCTGGCAGCCGGCCTGAGCCTGGCGCTGCGCAACAAGGGCTTTGCGGTCAATCACGTGACGCGCGGCGATCATGCCCTGCACGCGGTGGCGACCGACCCGCCGGATCTGATCGTGCTGGACCTCGGCCTGCCGGACATGGAGGGCCTGGAGGTGCTGCGCGCCCTGCGCGCCGGTGGCCAGCGCCTGCCGATTCTGGTGCTGACCGCCCGCGACACGCTCGGCGACAAGGTGACCGGGCTCGATCTGGGCGCCGACGACTACCTGGCCAAGCCGTTCGAGATGCAGGAGCTCGAAGCCCGCGTGCGAGCTCTGGGGCGGCGGCTGGGAAGCGCCGGCAGCAGCCTGATCTCGCTCGGCGACCTGCAACTGGACACCGCCTCCATGCAGGTGCACAAGGCCGGCGTGCCGGTGGATCTGTCGCGCCGCGAGTACGCACTGCTCAAGGCGCTGCTGGAGAACAGCGGCAAGGTGCTGACCCGCGAGACCCTGGAAGGCAAGCTCTACGGCTGGGACGAGGAGGTGGCCAGCAACACGCTGGAGGTGCACATCCACCATCTGCGCCGCAAGCTCGGCCAGGACCTGATCAGGACCGTGCGCGGCGTCGGCTACTGCCTGCGTCTGCCGTGAGCTCGATCCGCTCCTACCTGCTGATCGCCGTGCTGTCGGCGATCACGTTGACCAGCTTCGTGGCCGCGCTGTACGGCTACCGGGCCGGCGTGGCGGCCGCCGATGCGCTGTTCGATGCCGAGCTGACCAACGCCGCCATCCTGATTTCGACCCTGCTGCCCGCCGAAACGCAGGCCAGCGACCCGGTACCGGCGCTGCCGTCGAGCGAGGTCAGTTTCCAGGTCTGGGACGACGCCGGGCGCTTGCTGCTGCGCTCGGCCAACGCCCCGCAAACGCCGATGGCGCCCTTCGAGCCGGGCCTGCGGGCCGACAATTTCGGCGGCCATCGCTGGCAGATCCTGGTCCGCCGCGAGCCGGCGGCCGGGCATTGGGTGATGGTGGCGCAGCGCGCCGACGCCCGCTACCTGCTCGCCGACAGCGTCGTGCGCGAGTCGCTGCTGGCGCAGCTGGCGGCGCTGCCGGTCAGCGCGGTGCTGATCTGGCTGATCGTCGGCCACGGCCTGCGGCGGCTGGAGCGCCTGGCCGGCGCGCTGCGCAGCAAGGCCGCCGACGACCTGGCGCCGCTGCAGCTTGCCGAGCCGCCGACGGAACTGGCGGTCATCGTGTCGGCCGTCAACGGCCTCCTGCAGCGGCTGGAGCAGTCGCTCGGCCGCGAGCGGCGCCTGACCGCCGATGCCGCGCACGAGCTGCGCACGCCAATCGCCGCCCTGAAAGTCCACCTGCACAATCTGGCCGGGCGCCTGCCGGCCGACGACCCGGTGCTGCTGCGCCTGCATGCCGACACCGCCCGCCTGGAACACCTGATCGCGCAGATCCTGCTGCTGTACCGCATGGCACCCGATCAGTACCAGGCGCGCATGGAACCGCTGGACCTGACCGAACTGGCCCGTGAACAAATCGCCGCGCACTACCCGCAGTTCGAGCACAAACAGCAGGACGTCCGGCTGCAGGGGGAACGCCAGATCCTGGTCGGCGATCGCTTCGCGCTGGCCACGCTGCTGCAGAACCTGCTGGTGAACGCCAACCGCTACACGCCGGTCGGCGGGCACATCCGGGTCAGCTGCGGCCCGCTGCCCGGCGGCGGGGCGCTGCTGCAGGTCAGCGATTCCGGTCCCGGCCTGCCGGCGGCGGAGCACGAGCGCGTGTTCGACCGCTTCTACCGCCGGGTTGGCGCGCGCCACAACGACCCTGCCGGCAGCGGCCTTGGGCTGTCCATCGCCCGGCTGGTGGCCGACCTGCACGGCGCGACGATCCGCTTCGCTGACTCGCCATTCGAAACCGGCCTGACGGTGAGCGTCGAATTCCCGGCCCGGAGGAACGTGTGAGCCGGCAAGCACCACGCCGCCGGCCCGCTGGCATCGTGCGCGTGCTGGCGATGGTGGCCTGCCTGCTGGGCGCCGCGCCGCTGGCGGCGCAGCCGCCGACCTACGACATCAGCATCCGCAATCACCTGTTCGAGCCGGCGGAACTGACCATTCCGGCCAACACCAAGGTGCGCCTGGCGGTGCACAACCTGGACCCGACGCCGGAGGAATTCGAGAGCTGGGAGCTGAATCGCGAGAAGGTGATCCTGGGCGGCCAGACGGCGACCATCTTCGTCGGCCCGCTGCCGCCGGGCGAGTACCCGTTCTTTGGCGAGTTCAACCCCAAGACCGCCCAGGGCCGGCTGGTGGTGCGATGAACTCGCCGTTGCTCGACAGCGTCGTGGTGGTGCTGCGCGAGGTGCTGGAGTTCTCGCTGCTGGTCGGTGTCCTGCTGGTGGCGGGCCGCTGCGCCGCGCTGCGCGCCCGCTGGCTGGTGCCGGCCCTGCTGGCCGGCGTGGCCGGGGCCGGCCTGTACGGGGCGCGCCTGCGGGTGGTGTCGACCTGGTTCGATGGCGTCGGCTACGAGGTGGTCAACGCCGGCCTGCAGATTCTGGTGTATGCACTCATCTTGGCCGTGATCGGCCTGTGGCTGCGGAGCCGTTACCGCGAACCGGCGCGGGCGCTGCCGTGGGTCATGGCCGGCGCGGTGGCGCTGGCCGTCACCCGCGAGGGCTCGGAGATATTTCTGTATTTCTCCGCCTTCATGGGCCGGCCGCGGGCCGTGCCGGATCTGCTGATCGGTTCGGTGCTGGGCATCGGCGTCGGTGCCAGCATCGGCGCCCTGCTCTACTACCTGCTGCTGGCGTTCCGGCGTGCCGTCACCTTTGCGCTGACCGTCGGGCTGCTGGCCCTGATCGGCGCCGGCATGTGGTCGCAGGCCACCATGCTGCTGGTGCAGGCCGACTGGCTGCCGGCATCGCAGCCGCTGTGGAACAGCTCCGCCTGGCTGCCGGAAGACAGCCTGCTCGGCCAACTGCTGTACGCCCTGATCGGCTACGAGGCCACACCCGGCCCCTGGCAGGTGGGCCTTTACGGCGCCAGTTTTCTGCTGGCGCTGGGCGTCGCTACCGCGGCCGCTCGGGGCGGCAGCATGGCGAGCCATTCGCGCGGGAGAGCGCACCGATGAACGCACCCTACGACATACCTTGCCGGCGGCGGCTGGCCGGCCTCGCGGCGGCAGCGCTCGGCCTGATCGCGTCGCCGTCGGCGCGCGCCGACGGCGCCCAGGTCGACACCGTCTATCACCCCTACGTGCAGCCCCTGGAGCGGGATCTCGAACTGCGCCTGGTGTCCGAGCAGAACGGCCGCACGCGCGGTGACGGGCAGACCTGGCGCCTGGGCTACGGCCAGAGTTTTTCCCCGCGCGGCTTTGCCGAGCTGTACCTCATTGCCGATCGACCGGCCGGCGAGGACCTGCAGGTGAGGGCCTACGAACTGGAGGCGCGCTGGCAGCTGACCGAACAGGGCCAGTACGCAGCCGACTGGGGCCTGATGGGCGAGTTCGAGCACGCGCGCGACCGGGACGCCCAGGATTTCGCCGCCACCCTGCTGGGCGAACGACAATGGGGACGCTTCGTGGGCACCGTGAACGCCTCGCTCGGCTACGAATGGGGGGACGGCGTACATGACGAAGTGGAAACCGGCCTGGCCCTGCAGGGCGCCTACCGCTACTCGCCGCGCCTGCAGCCGGCGCTGGAATTCCACGCCGGTCAGGATCTGCGGGCCCTGGGTCCGGCACTGCTGGGCACCGAGCGGCTCGGCATCGGGCGCAAGCTGCACTGGGAAGCCGGCCTGGCCTTCGGCCTGGACGCCGCCAGCCCCGACGTGTCTCTGCGCGGCAAGCTCGAGTACGAGTTCTAGCGCGGTGATCGCCCGGCGGAGCCGGGCTCCTACGGTGTCCTGATGCCGGCTTCGAGCAACGCTCAGGCCCCGTCGCCCAGAAACGACAGCCGCGGCGCCTGATCGCCCTCCGGTCCGAATTCCTCGCGCCGCGGCACGAATACGCTGACCAGCACCACCTCGTCGGTCAGGAACTCGCCCAGGTGTTCCTTGAAGGACGGGATCAGGATGGTGTCGCCGGCCCGCAGGACGATGTCCTCGCCGTCGATGTGCAGCTTGCACTCGCCCGACAGCATGATGGTGACCTCCTCCTCGTGGCAGTTCAGCTGCGTCGGCAGGTCGGCCGCCGAGCGCATCTTGTACAGCGCCACCGAACAGCCCTGCCCGTGCAGGTGCTTGAACTCGAACTGGCCGGGAATCACCGTTTGCAGGCGCGGATCGTCGTGGCGCAGGACGCGGGCTTTGTGGGTCATCGCAGGGTCTCTCCGTGGCTAAGGTACCGAACGGCCGTTTATCACCCGCCAACCGCCTCCCGGTAAAGGGCGCGGTGGTATCTTCAGCAGCGCGACCGAGCCCAAAAATAATGTCACCGAGGAGGCCAATCCGATGATTCCCTACACCCGCAGCGAAGCCAAACAATGGGCCCGCACGCACATGGTCCAGTCGACCAACGCCGTGCCGACGCCGTTCAAGGCCGATTTCAGCCTGGACCTGCCGATGCTCGCCAGCCACGTCGACCGCTGGGCCAGCGACGGGCTGTACGGCCTGATGACCGGCGGCAACACCGCCGAGGCCTGGAACATGACCCCCGCCGAGTGGTGGCAGTACAGCGAAACCGTGGCCCAGGCCAACCGCGGGCGCATGATGCTGACCGCGGTCATCCTGGACCCCTCGCCGTTCACGGTGCTGGAAAAGGCCCACCGCCTGGCGCAGCTCGGCTACCACCTGATCGAGGTCATCAACCCGGTCATCCAGCTGCGCTCGGACGCCGACCTGTACGGTTTCTACAAATACCTGTCCGATCACAGCCCGCTGGGCATCGTGCTCTACAACACGCCGACCGCCGGCATCACCCTGAACCACGGCCTGCTGAACCGCCTGGCGGACCTGGAAATGGTGGTCGGGATCAAGAACGGCCTGCTGAACCCGGCCGACACCATCGCGCTGCGCAAGCTGACCGGCGACCGCATGGTGGTCACCGAACCGATGGAGAGCTTTTACCTGTGGGATGCCATCGTGCACGGCGGCCAGTGCCTGTTCGGCACCTGCGAGTACGTGATGTTCGGCAACAAGCGCGGCACGCTGGTCAAGTGCATGGAGCTGGCCAACGCCGGCAAATTCGATGAGGCCCTGCCGCTGTACCGCGAGCTGGAGCCGATCCGCGACCTGCTGAACGAAGTGTTCGTGTGGAACATCGTGCGCAAGAACCAGTACTCGCTGGCGCCGATCAAGTACTGGTTCGAACTGCTGGGCATGCCCATGGGGCCGTGCCGGCCGCCGCTGGAACCCTACGCCGACGCTGCCACGAAGACCCTGATCCGCGACACGCTGATCAAGACCGGCGTCATCGACGCCGCGCAGGCCGCCGCCTGACGCGCCGGCTTTCATGGGTTAGGTTGGCCGCAACGCGGCATCGCCCAACAAATGCCACCGTTCATCCGTAGGTTGTTGGGTGATGGCCGCGCCTGACCCAACCTGCCGACCGCAAGGGCCGTCCATGCCAAACGTCTGCGACCCCATCCTCTCACCCGCCCGCATCGCCGCCATGACCGACGCCGGCCTGTGGCGCAATCGCCTGCTGACCGACGTGCTCGACGAGGTCGCGGACCGCCACCCCGACCGCCTGGCCGTGGTCGACCACAACAGCGTCACCGGCCTTGCCACGCGCCTGTCGTACCTGCAACTGAAGCACCGCGCCGACCGCATGGCGCTCGGCCTGATCGGCCTGGGCATTGAGCCGGGTGACGTGGTGGCCTTCCAGCTGCCCAACTGGTGGCAGTTCATCGCGCTGCACCTGGCGTGCCTGCGCATCGGCGCGGTCAGCAATCCGCTGATGCCGATTTTTCGCGAGCGCGAGCTGTGGTTCATGCTGGAGTTCGCGCAGGCCAAGCTGCTGGTGGTGCCACACCGGTTCCGCGGCTTCGACTACCCGGCCATGCTGGCCGGCCTGCGCGGCAAGCTGCCGCATCTGCAGCGCGTGCTGGCGGTCGGCGACGACGGGCCGGACGGCTTCGACCGCGTGCTGCTCGAAACCCGCTGGGAAGACCAGTTCGACGCCGAGGCCGAATTCGCCCGCCGCCGGCCCGACCCCAATGCCGTCATCCAGCTGCTCTACACCTCCGGTACCACCGGCCAGCCCAAGGGCGCCATGCACACGTCCAACACGCTGATGGCCGGCGTGCGGGCCTACGGCGACGGCATCGCCCTGAGCGGCGATGACGTGTGCTTCATGGCCTCGCCGCTGGCCCACCAGACCGGCTTCATGTACGGCCTGATGATGCCGCTGGTGCTGGGCACGCGCGTCATCCTGCAGGACCTGTGGGACGCCACGCGCGCCTGGGACACCATCCAGGCCGAGCGCGTCAGCTTCTCCATGGGCGCCACGCCGTTTCTGGCCGATCTGGTCAGCGCGCCCAACGCCCCGGCCCCGGCCGACTGCCGCCTGCGCAAGTTCGTCTGCGCCGGAGCGCCCATCCCGCGCGTGCTGGTGCAGACCGCCGCCGAAAAACTCGGTCTTGGCGTCATCGCCGCCTGGGGCATGAGCGAATGCGGCGTGGTCACCATGACCCGCCCGGATGATCCGCCGGACGCCGTGTTCGGCAGCGACGGCCGGGCGCTGGACGGCATGGCCGTGCGCGTGGTGGACACCGCCGACCAGCCCGTGGCACCCGACACCGAAGGCCGGCTCAAGACGCAGGGCAGTTGCCTGTTCGTCGGCTACCTCAAACGCCCGGAAGCCTACGCGGTCGACGCCGAAGGCTGGTTCGACACCGGCGATCTGGCCCGCATGGACGCGGCCGGCTACATCCGCATCACCGGCCGCGCCAAGGACATCATCATCCGCGGCGGCGAGAACATCCCGGTGGCGGAAGTCGAAGACCTGCTCTACCGCCACCCGGCCGTGCAGGACGCCGCCGTCGTCGCCATGCCCGACGCACGCCTCGGCGAGCGGGCCTGCGCCTTCGTCAGCGTGAAGGCCGGCCAGTCATTCGACTTCGACGCCCTGACCGCCTGGCTCGCGCAGGCCGGCATGTCCCGCACCTACTGGCCCGAACGTCTGGAAATCGTCCCCGACATGCCGCGCACCGCCAGCGGCAAGATCCAGAAATTCGAACTGCGGGAGCGGGCGAAGAGCTTGGCCGGGTAAGGCCGTCAATCACACCTTTTGTGCAGCAACGACCGCCACGCGGCCCACGGCATACCGCAGACCCTGGGGCGTATATTTCACCTTGGCGGGACGAGAGCCGCCACAGTTACACTTCGCTCATTGACCAAGACACGGTGACATCCATGGCCAGAGCAGTAAAGGAGATCGAGCGGGAAATCCGCGAGCTCAGCTCTGAAGATAAAGTTGAGCTGATCCGTACGCTCATAGCCGACCTCGACGCCCCCGCCGACCCAAATGTCGAGCGTGCCTGGCTGGAAACGTCACAGCGACGCTATCGAGAGCTCGTCGAAGGCAAGGTCAAGGGCGTGCCAGGCCCCCTGGTTTTCGACCGGCTTCGAAAACGCCTGGGCGGATGAGATACGAATTCCACCCGGAAGCGGAGCTGGAACTGTACGAAGCTGCTTCGCGCTACGAATCGGAAGTGCGGCGTATGAAGGCTCCATCCTGTTCAATGCGGCTTCCGCCTTATTGCCCCCTACGCGCTCGGCCCGCGTATGAACCGCGGCGTTAAGCAGCATGAACATCCCGCCCAGCACCGTTAAAGTCCCGACGACGTGCGCGGCGTCCGAGCTAGACGACTTTGTCGCCTTTGTGCTCGCGGGCGGAGAGGTCTCGCCTAGGGGACTGTCGAAGCGGGTAAGGGATGCTCATTCGTTGGCGTTCTTGCGATCGAACGGTTGCTTGATTGGGGTAGCCGGCCTCAAATTTCCCTCCGAGAATCACAAAAACGAGGTCTCAAGCGGCTCCGGCATCAGACTAACCCCAACTGCTTTCCCGCTGGAGCTTGGGTGGGTGTTCGTTCTTCCAAGTGCGCGTGGCGGCAAGTCATACGCCTTGTGCGCACCACTCATTGCAGCCGCGCAGGGCAACGGCATATTCGCGACTTCTCGCGCCGGCAACAAGCCAATGCACACCACTCTCGCGAAGCTTGGCTTTGCGCGCACGGGTGGGGAATGGCGATCCAGTCAGAATCCGGACAACCTATGGTTGTTCGTGAAGCCCGCTGTAGCGCCGTAGGGGGCAATAACCGCAGGCCATTGCGCGATACCAAGGCTCCATCCGGAGCAATGCGGCTTCGCCTTATTGCACCTATGCGCTGACCGCCTGGTTATCAGAAGCCGGCATATCTCACCCCTTCTGGCGGGAGCGCCTAGAAATCGTGCCCGACATGCCGCGCACTGCTAGCGGCAAGATTCAGAAATTCGAATTGCGGGAGCGGGTGAAGGGGCTGGGCGGTAAGACAGTGAATCACACTAGGACGAATGCACCGGGATAGGAAGAATTACGCAGGGCAATTAGAGGGCAGTCCTCATAATTGACAATATAGGCATTGCCACCCATGGACTCGAACGTAACGCGCCAATAGAACGTCGAATGTGGACAGCGCGGCATCACCAACCAATCTCCAGCAGGCACTGACTCCCCTTAGCACCGGAGACGGGTTACGGCTGCGGTGCTTCACACATTGTACGGTGGACTTGAGCGTCGTGTTAGAACGCATTTGCTAGACAAGGTTTCACTTTCTTTTCGCACCTGAGCCTTTCATGTATTGTTCATAGACTGCCGCTGGATTTTCTCGTAGGGCCGCTTCGAGCTTCTTTTCCAATTTATTTTTTTCGATACGCAAGTACTTTGCCTCTTCTCGAAGCTCTTTTAGTTCACCCTCTTGCCTCCGCAAAACAGTCATCAACGACAAGCAAGTTTTTTGGAACTCATTAACTTTGTTTTTTAGTTCGCGAGCCTCTTCTACAGAACACATAAGCTCATGCGCGAGATCTATCGTTGGATCAGTTGCCAAATCCAGATGGGCAGCAGCCTCGGAAAGTACTTTCTCGCCACGCGAAAGCAAACTGGCTATCGAACGCCATTGCTCGACGGATACAGATTCCTGATTGCTGGGCATATCCGCCTGCAATCTGTGGAAACTATCTTCGAATCGCTCAATCGCATCCTCCAGAAAGGATACCCAGCCCATATTCTCTCCTTGTGTTATGACGTCGAAGGTCACGGGAGGCCAAGCAGACAGCGAAGCCGGCGGTTTGGGTTTCGATGTTGGAAAACATATTGTGCCAAGCTAGGCTACTGCGCGGTTGGCCATGGCGTCAAACGTGATAGTTCGCCCCAATAAGGATGTCCAAGCAGATGCTCATGGATGATGTGCGGGCCGGCATCCGACGGTTAAACCGCAGCCCGCGTAGGGCGGAATAGCGCAGCGTATTCCACCTTCCGTGTGCACCGCCTGACTCGGTTCGCGGCGCCCGGATCACGTGTTGCGCCAGCCAGGCTTGCGCCGTTCCGCGAAGGCTGCCAGCCCCTCGCGCAGGTCATCGCTCGCCAGCACCTTTTTCCAGATGTCCGGCGCCGCCGCGGCCCAGGCCTCACGCGGGTTGTGGAGGGTGAATTTCATGCCCTGTTCCGCGCCGGTAGTGGCCAGCGGCGCGTTCTTGGCCACCCGGGCGGCCAGCGCCAGGGCTGCCGGCATCAGCTGCGCGTCCGGCACCACCTGATTCAGAAAACCGATGTTGAGCATGTGGCTGGCCGGGTACGGGTCGGCCGTCAGGCTCAGTTCCAGCGCGCGGCGGTAGCCGACGGTTTTCCACAGGTCGAAGTAGGAGAAATTGGGCACGCCGACGGCGGCTTCGGGCATGCCGAATCGGGCGGACTCTGCCGCGACGATGAGCGAGCAGGCGTGGGCCAGCGCCAGGCCGCCGCCCATGCAGAAACCGTTGACGGCGGCGATCAGCGGCTTGCGTTCCCCTTCCAGGGCGTCGAACAGCGGCTTCAGGTGGTCGATGGCGCCGACCCAGTCGCCGCCGTCGGCGCTGCCAAGGCGCATGTTTTCCAGATCGCCGCCGGCGCAAAAGGCCTTGCCGGCGCCGGTCAGAATGCCGACCCAGGCGTCCGGGTCGGCCTGAAACCGGCGCAGACCTTCGACGATGGCTCCGCACAGGCCGGCGTTCAGGGCGTTCATCTTGTGCGGCCGGTTCATGGTCAGAATCGCCACGTGGTCGGCCCGCAGCTCGTAGGTCAGCAGTTCCTCTTCCATGGTGTCCACCTGCGGCCGTGTTCCGGACATCGGGTCGGGGTCGACATTCTGCAGCACCCAACAAGGGGGCACGCACGCCGCGCCCGATTGCCGGGTCGCGAGTCCCGTCATGAGGCACCACGGGCGAGCGCCCGACATTTGAATCGGGCGAGCAGGCGAAGCCTCAAGCCCCTTTTGCGCGAACACCACCGGCGGCGGTCGAGCGCGGCCGGAAATTCCTACCGGCCGCGCTCCATGCGGCGCAGGATGGCCGCCTCCCGCCCGCGCAATAAGCGCAGCGCACTGTGCCGTATTGTGTGTGACCCGAGCGACATGGACACGGCGAAGGTTCCGATCGCGATGCGGCTGTTTACGGCTTCGCCCGTCTCCGGAAGGGCAGCTTCGCCGCGCGATCATCGCCCGGCGAAGCCGGGCTCCCACAGCTTTTTTGCGGGCTTACCTTGTAGCCACTGATCTTGGCAGCACAGATACTGTTCTGGCACCTACCCCCCCGACACCGAAGTGGCCACCATGCACCCCGATCTGCCCTTTGCCGATGACCTTGGCCCCGCCCGCGTCATTCACCTGCACCAGCCGGCGCTGGGCCTGGCCGCCACGGTGGTGCTGGACAACCTCGCCTGCGGGCCGGCCATCGGCGGCCTGCGCATGGCCCTCGACGTCACCACCGCCGAATGCGCCCGTCTGGCGCGCGCCATGACGCTCAAGAACGCCGCTGCCGGTCTGCCGCATGGCGGCGGCAAGTCGGTGTTGCGCGCCGACCCGCGCCTGCCGGTGGCGGACAAGGAGCGCCTGATCCGCGCCTTTGCTGCCGGGTTGCGTCATGAACACGGTTACATCGTCGGTCCGGACATGGGCACCGACGAGACCTGCATGGCCTGGGTCAAGGACGAGATCGGTCGCGCTGTCGGTCTGCCGCGCGCACTGGGCGGCATTCCACTGGACCAGATCGGCGCCACCGGCTGGGGGCTGTGCCATGCCACCGAGGTCGCGCTCGCCCGGCTTGGCCGGTCGCTCGAAGGCGCCCGGGTGGTGGTGCAGGGCTTCGGTGCCGTGGGTCGGCACGTGGCGCGCTTTCTCGTTGCCCGGGGCGCGCGACTGGTGGCAGTCGCCGACTCGGCCGGCGCCATCCACCAGCCGGCTGGGCTCGACCTGAACCGTCTGCTGGCCCTGAAGGCCAGTGGCGGCAGTGTCGCCGGCTATCCGGACGCCGAACGCATCGACGCCGACCGGCTGATCGGTGTGGACTGCGAGGTGTGGATACCGGCGGCGCGGCCGGACGTCATCCACACCGGCAACGTCGATCGCCTGCGCGCCGCGCTGGTGGTGCAGGGCGCCAACATTCCGGTCACCGCCGACGCCGAACGCAGCCTGCACGCCCGCGGCGTGTGGGTGGTGCCGGACTTCATCGCCAACGCCGGCGGGGTGATCTGCGCGGCCTTCGAACTGCACGGTGCAACCGAAGGCGCTGCCCTGGCGGCGGTCGAGGAGCGTATCCGCGCCAACACCGTGGCCGTGCTGGACCGCGCCCAGGCCAGCGGCAACACGCCGCGGCAGGCCGCCGAGGCGCTGGCCCTGGAACGCGTGCGCGGCGCCATGCAGACGCGCCGCTGGGGCCTGTATTGAGGGCCGCATCGTGAAGCTGCCACCGGCAGAACCTGTCGGTCGCGTTCCACTGTCGGCACCCTGCTTGCGGCTGTTCGGGCGCGCCACGAGTTGATTGAGCGCAAAACCGTCCGTGGGTTCAAGCGGACGCGGGTGCATCGATGCACCCGCACCCCATAGTGCGGTCAGAGCACTTTCAGGATCACCAGAATGGCCATGATCAGGCCCGGGAAGTAGGTCAGGACTGCGCCCGCCACGCGCAGCGGGTGGCGGTCGTTCAGTGACCGGCAGGTCACCATGCCGGCGGCGTGCAGGTAGCGACCCAGCGTGGCCAGCACGACCAGCCACATCGTGACCATCCCCGGCAGCATGCGGTCCAGCGCGATGGTGAGCGCCATCAGCGTCGGCACGTACTCGATGGCATTGGCGTGCGCGCGCACGGCCTTGTGCAGCGGGTGCGTGGGGTCGTCCGGATAACCGAAACTGACTCCGGCCCGGCCACGGTTGATGGACACCCAGAAGCCGAGTGCGAACGGCAGCAGCCCGAGCAGGCCGAAACAAAGCCAGGTGATTTGTGCGCTCATGGTCCCCTCATGCGGTAGTTGTTCAGGCACCGGCGCGGATGCAGGCCGGCGCGCCGGATGATACGCCGCACCCGTTTCCGGCCATACGGCAGGGCCATTGCCGCGGTGCCGCCTAGCGGCGACGCGCAAGCACGATCCATAGCGGATCGGCATCCGGCGGGGAGCGGTCGACCAGCTGCGCCGGGCCAAAGGCGCCGGTCTGGTCCAGGTAGTGGCGACACAGCCGCAGGCGGTCGACTGGCGCGTAGTCGCGAAACGCCCGCACCGCCTTGGTCGGAAAACAGCGGTGCGAGTGCGCGATGATGGCCACGCCGCCCGGACGCAGCACACGGGCGACTTCGGCGTACACCTCCAGCGGACGGGTCAGGTACTGGATCGACAGGGCGTTGAGCACCGCATCGAAGCGAGCGTCCGGCCACGGCAGGCGCGGATCGGCATTGAGGTCCTGCACCACCGGCTCGGTCAGGCGCGGGTTGGCGGCAAGTTCCGTTCCGTTCATGCCCAGTCCGGCGACGTGGCCCAGCCGCAGCCCGGGCGGCAGGTGCGACACCCACGACGACATCAGGTCCAGCACGTCGGCGCCGGCAGGCAGCTGCTCGGCATAGAAGGCCATGAGCGCCATCAGGCTGGGCGCATCCAGATGCGTGACCAGGCGGGGCACAGCATAGAACGTAGCGTCCGGCGTGTCGTCCAGTCGCGTGAGCAGTTCGGGAGGTACGGCGGCGTTGGGCATGGCAGGCTCGAAGGACCGGCATCAGCGTTCAGTCTAGGGCGGATGCCGGTCCGCAGCGCCTGGTCCGGGTCGATGTGCGAACGGCTGCCGCTGCGGACTACGCCCGGTGGTCAGTCCTTCGCCGGTTGCCAGGCAATGCAGTAACCCGGCTGTCCGTCCACGGCGCGTGCGTGCGTCCGGGGCGCCTGGCCAGCCACTTGCAACAATTGCGCGCCGCGAAACAGCAGCGGCACCCGCCCGCGCTCCCAGGGCGGCACGGCCATTGCCTGCAGGCGTTTCTTGAGCGCCTTGCCGCCGCTGATGTCGGACCGGAAGCGCACCTCGACCATCGCCGGCTCGCCCAGCAGCGCCGCCGCAATGCCGGTGCCGAGGCTGACTTGCGCCTGCAGTCGGCCGCTGCCCGGCACATCGAGCGGGGCGTCCAGTCGCCACTGCACGGGCCCGGCGGGCACTGCCGGCAGCGGCTCTGGCGTCAGATGCAGCCGCCCTTGCCAGATGCGTACGGCGTGTTTGCCAAGCGGCAGGTACGGCAGGCGATCGGCCCCGGCCGTCAGTGTCTGATGTCGCAACGCTTCCAGGCGAGCCTGCGAGGGCGCCGGCACGCCGTTCGCACGCAGCCAGCCGCGCAGCAGGTTGCGCTGGCGCGGCGCCGACAGGGCGGCCAGCTGCGTCACGGCGAGCGTGTCCGCCGTGGCGCCGTCGGCGGTGGCGAGTTCATCCAGCAGCGCCTGCGCCTCGGCGGCGTGCGTGGCGTGGCGCGCGAGACCCGCGCTGGCGGCCGGCCAGCGTCTGCCCAGCAACGGCAGGACCTGGCCGCGCAGGAAGTTGCGATCGAAGCGGGCGTCGCCGTTGCTCGGATCCTCCACCCATTGCAGGGCGTGCGTGTATGCGTAGCGGGCCAGACGACTGGCCGGCCAGTCCAGCAGCGGGCGCAGCAACCAGCCGGGGCCGAAGCGTCGCAGGCCCGGCATGGCGGCAGCGCCGGCCAGGCCGGCCCCGCGCAGCAGCGCCAGCAGCACGGTTTCCGCCTGATCGTCCTGATGGTGAGCGGTCAGCAGCAGGTCACCGGCTTGCATGTCGGCCGCCAGGGCGGCGTAGCGCGCCGTGCGGGCGGCGGCCTCGGCGCTTTCGCCGCGCGCCGGGCGGGCATCCACGCGCCGCACGTCCAGCGGCACCTGCAGCGCCGCGCACACCTGGGCGCAGTGATCGGCCCAGCGGCCGCTGTCCGGATGCAGGCCGTGCTCGACGTGCACCGCGCGCAGGCGGTGCGGCGCCAGCGCGGCCCGCTGGCCGGCCAGCCAGTGCAGCAGAACGTGGGAATCGCGCCCGCCGCTGTAGGCGATGCGCAGCGTGACCGGTGGGCCGTTTGTCGGCAGCGCGGCCTTGATCCGATCGAGGCCCGGATCAAGGGCCGGATCGAAACCCGCGTCGGCGCTCACCCTTCCTTGTAAACACCGTAGCCGCGCAGGCGCTCCAGGCGCCGCTGCAGCAGGCCGTCGGCCGGCATGGCGTCCAGCTCGTCCAGGTGGCGCACGAGCGCGGTGCGCACGGCGGCGGCGGCGGTGTCGAAGTCGCGGTGGGCGCCGCCGCGTGGCTCGGCGATGATCTCGTCGACCAGCCCCAGCTCGTGCAGGCGCGGGGCGGTGATGCCCATGGCATCGGCGGCCAGCTCCGCCTTGCCGGAGTCCTTCCACAGGATGGCGGCGCAGCCCTCGGGCGAGATCACGGCGTAGGTGCCGTACTGCAGCATCAGCAGGCGGTCGCCGACGCCGATGGCCAGCGCGCCGCCGGAGCCGCCCTCCCCGATCACCACGCTGACGATCGGCACTGGCAGCCGCGCCATCAGATACAGGCTCTCGGCGATGGCCTGGCTCTGGCCGCGTTCCTCGGCATCCACGCCGGGGTAGGCGCCGGGCGTGTCGATGAAGGTGATGATCGGCAGCCTGAAGCGGGCCGCGGTGCGCATCAGGCGCTGCGCCTTGCGGTAGCCCTCGGGCTTGGGCATGCCGAAGTTGCGGCGGACTTTTTCCTGCACGTCGCGGCCTTTCTGGTGGCCGATGACCAGCACCGGGCGCTCGCCCAGGCGCGCCAGGCCGCCGACGATGGCGGCATCGTCGCGGAACATGCGATCGCCGTGCAGTTCCTCGAAGTCGGTGAACATGCGCCGGATGTAGTCCAGCGTGTAGGGCCGCTCCGGGTGACGGGCCAGTTGTGCGATCTGCACCGGCGTCAGCTTGCCGAAGATGCTGTCGGTGAGGCTGTCGGCCTTGCGCTGCAGGCGCGTGACCTCGTCCTCCAGGCTGACCGTGCCGCCGCCGGCGGTCTGGCGCAGCTCGTCGATGCGCGCCTCGAGTTCGGCGATCGGCTTTTCGAATTCTAGAAACTGGAATGCCATGCGGTAGGGTCCGGTTCAGTCGGCGGTATCGGCGAGGGCGTCCGCGAGGGTGTTGGCAAAGCTCGGCGCAGCCGCCGGTGAGGGTGCAGCGGCAGGCCGCACGGCCGGCATCCGGGGCGGCGGATCGTAACGGAATTCGGCCGCTGCAACCCCGGGCAGGGCGCGCAGGCGCTCGATCAGCGCGTCCTCGGCGCGCACCTGGAAAGCCGGTCCCAGGCGCAGCAGGCCGCTTGCAGCGTGCGTACGGCAGTCGACCAGCACCGGGCACGGTCCGCGAAAGGCGCCCAGCACCTCGACCAGGCGGGTCGGCAGGTCGGCCGGTGCCTGCGCGGTGGCGAGTTCACACCACAGGCTGGCGCCGCGCCCGGCGCGGGCAGCCGGCAGCGGCAGGGCCTTTTCGGCGCGGATGCGAAAGCCGCCGTTGAAGTCGTCCACCGACACCGCGCCCTCGACCACCAGCAGGCGGTCGCGCGCCAGCAGGTCCGGGGCGCCGGCCAGCTGCTCGTCGAACAGGGTCACGTCCAGGCGCGCCGTGCGGTCGTCCAGGGTGACGAAGGTCATGCGCCGGCCCTTGCTCAGCGTGCGGCTGCCCACCACCAGGCCGGCGATGCGCACGTTGCGACCCTCGAAGCGCTGCACATCGGCCAGGCGGCAGTCGACCAGGCGCCCCAGCTCCGTCTCGTAGGCCTCGATCGGGTGGCCGGACAGCCACAGGCCGAGCGACTCGCGCTCGGCGGTCAAACGCTCGGCGGTGCTCCAGCGCGGGCAATCGACCAGCTGCGGCGCAGGTGCCGGGCCGGTGTCGGCGCTCACGGCGCCGAACATGTCGTTCTGGCCGGCATCGGCGGCGCGGCTTTCCTGCTCGGCCAGGGTGTAGGCCTGATTGAGCGTGGCCAGCAGGGCGGCGCGGTGGCCGTCGAGTTGATCGAAGGCACCGACGCGGATCAGCGCCTCGGCGGCGCGCTTGTTGACCCGGCGCGGGTCGATGCGACGGCAAAAATCGAACAGGTTGCTGAACGGCCCGCCGGCGGTGCGCGTCTCGACGATGGCCTCGATGGCCGCCTCGCCGACGCCCTTGACCGCGCCCAGGCCGTACAGGATGGCGCCCTCGTCGGTGACGGTGAAGGCATGCAGACCGCGGTTGATGTCCGGCGGCAGCAGGCTCAGGCCCATGCGCCGGCACTCGTCGATCAGCGTCACCACCTTGTCGGTGTGATCCATGTCGGCCGACAGCACGGCCGCCATGAAGGCCGCCGGGTGGTGCGCCTTCAGCCACGCGGTCTGGTAGGACAGCAGCGCGTAGGCGGCCGAGTGCGACTTGTTGAAGCCGTAGCCGGCGAACTTCTCCATCAGGTCGAAGATCTCGCCGGCGCGCTGCGCGCCGACGCCGTTGGCCACCGCGCCATCGACGAAGCCGGAGCGCTGCTTGGCCATCTCTTCGGGCTTTTTCTTGCCCATGGCGCGGCGCAGCAAATCGGCCTGGCCGAGGCTGTAGCCGGCCAGCACCTGGGCGATCTGCATCACCTGTTCCTGGTACAGGATCACGCCGTAGGTGGGCCGCAGCACCGGCTCCAGGCGCGGCTCCAGGTAATCCGGCCGGGCGCGGCCGTGCTTGCGGTCGATGAAGTCATCCACCATGCCGGACTGCAGCGGCCCCGGCCGGTACAGCGCCACCAGCGCCACCACGTCGTCGAAGCAGTCCGGCTGCAGGCGGCGGATCAGGTCGCGCATGCCGCGCGATTCGAGCTGGAACACCGCCGTGGTCTCGCAGCGGCGCAGCAGGGCGTAGGCCTCGGCGTCGTCCAGCGGCAGGCGGTCGATGTCGAAATCGGCAAACGCCGGGTCGCGCCGGGCCAGGGTCTTGAGCGCCCAGTCGATGATGGTCAGCGTGCGCAGGCCCAGGAAGTCGAACTTCACCAGGCCGATGGCCTCGACGTCGTCCTTGTCGAACTGCGTCACCGGGCTGCCGCCGCCGGCTTCGCAGAACAGCGGCACGAAGTCGGTCAGCGGGCCGGGCGCGATGACCACGCCGCCGGCGTGCTTGCCGGCATTGCGCGCCAGGCCTTCGAGCGATTTGGCCAGGTCGATCAGCGTGCGCACGTCGTCCTCGGCCTCGTAGCGCCCGCGCAGCGCGGCCTCCTGCGCCAGCGCCTTGTCGAGCGTGATGCCGAGCTCGAACGGGATCAGCTTGGCGATCGAGTCCACGAAGCCGTACGGCAGGCCGAGCACCCGCCCGACGTCGCGCACCACCGCCTTGGCCGCCATCGAGCCGTAGGTGATGATCTGCGACACCCGCTCGCGGCCGTAGCGGCTGGCCACGTAGTCGATGACCCGGTCGCGGCCGTCCATGCAGAAGTCGACGTCGAAATCCGGCAGGGACTTTCGTTCCGGATTCAGGAAGCGCTCGAACAGCAGGTCGTTGGCGATCGGATCGATGCGCGTGATGTCGAGTACGTACGCCACCAACGAGCCGGCGCCGGAGCCGCGGCCCGGTCCGACCGGCACGCCGTTGGCGCGCGCCCAGGCGATGAAGTCGGCCACGATCAGGAAGTAGCCGGCAAAGCCCATGCCGTTGATGACGTCCAGCTCCAGCGCCAGGCGCTGGCGGTAGGTGTCGGCGTCCAGTGCCAGCCCGTCGGCGACGGCGCGATGCAGCAGCGCGTCCAGCCCGGCGCCGGCCTGGTTGATCAGGTGCTGCTCGGCGCTGATGCCGCCGGGGGCCGGGAAGGCCGGCAGCATCGGCTCGCCAAGCGTCATCTCGAGGTTGCAGCGCTGGGCGATGGCCAGCGTGTTCTGCAGCGCTTCCGGCAGGTCGGCGAACAGCACCGCCATTTCCTGCGGCGTGCGCAGGTATTGCTGCTCGCTGTAGTGACGCGGCCGGCGCGGGTCGTTGAGCACCCGGCCTTCGGCGATGCACACGCGCGCCTCGTGCGCGTCGAAGTCGGTCGCGGCCAGAAAGCGCACGTCGTTGCTGGCGACCACCGGCGTGCCGGTGGCGATGGCCAGCTCCACGGCGGCGGCGACGTGGGCTTCCTCGCCGGGACGGCCGGTGCGCGTCAGTTCCAGGTAATAGCGGCCCGGGAACAGCGCCTGCCAGTCGGCCAGCAGCTGGGCCGCCTTGTCGTGACTGCCGGCGGCCAGCGCCTGGCCCACGTCACCGGCCAGTCCTCCGGACAGCGCGATCAGGCCCTCGCTGTGGCCGACCAGCCAGTCGCGCAGCACACCCGGCCGGCCGGCGCGCTGACCCTCGACGTAGGCGCGGCTGAGCAAACGACACAGGTTCAGATAGCCGCCGCGGTCCTGGCACAGCAGCACCAGGCGGCTGGCGGCGCTGCCGTCGGCCTGCTCCCACAGGGTGATGTCGGCGCCGGCAATCGGCTTGATGCCGGCCGCCTGCGCGGCCTGGTAGAACTTGACCAGCGCGAACAGGTTGCCGGCGTCGGTGACGGCCACCGCCGGCATGCCGGCAGCGCGCACGGCATCGACCAGCTCGTCCACCCGCAGCACGCTGTCGGTGAGCGAGTACTCGCTGTGCAGACTGAGATGTACGAAGCCCGCGGACGACATTGACGGCCAACTGGGAGGCAAACGGGCGGGCTATTCTAGCCCGGCAGGAACAAGCTGCCGGCGCACCGGGCCGAAGCTGCGCCGGTGGCAGGCACTGGCGCCCAGGCGCGCCAGTGCGGCCAGGTGCTCGGCGGTCGGATAGCCCTTGTGGCGAGCCAGGCCGTAGCCCGGATACTGCGCATCGAGGGCTGTCAGCTCGGCGTCGCGCGCCACCTTGGCGACGATGGACGCGGCGCTGATGGCCGGAATCAACGCATCGCCGCCGATGATGGTTTCAGCCTGCGGCAGGCCGGGCGGGCGGCGATTGCCATCCACCTGAACGCGCCCCGGCAGGCAGCCGAGCGCCGCCACGGCCCGTTCCATGGCCAGCAGGCTGGCGTGCAGGATGTTCAGGCGATCGATTTCTGCCACCTCGGCGCGGCCGATACCGACCGCGAAAGCACAGGCATGGATTTGTGCCGCCAGCGCCTCGCGCCGGGCGGCGCCGAGCGTCTTGGAATCGGCCAGACCCAGGATCGGCCGGCCGGGGTGCAGGATCACCGCGGCGGCGATCACCGGCCCGGCCAGCGGGCCGCGACCGACCTCGTCGACGCCCGCCAGGAGGCCGCTCAGGTCCATCCGGCCACTTCCAGCACGGCCCGCGCAGCCAGCTCGGCCGGGTCTTCGGTCTGCGGGGGCCGCAGTGCGGCAAGCTCGGCGCGCATGGCGGCCCCGGCGGCCGGTTCCAGAAGGTAGGCAATGGCCCCACCGAGCGCGGCCGGCGTTGCCGCGTGCTGGATGAACTCCGGCACCACGGCGCGCCCGGCCAGCAGGTTCGGAATCGCCACGTGCGGCGTGCGCACCAGGCGGCGGGCGATGGCGTAGGTCAACGGCGCCAGGCGATAAGCCACCACCATGGGCCGCTGCAGCAGCATGGCCTCCAGCGTGGCCGTGCCCGAGGCCAGCAGGACCGCATCGGCGGCGGCCATCACCTCCTGCGCGCGGCCATCGACCAGCGTGCAGGACAGGCCCGCGCCGCTGCGGCGCAGCGCAGCCTCGACCGCCGTGCGGGCGGCCTGGTTCACCAGCGGCAGCAGCAGATGACAGGACCGTCCCTGCTCGCGCAGCCACTGCGCGGTGGCCAGGAACAGCGGCGTCAGGCGGCGGTACTCGCCGGCCCGGCTGCCGGGCAGCAGTGCCAGCACCGGCAGCGAATCCGGTCCGGGCGGCGGCAGGCCCAGCGCGGCCCGGGCGACGGCCGGGTCGATGGGCCGCAGCGTGGCCTGCAGCGGGTGTCCGACCTGCGTTACCGGCACGCCGTGGCGCTCGTAGAAGCGCGCCTCGAAGGGGAACAGGGTCAGCATGCGATCGACCGCGCCGGCGATCTGCCTGACCCGCCCCTCGCGCCAGGCCCACACCGACGGGCTGACGTAATGCACGGTGCGGATGCCGGCCCGGCGCAGACGCGCCTCGACCGGCAGGTTGAAATCCGGCGCGTCGATGCCGACCAGCACCTGCGGCGGGTCGGCGCGAAGCTGGCGCAGCAGGCCGCGGCGGATGCGCAGCAGGCGCGGCAGATGGGCCAGCACCTCGACGATGCCCATCACCGCCAGCGCCTCGGCCGGATACAGCGCCCGGCAGCCGGCCGCGCGCATGGCCGGGCCGGCCACGCCGATACATTCGATGTCCGGCACGCGGCGTCGCAGGGCATTGATCAGTGCCGCGCCCAGGGCGTCGCCGGAGGGTTCGCCGGCAATCAGGCCGACCCGCAGCCGGCCGGAGTTCATCGGGTGTTCACCGCCCCGGTCACCGAATGATGCCGCGCTGCGAGCGGCGCACGAAGGCGGCGAGGGTCGCCAGATGCGGGCAGTCGCTCTCGCCATCCAGCACCGCCAGCGCATCCTGCAGGCGCAGGCCGCTGCGGTAGAGAGTCTTGTAGGCGCCCCGGATGGCGGTCAGGTCTTGGGCGCTGAAACCGCGCCGGCGCAGGCCCTCGGTGTTGATGCCGCGCGGCCGGGCCGAGTTGCCCTCGGCCATGACGAACGGCGGCACGTCCTTCAGCGCCACCGAACTGGCGGCCAGGAAGCTGTGCGCGCCCAGGGCGCAGAACTGGTGCACCAGCGCGAAGCCGCCCAGGATCACGTGGTCCTCGACCAGCACGTGGCCGGCCAGCGAGGACGAATTGGCGAAGATGGTGTGGTTGCCGATCAGGCAGTCATGGGCGATGTGCACGTAGGCCATCAGCCAATTGTCGTCGCCGATGCGCGTTACCCCGCCGCCGCCGGCGGTGCCGGTGTTGATGGTGCAGAACTCGCGGATGGTGTTGCCGTCGCCGATTTCGAGCCGACTGTCATCGCCGGCGTGGTACTTCTTGTCCTGCGGAATCTCGCCGATGGACGCGAACTGGAAGATGCGGTTGTGACGCCCGATGCGGGTGTTGCCGGTGATGACCGTGTGCGGGCCGATGACACAAGCCTCGCCGATTTGCACCTGCGGGCCGATCACGGCGTAGGGACCGACCTCGACGTCCGGCGCCAGGCGGGCGTCAGGATGGATGCGGGCGGTCGGATCGATCATGTGATGGCCTTGAGCGTGCACATGATCTCGGCCGAGGCGACCTCGGTCCCGTCCACGCTGGCGCTGCAGGTGAACATCCAGATGCCGCGCACGGCGCGCTTCAGCTGCACCTCGATACGCAGCTGATCGCCCGGTTGCACGGCCTGGCGAAAGCGCGCCTTGTCGATGCCCACGAACAGGTACACGTTGTCGTCCTGCGCGCTGGTGCCGGTGGAACGAAAGCCCAGCACGGCGCTGGCCTGCGCCATGGCCTCCACGATCAGCACCCCGGGCATGACCGGGTAGTTCGGGAAATGGCCGGGGAAGAACGGCTCGTTCAGGGTGACGTTCTTGAGCGCGACCAGGCGCGTGCCGAGCTCCAGTTCCAGCACCCGGTCCAGCAGCAGGAAGGGGTAGCGGTGCGGCAGCAGGCGCATGATTTCGGTGGCGTTCAGGGTTTCCGGCTCGCTCATTCGTGTGGATCCTTGGACGTGCGTTCCAGGCGCAGTAGCCGCCGCGCCAGCTCGTCGAGTTGATGAAAACGGCCGATATTGCGCCGCCAGCGGCGGGCCTCCTCGGCCGGGATGCCCGAGTACACGCCCGGACGGCTGATCGATTGCGCAACCATGGACATGCCGGTCACGGTCACACGGTCGCAGATTTCAAGGTGCCCGACGAAGCCGACCCCGCCGCCGATCACGCAGTGGCGGCCGATGACGGTGCTGCCGGAGATGCCGACACAGGCGGCGATCGCCGTGTGATCGCCGATCCGCACGCCGTGCGCCACCTGGATCAGGTTGTCGAGCTTCACGCCGTTGCCGATCAGCGTGTCGTCCAGCGCGCCGCGGTCGATGGTGGTGTTGGCGCCGATCTCCACGTCGTCGCCGACCACCACCCGGCCCAGTTGCGGCACCTTGACCCACACGCCGCGGTCGTTGGCCAGACCAAAGCCGTCGGCGCCCAGCACGGCGCCCGGATGAATCAGGCAGCGGGCGCCGAGCTGCGTGCCGGCCAGCAGCGTGACCCGCGGCGCCAGGCAGGTACCGGCACCGACCACCACGCCCTCACCGAGGTAGCAGCCGGCGCCGATTTGCACGCCATCGCCCAGCTGCACGCCAGCCTCGATGACCGCATGGGCCTGCACCGCGACGCCCTGGCCGAGCCGGGCCTGCGGGTGAATCCGGGCCGTGGGATCGACTCCGGGTGCCGGCAACGGCGCCGGGTGCAGCAAGGCCGCCGCCCGGGCAAAGGCCAGATACGGGTTGTCGGCGATCAGCCGCGGGCCGGCGAACAACTCCCGGTCGGCCGGCGCCAGCACCACGGCGCCGGCGCGGGTGTCTGTCAGTTGCCTGCGATAGCGGCGGTTGACGAAAAAACTCAGCTGCGCCGCGCCGGCCCTGGCCAGCGTGGCGACGCCGTCCAGCTCGCGATCACCATCGCCCTCTACGCTGCCACCGACCCGCTGCGCCAGCTCGCTCAGGCGCATCCGTCGATCAGGGCTTGGCCGGGTTCTTGAGCAGCGCCAGCACCTGGTCGGTGACGTTCAGCGCGTCACTGGCGTAGATCACGCCTTCGTACAGGATGAGGTCGTAGCTGTTGGCCTTGGCGAACTTCTCGACCGCACCGAGCAGTTGCTCGCGCAGCTTGCCGACTTCCTCCGACTGGCGGATGCGCAGGTCGTCCTGGAACTCGTCCTGGGCATGCTTGAGCTCGCGCCGGCCGTCGATGATCTCCCGCTCCTTGGCCTTGCGCTGGTCCTCGCTGAGCATCAGACCGTTCTTGGACAGGTCCTGCTCCTGCTGTTCCAGACGCTTGGCGCGCGATTCGAGCTGCTGGCGGCGCGGCGTGAATTCGTCACGCAGTTTCTTCTGCACCACCTCGGCCTGCGGCGAGGCCTGCAACAGGGCCGACGCATTGACGTAACCGACTTTCAGGTCCGCCGCCAGCGCCGGCGTCAACAGCAGGCTGCCCAGCAGCCCCAGCATCCATCCCTGCATCCGTGTCATCGTCAGACTTCTCCGTGTGAGCGTGAACAAAAAATCTAGAATCCGGCGCCCAGGCTGAACTGGAAGCGTTGCGTCTCGTCGTCCGGACCATCGTTGAAAGGCTGGGCGATGGCCACCGAGATGGCTCCGAAGGGTGAGATCCACACCGCCGCGACGCCGGCCGAGTAGCGCAGCTCGCCCACCTTGAGCGGATCGCCTGGCGCGAACACATTGCCGGCATCGCCGAACACCGACATGCGGAAATTCTTGCTCTGCTGGTCCATGAACGGCACCGGGAAGAACAGCTCGCTGCGACCCAGGATCAAGCGGTCGCCGCCGAGCGGGTCGTCGTACTCGTCACGCGGGCCGAGCGTGTTGTCCTTGAAGCCGCGCAGGGTGCGAAAGCCACCGGCGTAAAAGTTCTCGAAAAACGGCAGCTCGCTCGTGTCCCCGTAGCCGTCCCCGTAGCCCAGCGTACCGCTGAGCAGCAGGCTGACCGTGTCGCTGAACGGGAAATAGTGCTGCTCGGTGAAGTTGAGCTTGTAGAACTGCAGGTCGCCGACCGGCACCGCCACCTCGCCCGACAGCCGGCGCAGCGCGCCACGGTCCGGAAAGATGGCGCGGTTGCGGGTGTCGTGGGCCAGGCTCAGGTTGACCCTGAAGATGTTGTAGCTGTCGCCGTTGTCGTTGATGAAGTCGAGGATTTCCCGGGGCGTGTAGAAGCCCGGGTCGATGCTGGTCTGCTCGGCCCCCACGCCGAAGCCGAAGGAATCGAATTCCGACAGGGGCACGTTGTAGCCCCAGTTGCCGCCGACGGAGCTGGTGTCGTACTCGGACAGATTGGCGTCGGCGGCATCGGTGGAGCGCACGAAGGCGCTGACCGTGCGGCTGACGCCGTCCACCGTGGCATACGGATTGGTGTGGGAAACGCTGTAGACGCGGGAATAGTCGCTGTTGCTGAAATTGACGCTGACGCTGTCGCCGGTGCCCAGGAAGTTGTTCTGCGTCACCGCGGCGTTCAGCAGCAGGCCGCTGCCCTGGCCAAAGCCGACACCCGCCGAGATGCTGCCGGACGGGCGCTCCTTGACCGTGAAGTTGACGTCCACCTGGTCCGGGCTACCCGGCACGGCCGGCGTCTCGACCGTCACGTCCTCGAAAAAGCCGAGCCGCTCCAGGCGCACCCGCGAGCGTTCCACGGCCGCCGAGGAGAAGGTGGCGGCTTCCAGCTGGCGCATTTCCCTGCGCATCACCTCGTCGGCGGTCTTCTCGTTGCCGGAGAAGCTGATGCGCCGCACGTAGGCACGCTTGCCCGGGTCGACGAAGAAGGTCAGCTTGGCGGTGGCCTTTTGCTTGTCGATTTCCGGCGCGGCATTGACGTTGGCAAACGCGTAGCCGGCCTCGCCCAGGCGCTCGGAGATGGCGTCGCTGGTCTCGGTCATTTTCTTGCGCGAGAAGGTGTCGCCCGGGCGCAGCTTGACCAGCTTGACCAGCTCTTCGGGCTCGACCACCAGGTTGCCGGACAGCTTGACCTCGTCGACGCTGTACTGCTGGCCTTCGCTCACGTTGATGGTGATGTAGATCTCGCGCTTGTCGGGAGTGATGGCGACCTGCGTCGATTTGATGTCGAAATCCAGATAACCACGATCCAGATACCAGGCGTGCAGGCTTTCCAGGTCGCCGGCCAGTTTCTGACGCGAGTACTTGTCGTTGCCGGTGATGAAGCTGAGCAGGTTGGGCGTCGACAGCTTGAACGCGCCGCGCAGGGTTTCGTCGTCGAACACCCGGTTGCCGACGATGTTGATCTGACGAATGCGCGCCACATCGCCCTCGGCGATGGTGATGTCGATGCGCACCCGGTTGCGCGGCAGATCGGTGACTTTGGTATCCACCTTCATGCCGTACTTGCCGTTGGCGTAGTACTGGCGCTGCAGTTCCTGACGCAACTGGTCCAGCGCCGAGGGCACGAACACCCGCCCGGTGGCCAGGCCAGCCTCGCGCAGGCCCTTTTGCAGATCCTCGGTCTTGATGTCCTTGTTGCCGGTGATGTTCAGCTCGGCGATCGACGGCCGCTCCACCACGTCGATGACCAGCACGTCGCCGTCGCGGTCGAGCTTGACGTCGCTGAAGAACTCGGTCTGGAACAACGCCCGGATGATGGCGCTGGAGCGCTGCGGGTCGAAACGGTCACCGACGCGCAGCGGCAGCGCGATCAGCACCGCGCCGGGCGAGATGCGCTGCAGGCCGTTCAGCCGGATGTCGCGAACGGTAAACGCATCTTCCGCTGCTGCCTGCGCCGATGTCTGGAGCACCTGCAGGCACAGCATGATGGCCAGCAGGCTGCGGGAAAGGATGCGCAGGGAATCGGAAAACAAGGCGTCACCGGGCAGGCCGCAGCCCGCAGTCAGGATCGAAACAGGAGCCGCGTGATGTCGTTATAGAAGGCCAGCACGGTGAGCGCCAGCAGGGCCACCAGGCCGATCTGCTGGCCGGCCGCCCGGACCCGCTCCGGCAATGGCCGCCCACGCACCAATTCGGCGGAATAGTACAGCAAGTGCCCCCCGTCCAGAACCGGCACCGGCAGCAGATTCAGCAGTCCCAGCGACAGGCTGACCAGGCCCAGGAAGGACAGGAACTGGGCCACACCCAGGCGTGCGCTTTGGCCGGCAAACTCGGCGATCGACAGCGGTCCGCTGATGTTGCGGCTCGACGCGCTGCCCGTGAGCATGCGCCCGATGACCTCGCCGGTCAGCACCGTCATGTCGCGCAGCTTGCCGAGCGCCTCACCGGCGCTGGCCAGCGGCCCATAGCGCTGGCGCAGGTAGTAGTCGTCGAACTGCGCGCTCACCGGCTGTGGCGCAAGGCCCACGCGCCCGATACGCGTGCCCGCCTCGTCGATGGCCTGTGGCGTCAGGGTCAGCTCGAGTTCGGTGCCCTCGCGCTGCAGGCGCAGGCGCAGGGGCTGCTGCGGGCTGGCGCGCACCGTCTGTACCCAGTCGTCCCAGTCGGCAAGCGGCTTGCCGTTGACTGCCAGCAAGACATCGCCGACCCGGATGCCGGCCTGCGCCGCGACACCGCCGGCGATCACCTCGCCGACCCGAGCGTCGACCCGTGGCCCGCGCCAGGCGAGGCCCAGGTGGCGCATGACGTCCGGGTTCTCGGCCCGGTAATCGAGGCCCGACAAATCCAGCACCCGCGCCTGATCGCTGCCGGGTGCGTCGGCAGGCCGCACCTGCACGGTCACCTGCCGGCCGTCGATAGCCGCCGGCAGCAAGGCCAGCACCGCGTCTTCCCAGGTGCGCACCGACCGGCCATCGACGGCGCGCAGTTCATCGCCCGCCTGAAAGCCGGCGCCGGCAGCCGGCGTGCCCGGCAAGACCTGCCCCACCACCGGTCGCTGGCCGTAGGTGCCGACCATGAACATGGCCCAGTACAGCAGCCATGCCAGCAGCAGGTTGGCCAGCGGCCCGGCCGCCACCACCGCCATGCGGGCCAGCACCGGCTTGCGGTTGAAGGCCTGGTCGAGCTGCGCGGGCTGCACCGGCGCCTCGGTTTCATCCAGCATCTTGACGTAGCCGCCCAGCGGCAGGGCGGCGATCACGAATTCCGTGCCGTGACGGTCCGTGCGCCGCCACAGCGGGCGCCCGAAGCCGATCGAGAACCGCAGCACCCTGACGCCGACCCGGCGCGCGGCCCAGAAATGCCCGTATTCGTGCACGCTGACCAGCACGCCGATGGCGACCAGAAACGCACCCACCGACCACAGCAGATTCAGCATCGCGATTGCACCTGTGACATGGCAATCCGCCGTGCCGCGGCGTCGGCGGCCAGAACGGTTTCCAGACTCTCGGCCGGGACGGCGGGCACCGCATCCAGGCTGGCGCCCACGACCTCGGCAATGCTGCCAAAGGCCAGCCGGCCGTCAAGGAACGCTTGGACCGCAATCTCGTTGGCAGCGTTCAGAATGGCTCCCGCAGTGCCACCGTCGCGCAGCGCCCGATACGCCAGATCGAGGCAGGGAAAACGCGCCCGGTCCGGCAGCTCGAAATCCAGCCGCGCCACATCGAACAGGTTCAGCGCCGCGGCGCCGGAGGCCTGACGCTGCGGCCAGGCCAGCGCGTGGGCGATCGGTACCCGCATGTCGGGGCTTGCCAGCTGCGCCAGCAGCGACCCGTCGCAGTACTCGACCAGCGAATGCACCACGCTTTGCGGATGCACCACCACCTCGATGGCGTTGCCAGGCAGGCCGAACAGCCAGGCGCTTTCGATCACCTCGAGCCCCTTGTTCATGAGCGTGGCGGAGTCGACCGAAATCTTGCGCCCCATCACCCAGCGCGGGTGGGCGCAGGCCTGGTCGGGCGTGGCACGCGCCATGTCGGCCGCCGCGGTACGCAGAAACGGCCCGCCGGAGGCGGTCAGCAGCAGGCGGCGCACGCCGCGCTCGGCCGCCGGTTCGCCACAGCGATACGCCGGCAGGCACTGGAACATGGCGTTGGTTTCGCTGTCGATGGGAATCAGCGTGGCGCCGCCTTGGCGCACCGCATCCATGAACAGCGCGCCGGCCATGACCAGCGCCTCCTTGTTCGCAAGCAGCAGCGTCTTGCCAGCCTGCGCAGCGGCCAAGGACGATGCAAGGCCCGCCGCGCCGACGATACCGGCGACGACGACATCGACTTCCGGTGCGCGCACTACCTGCTCCAGCACCTCGTGGCCGGCCAGCACCTGAGTGGCCTGCCCGGCACCCAAGGCTGCGCGAAGTTCCGCCGCCGCGGCAGGCTCGGTCAGCACCGCCAGCGGGGGCCTGAACTGCCGACAGATTTCGAGCATGCGCGGCACGTTGCGCCGCGCCGCGACCACCTGCAGGCGGTACCGGTCCGGGTGCAGCGCGAGCACCGACAGCGTACTGTCGCCGATCGAGCCGGTGGCCCCGAGCAGGGCAACGCCGCGCATCGCCTAGCCCCGCACCAGCAGCGGCGCGGTCAGCGCAAACAGGGGCGCCGCGGCGATCAGGGCGTCGATGCGGTCCAGCACGCCGCCGTGACCGGGCAGCAGATGACTGCTGTCCTTGACCCCGGCGCGGCGCTTGAACAGGCTTTCCGCAAGATCGCCCACCACCGATACGGCCGCGCAGGCGGTGACGAGCCCGACCAGTGCCGCCAGGCGCAGGCCGTCCAGCCCCAAGGCAAGTCCCGCGACCAGCCCGACCAGTACCGCGCCGACCAGGCCGCCGAGCAGTCCCTCCACGGTCTTGCCCGGGCTGACCTGCGGACACAGCTTGCGCTTGCCGAAGCGGCGACCGACCAGATAAGCGCCGCTGTCGGCTGCCCACACCAGCGCCAGGCACAGCAGCAGCAAGGGGCGCTGCCCATCCGCCAGACGGGCCAGCGCCAGCCAGGCGGGCGCCAGCGCCAGCAGGATGATGGCGGCCTGCGCCAGCGGCCGGTCAATCCAGTCCGGCAGGACCGGGTAGCACAGCACCAGCCGCAGCCCCAACGCCCACCACGCGAGTGCGGCGGCGAGCGCCACGGCGGTCCACGAAGCCGGCAGCGCGTACGACCCAGCCAGGCAGGCGCCGAGCGTCGCCAGCAGCAGCCAGCGCCGCGCACCGCTCAGGCCCGAACACAGGCCCGCCCATTCCCAGGCGGCGCGCAGGGCGATCGCCGCGAACACCCCCAGCACCCACGGCAGCGTGCCGCGCCACAGCAGCAGCAGCGCCAGACCCAGCAGGACGATGGCCGTCAGGATACGCGTTTTAGGCACCGGCACCGCCGAGGCGCAGTTGCTCGCCGGTGCGCCCGAAACGCCGCTCGCGGCCGGCAAACCAGGCCAGCGCCTGGTCCAGCGCGGCGGCGTCGAAATCTGGCCACAGGGTGTCGGTGAAATACAGCTCCGCATAGGCCAGCTGCCAGAGCAGGAAATTGCTGATGCGCAGCTCGCCGCCGGTGCGGATCAGCAGGTCGACCGGTGGCGCGCTGCCCAGGGCCAGTCGGGCCGCGAAGCTGTCTTCATCCAGGTCGGCGGGGTCCAGTTCGCCCGCGACCGCTGCGGCCGCCACCGATCGCGCCGCCTGCACGATGTCCCAGCGCCCACCGTAATTGGTGGCCACGGTCAGGTGCAGGCCCTGGCAGTGGGCCGTGGCGGCCTCGACCTGCGCGATCGCCGTCTGCAGGCGTGCCGGCAGGGCGCTGCGATCGCCGATTACCGACAGCCGGATGTCGTTTTCCAGCAGCCGCATTTTCTCGTCGCGCAGGGCGCGCAGGAACAGCTCCATCAGCAGCGATACCTCATCCGGCGGACGCCGCCAGTTCTCACTGCTGAAAGCGAACACGGTCAGGTAGCCGATGTTGCGCCGGGCGCACTCCTCGACGATGCGCCGCACCACGCGGGCGCCGACCCGGTGGCCGGCCACCCGCGGCAGGTGACGCTGACGCGCCCAGCGGCCGTTGCCATCCATGATGATGGCAAGGTGCCGCGGGTAGCTGGCCTCGGGCGTCGTCATGGCGCCCGGTCAGACGTCCAGCAGGTCGGCTTCCTTGGCCGCCAGAAGGGCTTCGACCTCGGCCACGAAACGGTCGGTGAGCTTCTGTATCTCGGCCTGGCCACGGGCTTCGTCGTCGACCGAGATCAGCTTTTCCTTCTCCAGCTCCTTGAGCGAGCCGTTGGCGTCGCGGCGCACGTTGCGAATGGCCACCCGGCAGGCTTCGCCCTCGCCGCGCACCACGCGGATCAGATCCTTGCGCCGCTGCTCGGTCAGCGCCGGCAGCGGCACGCGAATGACCATGCCGGCAGTGGCCGGATTGAGCCCCAGGTCGGATTCGCGAATGGCCTTGTCGATGGCCGCCACGGCGGCCTTGTCGAACGGCGCCACCAGCAGCGTGCGTGCGTCCTCGGCGCTGACGTTGGCCAGCTGGCGCAGCGGCGTGTCCACACCGTAGTAATTGACATGCACCTGGTCCAGCAGGCCCGGGTGGGCGCGGCCGGCGCGGATTTTCTTCAGTTCCTCATGCAGCCCGTGGACGCTCTTGGCCATGCGCTGTTCGGCGTCCTTGAGCACGTCATCGATCATGTCTGTCTCCCGTCCGCGGCCGGCGCCATGAGGGTGCCGACCGGCTCTCCGTGCACGATACGCAGCAGCGCGCCGCGACTGTTCATGTCGAACACCCGCACCGGCAGGGCGTGCTCGCGCGCCAATGCCACCGCGGTCGCGTCCATAACGCCCAGGTGCCGCGCCAGCACTTCATCATAGTCAAGCTGCTCGTAACGTCGTGCGGTGGCGTTGCGCAGCGGATCGACGTCGTAGACGCCGTCGACCTTGGTGGCCTTGAGCAACAGCTGGGCGCCGATGTCGATGGCGCGCAGGCAGGCGGCCGTGTCGGTGGTGAAATACGGATTGCCTATACCGCCGCCGAACAGCACCACCTTGCCGGCCTTCAGATGCGCCAGTGCCTTGACCCGCACGAACGGCTCGGCGACGCCGGTAACCGGCAGCGCGGACATGACGCGGGCCGCCAGGCCAGCGCGTTCCAGTACCTCGTGCAGCGCCAGCGCATTCATCACCGTGGCCAGCATGCCGATGTAATCGGCGGTGGCCCGGTCACCCCCGTCGGCTGCCGCCGGCAGCCCGCGAAACAGGTTGCCGCCGCCGACCACCAGACCGACCTGCACGCCGGCCGCCAGCACCGGCGCCAGTTCGTCGGCCACCGCCTGCATGGCCGGCCGATCGAAGCCGTGCGGCTTGCCGCCGGCCAGCGCCTCGCCGCTGAGCTTCAGCAGGATGCGTTTGTACTTGGGCGGCGAACCGGCCATGGAGCTTCAGCCGCGGGCTTGCTTCATCACTTCGGCGACGAAGTCGTCGGCCTGCTTCTCGATGCCCTCGCCGACTTCCAGCCGGTCGAAGCCGATCACCCGCGCGTTCGCCTTTTTCAGCAATTGCTCGACGGTGGTGTCCGGGTCCTTGACGAAGGGCTGGCCGAGCAGAGTGACCTCGGCCGCGTACTTGCGCAGCCGGCCCTCGACCATCCTGGCGCGGATGTCTTCCGGCTTGCCGGATTCGGCCGCCTGGGCGTCGTAGATTTCCTTCTCGCGGGCGATCACATCCGCCGGAATCTGTTCGCTGGACACGCACAGCGGCCGGCTGGCGGCGACGTGCATCGCGATGTCCCGCGCCAGGGCCAGATCGCCGCCCTCGAGTTCGACCAACACGCCAATGCGCGAGCCGTGCAGGTAGCTGCCGATCACGCCGGAGGTCGTCTGGCGGCGCACGAAACGGCGCACGCGAATGTTCTCGCCGATCTTGGCCACCAGCTGCTGGCGGGCTTCCTCGACCGTGCCGTCGCCCAGCGTCAGAGCCGACAGCTGTTCCACGTCGGCTGGCGCCTGGCTCAGCACTAGATCGCCAACTGCCTGCGCAAAGGCCAGGAAGCCGGCGTCCTTGGCCACGAAGTCGGTTTCCGAGTTGACCTCGGTGAGGGCCACGCTGCGCCCGTCGGCGCTGGCCGACAGGATGATGGCGCCATCGGCTGCGATGCGCCCAGCCTTCTTGTCGGCACGCGCGGCGCCGGCCTTGCGCATCAGGTCGATGGCGACCTCGATGTCGCCCCCGGCCTCGGTCAGCGCCTTCTTGCATTCCATCATGCCAAGGCCGGTGCGCTCGCGCATTTCCTTGACCAGTGCTGCCGATATGTTCATTTGAGATGCCTCCAGGTCAGGGCGCCACCGGTCTTGACCAACGGGGTGCCCGAGCAAAAAAAGAGGGGTCGAACCCCTCTTTGTGAATGAAAAAACACGTGCGTGGTCGGCGGCGGCGCCGCGCAGCCACGCCCGCCTAGCCGACCTCGACGACTTCGATGAACTCGTCGCTGCCGCCCGCCGCCAGGGCGGCGCGACCGTTGCGAATCGCTTCCGCGGCCTGGCCCAGATACAGGTCGATGGCGCGGATCGAGTCGTCGTTGCCGGGAATGACGTAGTCGATCTTTTCCGGGCGGTTGTTGGTGTCGACCACCGCAATCACCGGGATGCCCAGGCGGTTGGCTTCCTCGACGGCGATGTGCTCGTAGCCGGTGTCGATCACGAACAGCGCGTCGGGCATGCCCTTCAGGGTGCGGATGCCGCCGACGCTGCGCACCAGCTTCTCGCGCTCGCGGTGCAGCAACTGGATTTCGCGCTTGCTCAGGTCGCCGGTCTTGCCCAGCTCGAGGCGGGTTTCCAGATCGATCAGGCGGTCCACCGACTTGCGCACGGTGCGGTAGTTGGTCAGCATGCCGCCCAGCCAGCGGTAGCTGATATACGGCATGCCGCAGGCGGTGGCATGCTGTTCGACCAGCTTGCGGGCCTGGCGCTTGGTGCCCACGAACAGCACCGTGCCGCCGCGGGCGGCGATCTTGCCCAGCACGTTCATCGCATCGCGCAGCATGGGCAGGCTGCGCTCCAGGTTGATGATGTGGATGTTCTGGCGGGCACCATAGATATAAGGAGCCATGGCCGGCGACCAGTAGCGGGTCTGATGACCGAAATGGACGCCCGCGTCCAGTAGGTCGCGCATGGAAACTCCAGCCATAAGCAAAAACGCTCCGCAAGTCTTGGGTGAGGGCCGCGATACAACGGGCAATCGTCGGGCGGGTGCCCGAAGTCAGGGGCGCGATTTATAGCACCGATCGCCGCAGGCCACAATCGGCCGGTTTACCGGCGTGCGCGCCGGCTGCTACATTTCAAAACCTTTACCCCGCCGCCGCCCCTGCCGGCGACGCTCGCCGATGCCCATGACCGTTTCCATCAAAACTCCTCAAGAAATCGAAGCCCTGCGCGTGGCCGGCCGCCTGGCCGCGCAGCTGCTCGGCATGATCGGCGAGCACGTGCGCCCCGGCGTCAGCACCGATACGCTGAACGACATCTGCGAGCAATACACGACGCAGGTGCTGGGCGGCCGCTCGGCGCCGCTGGGTTACCACGGCTTCCCGAAGTCGATCTGCACCTCGGTCAACCACGTCGTGTGTCACGGCATTCCGAACGACAAGCCGCTCAAGCGCGGCGACATCGTCAACATCGACGTCACCGTGATCAAGGACGACTACCACGGCGACACCAGCGCCATGTTCTACGTCGGCGAGCCGACCATCCAGGCGCGCCGCCTGTGCGAGACCAGCTATGAGGCGCTGTGGGTCGGCATCGGCATGGTCCGGCCGGGCATGCGCCTGGGCGACCTGGGCCACGCCATCCAGAGCCACGCCGAGGCGCGCAATTACTCGATCGTGCGCGAGTACTGCGGGCACGGCATCGGGCGCCAGTTCCACGAGGAGCCGCAGGTGCTGCACTACGGCATTCCGGGCACCGGCCTGGTGCTGGAACCGGGCATGGTGTTCACCATCGAGCCGATGCTGAACGCCGGCAAGCGGCACGTGAAGCTGCTGGCCGACGGCTGGACGGTGGTGACCAAGGACCACAGCCTGTCGGCGCAGTGGGAACACATGGTGCTGGTGACCGACACCGGCGTCGAGGTGCTGACCCTGCGCGAGGGCGAGACGCCGCCGTGAACGCGCCGCCGTCCGCATCGACCCCGGCGCCGCTGTTCGATGCGGAAGAAATCGGGCGCGCACTTGACGAGCTGGGCGTCACCGCCGCCACCTGCCGGCAGCTGCGCCAGCAGTTCACCGACCGCCTGCGCGCCCACTACGACCGGCAGCCGGCCGGCACGCCCATCGTGCAGGCGCGCACCGCCTTCGTGGACCTGCTGCTGCGGCGCATCTGGGCGGCGCAGATGGCCGATGTGCCGGGCGCCCAGCGCCTGGCGCTGGTGGCGGTAGGCGGCTACGGCCGCGGCGAGCTGCACGCCTGCTCCGACGTCGACATCCTGGTCCTGGCAGGGCGGGCCGGCGACATCAGCCGCGCGTCGGACGCCATTGCCCGCTTCGTCACCTTCCTGTACGACACGGGCCTGGACATCGGCGCCAGCGTGCGCAGCGTCCGTCAGTGCGTGGACGAGGGCCGGCGCGACGTGACCATCGCCACCACCCTGATCGAGGCGCGCCTGCTGGCCGGCGACGCGGCCCTGTTCGAGCAGCTTGGCCGGCGCACCGGTCCCGGCCAGATGTGGCCGACGCGCAAGTTCTTCGCCGCCAAGCTGGCCGAGCAGCAGGCCCGTTACGACAAGTTCGACGCCACCGCCTACAAGCTCGAACCGAACGTCAAGGAAAGCCCCGGCGGCCTGCGCGACATCCACACCATCGGCTGGGTGGCCAAGCGCCACTTCGGCGCCCGCACCCTGCACGAGCTGGTCGATCACGGCTTTCTGGAGCCGGACGAGTACCAATTGCTGGTCGAGGGCCAGGAGTTCCTGTCGCAGGTCCGAAACGGCCTGCACCTGCTGGCCGGCCGCAAGCACGATCACCTGCTGTTCGACCAGCAGCGCGAGCTGGCGCAGCGTTTCGGCTACCAGGACGGCGATGAGACCCTGGCCGTCGAGCAGTTCATGAAGCGCTACTACCGCACGGTCAAGGGCCTGTCGCGGCTGAACGAAATGCTGCTGGCGCACTTCGAGGAGGAAATCCTGCTCTCCCGGCGCAGCGACCGCGCGGTGCCGCTCAGCAGCCGTTTCCAGATTCGCAAGGACTTCATCGAGGCGCGGGACGAGCGGGTGTTTCGACGCTACCCGTTCGCGCTGCTGGAGATCTTCCTGCTGCTGCAGCAGCACCGCAAACACGTGCGCGGCGTGCGCGCCGGCACCGTGCGCCTGATCCGCAGGCACCTGTACCTGATCGACGATGCGTTTCGGGCCGACATCCGCTGCACCAGCCTGTTCATGGAAATCATCCGCCAGCCGCACGGCATCGGCCACGAGCTGCAGCGCATGCACCGCTACGGCGTGCTGGCCCGCTACATCCCGGCCTTCGGGCGCGTGGTGGGGCAGATGCAGCATGACCTGTTTCACGTCTACACGGTCGACGAACACAGCCTGTTCGTGCTGCGCAACACGCGCAGCTATGCCTTCCCGGACGAGAAAATCGGTGCCCTGGAGCTCGGTTACGAGGTATTCCAGAACATCCCGAAACCGGAGCTGCTGTACCTGGCAGCCCTGTTTCACGACATCGCCAAGGGTCGCGGCGGGGATCATTCGGAGCTGGGCGGTCACGAGGCCTACGCGTTCTGCCGCCTGCACCGGCTGTCCGAACTTGACAGCCGCCTGGTGACCTGGCTGGTCCGCCACCATCTGCTGATGAGCAAGGTCTCGCAGCGGCAGGACATCGGCGACCCGGAGGTGATCCGTGCCTTCGCCGCCACCGTCGGCGACCAGGTGCACCTGGACTACCTGTACCTGCTGACGGTGGCCGACATGCGCGGCACCGGACCGACGGTATGGAATTCCTGGAAAGGCTCGCTGCTGTCGACGCTGTACCTGGCCACCCGGCGCGCCCTGCGGCGGGGCTTCGGCAGCCCCATCGACGCCCACGAGCAGGCGGCAGAAGTCCGCGCTCAGGCCGCGGCGCTGCTGCCGGCCGAGCAGGTGGACCCGCAACAGTGCGAGCGCTTCTGGGATCGCCTGGACGACGACTACTTCCTGCGCTTCACGGCCGAGGAGATCGCCTGGCATGCCAAGCACATCCTGCGCGGCCGCGGCGAGCAACCGACGGCGGTGGCCACGCGCGACTTCCCGGACCGCGGCAGCACCGGCGTGATGGTCTACACGCGCGATCGCAAGTTCCTGTTCGCGGCCATCACATCGACCCTGGACCGGCTCGGGCTGGACATCGTCGATGCGCGCATCTACACCAGCCGTGACGGCTACGCGCTGGACACCTTCCTGGTGTCGGATCTGAACGGCGAGCCGGTGTCCGACCCGTCCCGGCGCCGCGACATCCGGGCCGCCCTGCGCGAGGCCCTGCTCGAAGACCCACTGTCGCTGCGTTCGGGCGGCCGGCGCGTCAGCCGCCAGCACAAGGCGTTCCGGGTGGCCACCGAGGTGTCGTTTGCCACCGACCTTGGGCGCGACCGCACGGTCGTCGAGCTGATCACCAAGGACCGCCCCGGCCTGCTGTCACAGGTGGCGCAAGCCTTTGCCGAGTGCGAACTGGTGCTGCAGAACGCCCGTGTCAACACCTACGGCGAGCGCGCCGAGGACGCCTTTTTCGTCACCGACGCCACGGGGCATGCCGTCACCGACGCGGCGCGCCTGGATCAGCTGCGCGAGCAACTGGCGCGACGCCTGGACGGCGAACCGGCCACGCCGGCCTGAACGGGCTTCGGGTGCCGCCATGAACCCCGGTTTCGCCGACCTGCAGCCGTACCCGTTCGAACGCCTGCGCGGCCTGCTGGCCGATGTCCGGCACGGCGGTGGCCTGCCGCTGATCGACCTGTCCATCGGCGAGCCACGCCACGCGCCGCCGGCGCTGGTGCGAAACGCGCTGATCGACAACCTGGATGGCCTGGGCCGGTACCCGAAGACGGCCGGCTCGGACGAGCTGCGTGCCGCCATCGCCGACTGGCTGGTGCGCCGTCACGGCCTGCCCGAAGGCGCCGTCGATCCGGCCCGTCAGGTGCTGCCGGCGAGCGGCACGCGCGAGGCGCTGTTTGCCATCGCCCAGTGCCTGATCGACCGCGCACCCGGCGCGCGGGTGGCGATGCCCAATCCGTTCTATCAGATATACGAGGGCGCGGCGCTGCTTGCCGGCGCCCGGCCGCTGTATATCCCCTGCGCCGCCGCGGCCGACTATCAGCCGGATTTCGGCGCCGTGCCGGCGGCTGTCTGGCGCGACGTGCAGCTGCTGTACATCTGTTCGCCGCACAACCCGACCGGGCGCGTGCTGACGCTGGATCAGCTCAAAGCCCTGGTCGAGCTGGCGCAGCGGCATGACTTCGTCATCGCGTCCGACGAGTGCTATTCGGAAATCTATCCCGACGACGCAGCCCCGCCGGCGGGCATCCTGGCCGCCTGCCGGGCGCTGGGCCTGGACGGCTTCGAACGCTGCCTGGTGTTCCAGAGCCTGTCCAAGCGCTCCAGCGTACCGGGGCTGCGCTCCGGTTTCGTGGCCGGCGACGCACGGCTGATCGAGCGCTTCCTGCTGTACCGCACCTACCACGGCTGCGCGCTGCCGGAACATGTGCAGGCGGCCAGTGCCGCCGCCTGGCGCGACGAGGCGCACGTGGCGGCCAGTCGCGCCATCTACCGGCGCAAGCTGGCCGCCGCGGTGCCGATGCTCGGTGGCCGGGTCACGTTGCCGCAGGGCGGCTTCTGCCTGTGGCTGCCGGTGCCGGGCGGTGACGATCCGGCCTTCACCCGCCGCCTGTATGCGGACCATCACCTGCGCGTGCTGCCGGGCAGCTATCTGGCCCGCGCCGACGGCGGCATGAATCCCGGTGCCGGACACGTGCGCCTGGCGCTGGTGGCCGACGAGGCCGCCTGTGCGCAGGCCATAACGCGTCTGGCGGCCGCGCTGAACGACTGACTCCCCCAACCCGACGCAACGGAAACCCCATGCAGGACCTGATCGACACCCTCGAAGCCGCCTTCGAGGCGCGCGCCGAAATCACCCCGGCCAACGTCACCGCCACCGTGCGCGACGCGGTGGAGCAGGCCCTGGCGCTGCTGGATGCCGGCACGGCGCGCGTGGCCGAGCCGACCGCCGGCGGCTGGCGCGTCAACGAGTGGCTGAAAAAGGCCGTGCTGCTGTCGTTCCGGATTGCCGACAACGCCGTCATGGACGGCGGCTACGGGCGCTTTTTCGACAAGGTGCCGACCAAGTTCGCGGATTTCGGGGCCACCGACTTCGCCGCCCAGGGCGCCCGCGTGGTGCCGCCGGCCACCGTGCGCCGCGGCGCCTACATCGCCCCCGGCGTGGTGCTGATGCCAAGCTACGTCAACATCGGCGCCTACGTGGACAGCGGCAGCATGGTCGACACCTGGGCCACGGTCGGCTCCTGCGCGCAGATCGGCAGGAACGTGCACCTTTCCGGTGGCGTGGGCATCGGCGGCGTGCTCGAACCGCTGCAGGCGGCGCCGACCATCATCGAGGACGACTGCTTCATCGGCGCCCGTTCGGAAGTGGTCGAAGGCGTGGTGGTGGAGCGCGGCGCGGTGCTGTCGATGGGCGTGTTCATCGGTCAGAGCACCAAGATCTACAACCGCGAAACCGGCCAGATCACCTACGGCCGCGTGCCGGCCGGGGCGGTGGTAGTGCCCGGCAACCTGCCGGCCGCCGACGGTAGCCACAGCCTGTACTGCGCCGTCATCGTCAAGCAGGTGGACCTGCAAACCCGCGCCAAGGTCGGCATCAACGAGTTGCTGCGCGGCGTGTGAGAACGGGCCCGCCCGGCGCACTTCGGGCGGATTCGCGGCGCGGCGCCCCTCCCACAGGGATTTGGGCAGCGTGTTCCCAGTTCCGCCCTGGCTGCGCTCAGGCCTGCGACCCGCGCGGCCGGTGGCGCGGCGCGAGTCCCCTGCTTGAGGCCGATCAGGGCAGCCGACTGCGCACGACCGCCTAATGGACCCTGCCCTGCCACTGCACAGTGCCCCGACGATCCGGGGCGGAGGTCATCATGACTGCGAACGAGGAACTCAAGAAACTGCTGGACCAGCTGGCCACGCAGCGCGACGAACTGATCGTCAAGGCGCACCTCGCCCGGCTGGAGGCGCAGGACGAGTGGGCCCAGCTCGAAAAAAAACTTGAGCAGGTGCGCGAAAAGGCCGCCGAGGCCGCCGTCATCACCGGCGACAGCGGCCGCGAAGTGCTCGCGGCGGCCAAGCTCGTCGGCGAGGAAATCGCCCGCGGCTACGAGCGCCTGCGCAAGACGCTGTAAGTCGGCACCGGCACCATGCAGGCCATGCTGCTGAGTCGGCTCGGCGAAGTGGCCGACGACGGCGCGGCCCTGGAGGCGCGCGAGCTGCCGCTGCCCGAGCCGGCCGCCGGCGAGGCGCTGATCGAGGTGTCCTGTTGCGGCGTGTGCCACACGGAGCTGGACGAAATCGAGGGCCGCACGCCGCCGCCGCGCCTGCCCATCGTGCCGGGCCATCAGGTGGTCGGGCGGGTGATCAGCGCGCCCGCCGGCAGCGATTTGCGCGTGGGTGAGCGGGTCGGCGTGGCGTGGATTTTCAGCGCCTGCGGCCGCTGCGAGCACTGCCGCGAAGGGCGCGAGAACCTGTGCGCGCAGTTCGTTGCCACCGGGCGCGACGCCCACGGCGGCTATGCGCAGTTCATGACCGCGCCGGCCGGTTTCGTGCATCCGCTGCCGGATGCGCTCGGCGACCTCGAGGCCGCCCCACTGCTGTGCGCCGGGGCGGTCGGGTATCGCGCCCTGTCGTTGTGCCGGCTCGAAGACGGCCAGGCGCTGGGCCTGACCGGCTTCGGTGCCAGCGGGCATCTGGTGCTGCAGATGGCGCGGGCGCGCTTTGCGCGCTCGCCGATCCATGTGTTCACCCACAATGCGGCGCAACGGGCGCTGGCGCTGGACCTTGGCGCCACCTGGGCCGGTGCGGCCGATGCGCAATCGCCAACGTTGCTGCACGCCATCATCGATACCACGCCGGCCTGGGCGCCGCTGCGGGCGGCGCTGCGCAACCTGCGCCCGGGCGGGCGGCTGGTGGTGAATGCCATTCGCAAGGAAGGCACCGACGCCGCGGTCATGGCCGGCATCGACTACGCCGGCGAGCTGTGGCTGGAAAAATCCGTGCAGTCGGTGGCCAACGTCACCCGCGCCGACGTGCGCGAGTGCCTGGCACTGGCCGCGCAGGCCGGCATCCGGCCCAGGCTGCGGGTCTATGCGCTGGCAGACGCCAACCGGGCGCTGGCGGATATCAAGTTCGGCCGCCACGCCGGGGCCAAGGTGCTGCAGGTGGCCGGGTAGTTTTACAACGCAGGCGGGCCGGTTATTCGTAGTGCGTCCATAAGCGCAGCACCTTCACGACCTGCTCGGATTCGAGCACCTGGTATACAAGGCGATGCTGGATATTGATGCGACGCGAATAAGTCCCCGCAAGATCACCGACCGGTTTCTCGTAGGGCGGCGGGTTCTGGAAGGGATCTTTCTGGATGACGTTGAGCAGTGCCTGCGCTTTTTCCCTGAGACCGGACGCGGCCAGCTTGCGGGCATCTTTCTGGGCTTGCCGGGTATAGACCAGCCGCCATGTCACCAATCCAGCTCCTTGGCGCAGGCGTCGACGGGCTCGGCCATGCCTTCCTTGATGGACTCGCGCATGCCCGGCACGGACAGCAGATACAGCGTTTCCTGAATAGCCTCCCAATCCTCGGCCGCAACCAGGACCGCGCTGTTGCGCTTGCCGGCGATGACAACCGGTTGGTGCGACTCCGCGGCCTGATCGATGAGCCGGTAAAGACCGGCGCGTGCTTCGCTTGCGGTGAGAGTGGACATTGCAATGCACCTGAGGTCATTAAAGAACCAAAGCGTACGCATATTCGTACGTTATGGCAAGGCTGCGGCAAGACTAATCCGCCCGTTCCAGGTCCGCCTTGACAGCCATCAGAAACCGCGCCGCCTCGCCGCCGGTGACCACCCGGTGGTCGAAACTGAGCGACAGCGGCAGCACCCGGCGCACGGCCGGTTGGCCGTCCACCGCCAGCACCTGGTCGCACGCCCGGCCGGCGCCCAGGATGGCCACCACCGGCGGCACCAGCAGCGGCACCGCGTAGCGGCCGCCGAGCGGGCCGAAGTTGCTGAGCATGATGCTGGCGCCGCGCAGTTGCTCCGGTTTCAGGCTGCGCGTGCGCACGGCAGCCATGAGGGCATCGACCCCGGCGCGCAGTTCCCCGGCCGACTGGCCGCCCACGTCGCGCAGTACCGGCACGAACAGACCCTCCGGACTGTCGACGGCGATGCCGACGTCGATTTTCTTCAGCAGGCGCCGGCCCATGTCCTCGCTGTCGAACCAGGCGTTCAGCGCCGGCTCGGCCCGGCAGCCGGCGGCCAGCGCCCGCAGCAGGCGCGTCATGGGATCGCTGCCGGCCGGCCAGGCGTGGATGTCGGCATCGTCGAACAGCGCCGCGGTGGCGACTTCCGCCTGCGTCTTGGCCATGTTGACGGCCATCGCCCGGCGTGTGCCGCTGAGCGCTTCCAGCGGCCCGGTTTCGGCGTAGATACGCGCCACGCGCTCGACATCGGCCTTGGTGATGGTGTCGTTGGGGCCGCTTGGCGTGACCGAGCCCAGGTCCACGCCCAGGCGCTTGGCGATGGCCCGAACGGCGGGGGTGGCGCGCAGGCCGGCACCGGATCGGCCGACTGACTGCGGCGCCTCGTGCAGCACGGCGCTGCCGACGGCCACCTCGCCCACCACCGTGCCGCTGTCGGTGCTCGCCCCGCCCACGAACTCGACCAGCGGCGCGCCCACCTTGACCCGCTCGCCGACCTGCGCGCACAGGCGGGCGATCTCGCCGGCCCGCGGCGAGGGCACCTCGACCACCGCCTTGTCGGTCTCGACCGAGGCCAGCGGCTGGCCCTCGACCACGTGATCGCCCAGGCCGACGTGCCAGGACAGCAGTTCCGCCTCGGCCAGGCCTTCGCCCAGATCCGGCAGGGTGAATATCTTGGCCGGTTCGTTCATCGGTTCAGTGCTCCAGCACGCGATGGGCGGCCGCCAGGATGCGCGCCGGCCCGGGAATGTAGGCGTGTTCCAGGCGCGCCAGCGGCATCACCGTGTCGTAGCCGGTGACGCGCTCGACCGGCGCCAGCAGCGACATCAGTCCCGGCCCGGCCAGCAGCGCCGCGATTTCCGCGCCAAAGCCGCCGCTGAACGGCGCCTCGTGCACGATCACGCAGCGTCCGGTCCTGGCCACAGACGCCAGCAGCGTGTCGGCATCGAGCCGGTTCAGGGTGGCGACGTCGATGACCTCGGCGCTGACGCCCTCCGCGGCCAGGGTATCGGCCACCGCCAGGCAATCGAGCACGCTGGCGCCCCAGCTGACCAGGCTCAGGTCGGTGCCTTCGCGCAGCACGAAGCAGACATCCAGCGGCAGCGCCTCGCCATGATCGACCACGGTTTCCTTGATCGCGCGGTAAATGCGCGCCGGCTCCAGGAACACCACCGGATCGGGGTCGCGGATGGCGGCCAGCAGCAGGCCGTAGGCGCGCGCCGGCGACGATGGGATCACCACCCGCAGACCCGGCACCTGCGCCAGCATGGCCTCGTTGCTCTCGGAATGATGCTCCGGCGCGTGGATGCCGCCGCCGCACGGCGCGCGCAGCACCATGGGGCAGGTCAGCCGGCCACGGGTGCGGTTGCGCAGGCGGCTGGCGTGGCTCACCAGCTGGTCGATGGCCGGGTAGATGAAGCCCGAGAACTGGATTTCCGCCACCGGGCGCAGGCCCTCGGCGGCCATGCCCACAGCCACGCCGGCGATCAGGTTCTCGGCCAGCGGCGTGTCCATGACACGCTCGCCAAAGCGCTCCTGCAGGCCCACGGTGGCGCGAAACACGCCGCCGTTGACACCCACGTCCTCGCCCAGAACCACCACCGTCGGGTCGTCGGCCAGGGCCCGCGCCAACGCCAGATTGACCGCCTCGACCAGGGTGGATTGCTCAGCCATGGGCGGCCCCGGCCACTTCGGCACGCTGCCCGGCCAGACTGGGCGGCAGCTGCGCGTAGAGATGATCGAACATGTCGGTCGGCGTGGGCAGCGGGGTTGCCAGATAGGCCGCTACGGCGCGCTCGACCTGCGCGTCGCAGTCGGCGAGCAAGGCTTCCTCGTCAGCCGTGCTCCACAGGCCCTGCCCTGCCATGTACTGGCGCAGCCGCGGCAGCGGATCGCGCTTCCAGGCCGCGCTGACCTCGGCTTCGGGGCGGTAGCGGCGGGCATCATCGGAGGTGGTGTGATCGCCCAGGCGGTAGGTCAGGGCCTCGATCAGGGTCGGCCCCTCGCCGCGCCGCGCCCGGCTCAGTGCCCGGCTCATCACCTGACGCACCGCCAGCAAATCATTGCCGTCCACCTGCACGCCCGGCACGCCGCCGGCGATGGACTTTTGCGCCAGCGTGGCGCAGGCGGTCTGTTTGGACAGGGGCACCGATATGGCCCACTGGTTGTTGCTGACCACGAATACCAGCGGCAGACGCCACACGCCGGCCAGGTTCAGCGCCTCGTAGAAATCGCCCTTGGAACTGGCGCCATCGCCCAGACAGCACACGGCGACGCGTTTTTCCCGGCGCAGACGCATGGCGCTGGCGACCCCGGCGGCGTGCGTGCACTGGGTGGCGATCGGCACGCAGTAGGGAAAGTCCCGCCGCGGCCCGGCAAAGTCGCTGCCGCGCTCGTCGCCGCCCCAGTAGCGCAGCAGTTGCTCCATCGGCACGCCGCGCACCAGCAGCGCGCCGGCCTCACGGTAGGTCGGCAGCAGCACATCCTCGGCCCGCATGGCGTCCGCCAGCCCGACGTGCAGTGCCTCGTGCCCCAGGCTGGAGGCATAGGTGCCCAGCTGGCCGGTGCGCTGCAGGCGCACCGCGCGCTCGTCGAAACGGCGCGTACGCACCATCTGGCCGTACAGCCGGCGCAGCGTCGTGGGGCTGATGCGTGGCGGCCGGCCGACTGCCTGGCCGTGTTCGTCGATGAGTTGGTGGTAGGCGACGCTGAATCGGGCGACGGTGGTTTTCACGCTTGCCTCCGGTGACGGTCCCGGAGTTGTAATGCCTGCGCGTGTCGGCGGCAAGGCAGGGGGCGTGTCGCAATACGCGAAGAACGCGCGTTGCTTTACTGGGAGCGATGCCGCGCACGTGACGTGGGGAGGGAGGCAGGCAGAAAAAGGGCGGGGGCCGGGATGGTGTGTGCCAGTCACCATCAGGAGGAGGAGGGGAAGAGTTCCCGGCCCCCGCCAGGTTAGGTATAGCAGGCGGCGTGCCAACAGCTGAAAAGCGCCATTCCACTGGCCCGCGACCCAGTGGCCCGACAAGAACCAGGGCCGGCACGCACCGGAATGAGGACAGCCGGCACCCCGTCGCACCAACTTTGGACCTTGAACGCGCCGTGGGCCGGCCCGGTCGACGAACAACCGCTGTCGAGGGTCGCGGCCGGTGGCCGTGCGCCGCAGGGCCAGCCGTTAGAATGACCATCCCGCGCCGTTGTCGGTCAATCCAAGGATCGCCATGCCCTACCCGAAGTTCCCGCCCGTGAGCCTGCAGCAGTGGCAGGCAGCCGCCGAAAAGAGCCTGCGCGGCAAGCCGCTGGAGTCCCTCACCTGGCACACGCCGGACGGCCTGGCGGTCAAGCCGCTGTACACGGCGGCGGACCTGGCGGGGCTGGAATTTGCCGACACGCTGCCGGGCTTCGAGCCGTTCGTGCGCGGCCCGCAGCCGACCATGTACGCCGGGCGGCCGTGGACCATCCGCCAGTACGCCGGATTCTCGACCGCCGAGGAATCGAACGCCTTCTACCGCAAGGCGCTGGCGGCCGGCGCCCAGGGCGTGTCGGTGGCCTTCGACCTGGCCACCCACCGCGGCTACGACTCCGACCACCCGCGGGTGGTCGGCGACGTCGGCAAGGCCGGGGTGGCGATCGACTCGGTCGAGGACATGAAAATCCTCTTCGACGGCATCCCGCTGGACCAGGTCAGCGTGTCGATGACCATGAACGGCGCGGTGCTGCCAGTGCTGGCCGGCTACATCGTGGCAGCCGAGGAACAGGGCGTCAGCCAGGACCAGCTGTCCGGGACCATCCAGAACGACATCCTCAAGGAGTTCATGGTCCGCAATACCTACATCTACCCGCCGGAACCGTCGATGCGCATCGTCGGCGACATCATCGCCTACACCGCCCGGCACATGCCGAAGTTCAACTCCATCTCCATCTCCGGCTATCACATCCAGGAAGCCGGGGCCACGCAGGCGCTGGAGCTCGCCTTCACGCTGGCCGACGGCATGGAGTACGTGCGCGCCGCCCAGGCCAGCGGGTTGGATATCGATGCCTTCGCGCCGCGGCTGTCGTTCTTCTTTGCCATCGGCATGAACTTCTATCTGGAGATCGCCAAGCTGCGCGCGGCGCGCCTGCTGTGGTGGCGGATCATGAAGGAGTTCGGCGCCACGGACCCGCGCTCGCTGATGCTGCGCACGCACTGCCAGACCTCCGGCTGGTCGCTGACCGAGCAGGATCCGTACAACAACGTCATCCGCACCACCATCGAGGCGATGGCTGCAGTGTTCGGCGGCACGCAGAGCCTGCACACCAACGCGCTGGACGAAGCCATCGCCCTGCCGACCGAGTTCTCGGCACGCATCGCCCGCAACACGCAGCTGGTGATCCAGGAAGAAACCCACATCACCCGCGTGATCGACCCCTGGGGCGGCTCCTACCTGATGGAAAAGCTCACCCAGGACATGGCCGACGAAGCCTGGAGGATCATCGAGGAAGTCGAGGCGCTCGGCGGCATGACCAAGGCCATCGAAACCGGCATGCCCAAGCTGCGCATCGAGGAATGCTCGGCTGCCAAGCAGGCGCGCATCGACCGCGGCGCGGACACCATCGTCGGCGTCAACAAGTACCGCCTGAGCACGCAGGACGCCGTCGACACGCTGGAAGTGGACAACGCCAAGGTCCGCGAGGGGCAGATCGCCCGCCTGAAAGCGCTGCGCGCCGCGCGCGACGAGAACGCCGTGCGCCAGGCGCTGGCGGCGCTGACCGAAGCCGCCCGCAGCGGCAGCGGCAACCTGCTCGAGCTGGCCGTCACCGCCACGCGCGCCCGCGCCACGGTGGGCGAGATCAGCGACGCGCTCGAAAAGATCTACGGCCGCCATCGCGCGCAGTCGCAGTCGGTGTCCGGCGTGTACGGCGCCGCCTATGCCGGCGACAGCGACTGGGACGAGCTGCGCGCCGACATCGAGGCCTTCGAGCGCGACTACGGCCGCCGGCCACGCATCCTGATCGCCAAGCTCGGCCAGGACGGCCACGACCGTGGTGCCAAGGTCATCGCCACCGCGTTCGCGGACCTGGGCTTCGACGTCGACATCGGCCCGCTGTTCCAGACCCCGGAAGAAGCCGCGCGCCAGGCGGTGGAAAACGACGTGCACGTGGTCGGCATATCGAGCCTGGCCGCCGGCCACAAGACGCTGGTGCCGCAGATCATCCAGGCGCTCAAGGCCGAGGGCGCCGACGACATCCTGGTGGTGGTCGGCGGCGTCATCCCGCCGCAGGATTACGACTTCCTGCGCGCCGCTGGCGTGGCCGGCATCTTTGGCCCCGGCACGGTGATCCCGCAGGCCGCGCGCGAGGTGCTGAGCGCCATCCGCGCCGCCCGCCCGGCGCACGCCGGCTCTTGAGCCGCCTCGACCCGGCCGCGCTGGCGCAAGCGCTGCTGGCCGGCGAGCGGCGCGCCCTGGCGCAGGCCATCACGCTGGTCGAATCGACCCGTGCGCAGGACCGCCCGGTCGCCGAGACCCTGCTGACGACGCTCGCGCCACACACCGGCAAGGCGGTGCGCCTTGGCATCAGCGGCGTGCCGGGCGTCGGCAAATCGACCTTCATCGAGGCGCTCGGCCTGCACCTGACCGGCCGCGGCCATCGCCTCGCCGTGCTGGCGGTGGACCCGTCCAGCCAGCGCACGGGCGGCTCGATTCTGGGCGACAAGACGCGCATGGAGCTGCTGTCGCGCGAGCCGGCCGCCTTCATCCGCCCCTCCCCTGCCGGCGGGAACCTGGGCGGCGTCGCCAGCCGCACCCGCGAGAGCCTGCTGCTGTGCGAGGCGGCCGGCTACGACGTGGTGGTCGTGGAGACCGTCGGCGTCGGCCAGTCGGAAACCGCCGTCGCCGGCATGGTGGATTGTTTCCTGCTGCTGCAACTGCCCAATGCCGGCGACGAGCTGCAGGCGCTCAAGAAAGGCGTGGTCGAGCTGGCCGACCTGGTCGTCATCAACAAGGCCGACATCAACCCGCAGGCGGCGGCGCTGGCCAAGAGCCAGTTCGAAGTGGCGCTGCACCTGCTGCGGCCGGCCTCGCCCAACTGGTCGGTGCCGGTGCTCGCGTGCAGCGCGCTGCGCCAGGAAGGCATTGCCCAGGTCTGGGAAACCGTGATGCGCTTTCACGCCGCGCTGTCGGGCAGCGGCGAGCTGGCCGACAAGCGCGCCCATCAGGCGCTCAGCTGGCTGTGGACCCTGATCGGCGATGCGCTGCAGCAGGGCTTTCGCGGCCATCCGGCCGTGGCGGCGGCCATGGACGAGGTGACGCAGGCCGTCATCGCCGGCCGCCTGACGCCCGCCGCCGCCTGCCGGCAGCTGATGCGCCTTTATCGTCCGGCCGATTGACCCGGGTTGACCCGGGGCGCGGGGCTTCAGAAGCCGCGCGCCTCGCGAATGCGCCGGTAGGCGTCATTGATGGCCTGGGCGCGGGCGGTGGCGCCCGGATCGTCGCCGGCCCGGTCCGGGTGATGGCGGCTCATCAGGCGCCGATAGGCGCTCTTGATGGCCGCCTGGTCGGCACTCGCCGGCACGCCGAGCACCGCATAGTCCTGTTCGATGCGCGGCGCGGACGGCGCCGCCCGCCGTCCGCCGCCGGCCGCGCCGGACGGGCCGAGCATGGCATCCAGCAGCGCTGCCGGCAGGCCCAGACGCGACAGCACGCCCGCCAGCGCCTGGCGCGAGGCGGCCGACAGGCGCCCATCGGCCGTGGCGACCGACACCTGCATCTGCAGCAAGGTGCGCAACAGGCGGGTATCGGCGCCCGCCTGGGCGCGAAACTCGCCAATACCGCGGGCGACCGAAAAATCCGCCCGTTTGCCGGCCTCGAAACGCGCCATGGCCCGCTGGCGCTGCGTGGCATTCAGGCCCAGGCGCTGCATCCAGGCCTCGGCGGCGGCGATCTCGGCCTCGCTGACGCGGCCGTCGGCCTTGGCGATGTGGCCCATCAGCGCGAAGCCGCTGTCGATCAGCGCATCCAGGCGCAGGCGCCGGCGCGCTTGCGGCAGCTCGCGGGCACGGGCCTGGTCCATCGTGTGCCCGGCGGCGACGCCCAGCATGGCGCCCAGCGGGCCGCCCACCGCCAGCCCGGCCACGCCGCCGATCAGCTTGCCCCAGAAAGCCATCAGAACGGCTCCAGCGGCGGCAGTGCGGCGCCGCAAAACTTGCAGTGCATGGCGTCCAGGTCGTGTCCTTCGCGGGTGCAGTCGCGGCAAGTGCGGGTGGAGACCGAACCACTGTCGCGGGCGCGGGCCATCTCCACGGTGACGATGCCGGTCGGTACGGCAATGATGCCGTAGCCGAGGATCATCGCCATACTGGCTAGCAGCCGTCCAGCCGGCGTGACCGGCGAGATGTCGCCGTAGCCGACCGTGGTCAGGGTGACGATGGCCCAGTAGATGCTGGTCGGGATGCTGGTGAAGCCGCGCTCGGGCCCCTCGATGACGTACATCAGCGTACCGATGAGCATTACCAGCGTGAGCACCGTGTATAGGAACACCGCAATCTTGGGCCGACTGGCGCGCAGCGCCTGCTGCAACACCGCCGCCTCGCGCACGTAGCGGCCCAGCTTGAGCACCCGGAACACGCGCAGCATGCGCAGCGCCCGTATCACCAGCAGCATCTGGCTGCCGGCGAAGAACAGGCTCAGGTAGGTCGGCACGATGGCCAGCAGATCGACCACGCCGAAAAAGCTGCGCGCGTACCGCCACGGCCGCGGCGCGCTGGCCAGCCGCGCCAGGTATTCGGCGCTGAACAGCGCGGTCAGAATCCACTCCGCACGGTACAGCCAGGCGCCGTAACGGGCGTGGATGGACGCCACGCTGTCGAGCATCACCAGCGCCACGCTGACCAGGATGGTCCACAGCAGCAGCACGTCGAAGCGCTTGCCGGCCGGGGTGTCGGCCTCGAAGACGACGCGGTAGGCGGCGGCGCGCCAGTCGCTCAGAGTCCGTGTCACGCCGCCTCCGTGGCATCCATCAGCCGCGCGGCGAGCCAGCCACGCACCGAGTTGAACACGGCCAGCGCCGGCGTCGCCGCCAGCTCGTCCCGCCGCAGCACGCCCTCGCGGATTCTGCCCTGACGCAGCAGCGCAGCGCGCAGGGTGCCGGGCAGCAGGCCGCAGCGCAGCGGCGGCGTGTACCAGACGCCGCCGCGCAGAAACGCAATGTTGGCGATGGTGGTCTCGGTCAGTTCGCCGCGCCGGTTCCACAGCAGTACATCGTCGGCCGCCGGCTGCTGCGCGCGTGCCTGGTCGTAAATTTCACGCCGGGTGGTCTTGTGGAACAGCAGCGGATCGGCCGCATCGACCGGCGCTGCCGCCAGCGCCAGCGTCCACAGCCGGCGACCGGGCCAGGCCAGCGGCGTGGCCTCGACGCACAGCTCGCCGTCGGCGCCCAGCTCCAGCCGCACCCGTTGCGGTGTCTGCGGGAACCCCGCCGCCGCCGTTTGCAGCGCCGCCTGCGCCGCGCCGGACGGCAGCCAGATGCCGGCCCAGACGGCGGAGTCATGCAGCCGGCGCAGGTGCTCTTCCAGCAGAAAATAGCCCTCGGCCGGCGTCCAGCGCAGTGTTTCGATCAATCCGAAAGCCAGCGGCGGCCGGCGCAGGGCGCGTGCCTTGAGGCGACACTCGCGCGCCTCGGCCACGGGATCGGAATCCCACACGATGCCGCTGCCGGTGCCGAACCGGGCCTGGCCGGTGTGGCGATCGACCAGCAGCGTGCGGATGGCGACGTTGAAGCTGGCCGTGCCGTCCGGCGCCGCGTAACCGATGCTGCCGCAATAAATGCCACGCGGCGAACACTCGCGGGCGGCGATCTGGCGCATGGCCTGCACCTTGGGCGCGCCGGTCACCGACGCGGCCGGGAACAACGCGCGCAGCGTGTCGCTGAGGCTGGCCCGGCTTCGTGCCTGCACGCGGCTGATCATCTGCCACACACCGGGGTGGCGCTGCACCTCGAACAGCCGCGGCACGTCGACGCTGCCGGGCAGAGCAATGCGGCCAAGGTCGTTGCGCGCCATGTCGGTGATCATCAGGTTCTCGGCCCGCTCCTTGGGCGAGTGGCGCAGGGCGCGGGCCAAGCGCCGGTCCTCGGCCAGCGTGCGGCCGCGCCGGGCGGTGCCCTTCATCGGCCGGCATTCGATCAGCTCACCGGTGCGGGCGAACAGCAGCTCCGGCGAGGCACTGGCCACCACGTAGCGCCCCAGATCCAGGTAGGCCCCGTGCGTGGCCCAGCGCGCCGCGTTCGCGAACCAGGCCCACGGGTCGCCATGCCAGGCGGCCCGCAGACGCTGGGTGAAGTTCACCTGATAGCAGTCGCCCTTGCCCAGCGCGCGGCGGATGTCCGCCACCGCGTCCAGATAATCCGGCTGCGCCAGTTCGGCCCGCCAGCGCGCGGCCGGCGGTGGGACGATGAGCGGCCAGTCGAAGTCCCGCACGGCGCGGTAGAAGCCGAACCACAGCAGCGGAAATTCCCCGTCCGCACGCACCACCAGTGCCGGATCGAAGGCCGGCGCCGCCTCGTAGGCGAGCATGCCGACCGCGTACAGGCCCGCGGCGAGCGCGCCCTCGACCCGCGCCAGCGCCGGCAATACCTCGCCGAGTGTCCCCGCCGTGACCTCGCCGGCCGGCTCGCAGAAGCGCAGCCAGCGGCCGTCGACACCCCGCAGCAGCGGCCCGGACGGCGCCTCAACGGTCAGGCGGCTGGTCCTCCACGTAGGCCCGGCGCAGCTGCACCGGCGCCGCGGCGCGGCGGCGCACACGGATGTTCAGCATTTCCACGCCGACCGAGAAGGCCATCGCGAAGTAGATGTAGCCACGTGGGATATGCATGTCCAGGCCCTCGCCGATCAGCGCCACGCCGACCAGCACCAGGAAGCTCAGCGCCAGCATCTTGATGGTCGGGTGGCGTTCGATGAACTCATGGATGGCGCTGGCGGCCACCAGCATGATGCCGACCGAGATCACGATCGCCAGCACCATCACCGGAATGTCGTTGGCCATGCCGACCGCGGTCAGCACCGAGTCGATCGAGAACACGATGTCCAGCAACACCACCTGCACGATCACGGCCGCAAACGAGGCCACTGCGCGTGCCGAGGCACCGCCTTCCTCGCCTTCCAGACCGGAGTGGATTTCCAGCGTGCTCTTGGCGAGCAGGAACAGGCCGCCGGCGATCAGGATCAGGTCGCGCCCGGAAATCTCATAGCCAAGCAGCGCGAACAGCGGCTGGGTGAAGCCCAGCAGCCAGGACAGCGACAGCAGCAGCAGGATGCGCATGCCCATGGCCAGGCCAAGGCCGATCTGGCGCGCCTTGGCCTGCTGCGCCTTCGGCAGCTTGGCCACCAGGATGGACAGGAAAATCACGTTGTCGATGCCCAGCACGATCTCGATTGCGGTCAGGGCGCCGAGCGCCAGCCAGGCCTCGGGGTTGGCCATCCAGTCGAAGAACGCCATGGGGTCTCCTTGAAGAGGTGTGAACGAAGCGATCCGAGCGTTGCCGCCTCAGCCGGCTGCGGATGGAGCCGTTGGGCGCATTATCGCTGCTCGCGGGCGCTGGCCACGCGGCATCGGCCGGTCACCGCGCGGTGGCCGACGCTGCGCGCCCGGCGAGCAGCATGTGCACCGCTTCGGCCAGCTCGAATTCGTCGCTCGCCGCGCTGAAGTTCCACCGTTCGGCGCAGCATTCACCGGGCGCGACCAGCGGGTCGTAGCGCAGCAGGTTGACGGAGTTGGGCGCCTCCCAGCGCACGCGGGAGGACACCGCCGTGCCGGCCTGCACCGACCAAACCGACCGGCTCAGCGCGCGCGCCTCCGCCAGCGGCGTAATCGATGGCAGATGAATATGCCCGCCCAGAATCAGGTCCGCGCCGGCCGCCGCCCACTGGGCCAGCGCCTCGCGATGGCCACGCAGCAGGTTGTGCTCCTCGCTGGGGCGCGGCACGTACACCGGGTGATGCGTCACCACCAGCTTCAGCAGCCCGGGCGGCGCGGCGCGCAGTTCATCGCAGCTCCATTGCAGCTGGCGGCGTGACACGGTGCCGTGGATGTGTCGGTACCAGCGCGTGCTGTTGAGCGCCACGATGAACTCGCCCGGTCCGCAATGGACGCGGCTGAGGGGGCCGTCGAAGGCCTCCAGATAGCGGGCGTACGGCCTCCCCAGGCGCGCGAACACGTTGTCGAGCGGAATGTCGTGATTGCCCGGCAGCGTGATCACCACCGGCACCTCAAGCGATTGCACGAACCGCCGCGCGGCAGCGAACTGCGTCCGCCGCGCACGCTGGGTGACATCCCCCGACAGCACGGCGATGTCCGGTCGTTCGCGCTGAGCGAGGCGCGTCAGCGCCGCCACCACCGCCGGGCGCTCGGTACCAAAATGGGTGTCCGAAAGGTGCAGGATCAGTCGCACGCCGCACCCGCCGGCGAAGCGCGGTCGCGCGGCACCAGCAGCGCCAGCGGTTGCGGCGCCACCCGAAACACGAGCGGCGCGGTCAAATACGTGATCTCGCCATCCACCGCCACCTTGAAGCGCCTGCCGGCGACCAGCGGTCGCACGGTCAGCTCGCGGGTCGAAAAATTGATCACGCTGTCCGCGTCGCCCAGCCGCGAGAACGCGCCCCGCACCAGCAGGCCGAGCAGCCCCGCCGTGCTGACCGGGCGCAACATCAGCACCGCCAGCGCATGGCCGATGGCGTCCGCCTCCGGGACACCCACCTGCTGCAACTGCAAGGCATTGTTGCCGACGAACAGCGACTGCGTGGACAGGACCTGCCGCTCGCCGTTGATCTCGACCTCGATCGGCATCGGCTGCCAGTGCCGCCGCAGACTCGCCAGCGCCGAACAGAAGGCGACGAAACGGCTGCGGCCAAAGCGCTGCTTGAACGCTTCGCGGTCTTCCAGCAAACGCGGATACAGGCCAAGGCTGGCGTTGACCAGGAACACCCGATCATTGACCAGCCCGACCTGCACCGGCGTCACACGGGCGTCGAGCAGCGCCTCGGCGGCCGCCCGCAGGTCCTGCGGAATGCCGTGCGTGCGGCCGAAGTAGTTGAATGTGCCCCGCGGCACCATGGCGAACGGTCGACCGCCGCCAAGCGCCACCTGCACGACGGCGTTCAGCGTGCCGTCGCCACCGGCCGCGGCGATGATGCCGTCGTTCTGCTGCGCCTCGTGCAGCGCGCGCGCCGCCAGCCCCGGCAAATCGGCACCGCTGCCGGCCTCGAAGAACTTGCAGCGGTGCCCGGCCGATTCGAGCACCTCGCGGATGACCCGTTGCGTGTCGTCGCTCTGCTGCGATCCCGAGCCGGCATTGACGACGAAATAGAAGCCGCCGCCCGGAATCATCTGCTCGGTCACGCCGGGCGCCGTCCGCGTGGCGGGCGGGGCCGGGGCCGCGCTGCTCAATCGCCGCCCGGCAGTGCCTGCGCCATTTCGAGGTGGTGCTGGAGCTTCGGCAGCAACGTTTCCGCGAAGGCTTTCAGTTCGGGCGTCTTGCCGTACTCGGCCTGCTGCTCAAAGGCGGCCACCGTCTTGCTGTGATCGCTGACCATCGCCAAGCGGTAGGCGGCCTCGAACCGATCACCGGACAGTTTTTTGAGGTTGGCGTAGGTTTCGCGGTGCTGCGGACCCATGTCCGTCGGCAGGGCCCAGCCGAGTTTTGCGGCCACCTGCTTGAGCTGCGCATTCGCGGCGCCGTGGTCGGCGATCATCTGATCCGCGAAGGCCGTCACCGCCTCGTTGGTCGACTTTTCCTTGGCCAGCCTGGCCATTTCGATTTCCGCAACGCCGCCGGCGGCCGTATCGGCCGCGAAATCCGCGTCGACCAATTGGGCCGCCGCGGCGTGCGGCTGCGTGGCGGCGTCCTCGGCGGCCAACACCGCTGCACCGGGGCTGAAAAGAGCCATGCCGGCGGCCAGACACAGGGGGGTAAGGACTCGCATGCTATTCTCCTTTTGCTTGCCGTGCTGGCCTGTTCGACCCCAGCGCCGCGGGGGGAGTTCGCGCTGCGGCTGAATGATGGCCGAATGGCGGAGCCGGCATCGGCCGGGTGGGCTGGCGAATGACTGAACGCGGCGGAAGGGCCTGCGCGCAGCGATTGGCGCCTCGACGGATCGCGCCCAGCCGGGGACTGCGCCGGCCCAAAATGGACTGGCGCCGCTTTTGTCTGGGCAAGTGCCGATCAATCCATCGTGTCGCTACAGCTGCGCAGCGGCGGGAGAGTCTGAAAACACGGCATCGACGCCGAGTGCTGCAAGGCGGGCCAGATCCTGCGGGTGGTTGACGGTGTAGACCCACAGCGCGCAGCCGGCATCGTGCGCCGCGGCCACCGCCGCCGCGTCGGCGTATTCCAGCGCGCAGCCGATGACACTGGCCTGCACGGCGCGCGCCACCGAGCAGGCTTGCTCATTCACCTGCTCGGTAAGGACGCCGAGCGGCAGCTGCGGCAAAGTGGTGCGCAGTGTCGCCAGCTGGGTCCAGTCGAACGAAGAGGCCAGCAGGTCGCGGCTCGACCAGCCGCCGGCCAGCGCCTCGCGCAGCAGCGGTAGCAGCAGCGGCGCCACGCCCGGCCCTTTCAATTCCAGATTCACGCCGCAGCGCCCGCGGCACAGGTCCAGCACTTCGCGTGGCAGCGGGATGCGCTCGCCGTGGCCGGCATCGAGCGCCCGCAGCGCGGCCAGCGGCTGATCGGCCACCGGCCCGTGACCGTTGGTGGTGCGCTCCAGGGTTTCGTCGTGGATCACCACCAGGCCGTCGGCGCAGGCCTGCACGTCCACCTCCACCCACGGCGCACCGAGTTCGATGGCGCGGCGGATGGCGGCCAGGGTGTTCTCCGGCGCCTCGCTACTGGCGCCGCGATGGGCGATGCGCAGCACCTTTCAGTCGGTCGTATCCAGGCGGGCGCGGTCGGCCGGCGAGGCGCAGCTGACGCCAAGGTCATTCACCAGGCCGTCGGCGATGCCGTAAATCCAGCCATGCACGGTCACTTCCTGGCCAGCCGCCCAGGCGCCGCGCATCACGGTGCTGTCGCACACCGCCCGTACCTGGGCGCGCACGTTGTGCTCGCACAGCGCATTCAGACGCTGGTCGGCCGGCAGGGCGTCGATGTCCCGGTGTTGCCGGTAGACGGTTTCGATGTTGCGCAACCAGTTGTCGATCAGGCCCAGCGGCTGGCCGTCCAGCACCGACTGCACGGCGCCGCAGCCGTAATGCCCGCACACGATCACGTGATCGACGCGCAGCACCTCGACGGCGTACTGCAGCACGGCTAGGAAGTTCAGGTCGGTCTGGTGCACCAGGTTGCCGACGTTGCGGTGCACGAAGATCTCGCCCGGCAGCAGGCCGACGATCTGGTTGGCCGGCACGCGGCTGTCCGAGCAGCCGATCCACAGGTAATGCGGGCGCTGCTGGCCCAGCAGGCGGGTGAAGAAGTCGGGATCGCTGGCCTTGACCCGCGCCGCCCAGGCGCGGTTGGACTCGATGAGTTTGTTCAGGTCGGACATGGGGGAGTCGCATGGAGGGTGATCGGGCCGTCCGGGCAAGACCCGGACGGGCAAGGATTATGCCGGTGTCACAGCACCCCTGCGGCGCGCAGCGCCGCGATGTCGTCCGCGCTGCGGCCGAGCAGGCCGGCGAGCACCTCGTCGGTGTGTTCGCCAAGGCGCGGCGGCGGCAGGTGATAGCTCACCGGCGTGTCCGAGAAATGAAACGGACTGCCGACCAGCGGCACCTGGCCGGCCAGCGGGTGCGGCAGCTCGATGCGCAGGCCGCGTGCCCTGACCTGCGGCAGCTCGAACACCTGCGCCATGTCGTTGATGCGCCCGGCCGGCACATCCACGGCGCACAGGGCTTCTTCCCAGGCCAGCGCCGGGCGAGTGGCGATGATTTCCTGCAGCAGGGCGATCAGTTCCACCCGATTGCGCACCCGGCCGGCGTTGCTCGCGAAGCGCGCATCGTCGCCCAGCTGCGGCACGCCGGCCACTTCGCACAGGCGCCGGAACTGCGCGTCATTACCGACCGCCAGCACCAGCGGTCCGTCGGCGGCCTGGAATACCTCATAGGGCACGATGTTGGCGTGGGCGTTGCCATGGCGGCCCGGCACCTGGCCGCCGATGAAGTAATTCATGGCCATCACGGCCATGCTGGCCACCTGCACATCCAGCAGCGCCAGGTCGATATACTGGCCGCGGCCGCTGACGCCGCGCTGCACCAGCGCCGCCAGCACGGCGATGGCCGCGTGCATGCCGGTGGCCAGGTCGGCGTAGGCGATGCCGAGCTTTTGCGGCCCGCCGCCGGGGCGATCGTCGCGCTCGCCGGTGACGCTCATCAGCCCGCCCATGGCCTGGATGATGAAGTCGTAGCCCGGACGGCTGGCCAGCGGGCCGGTCTGCCCGAAGCCGGTGATCGAGCAGTACACCAGGCGCGGGTTGACCGCGGATAGGTCCTCATAAGCCAGACCGTAGCGGGCCAGGTCGCCCACCTTCAGGTTCTCCAGCAGCACGTCGCTGACGGCGGCCAGTTCGCGGATCAGCGCCTGCCCCTCGGGCCGGGTGAAGTCCACCGTCACCGATTTCTTGCCGCGGTTGGTGGCAAAGAAATAGGCCGCGTCGGGCGTGTCCCGGCCGTCGCGATCCTTCACGTACGGCGGTCCCCAGGAGCGGGTGTCGTCGCCGCGGCCGGGACGCTCGATCTTGATCACCTCGGCGCCCATGTCGGCCAGCATCTGGCTGCACCACGGCCCGGCCAGCACCCGCGACAGGTCAAGCACGCGCAGGCCTTTTAACGGACCGGCCATCAGGCGCGCTCCAGGATCACGGCCAGGCCCTGCCCGACGCCGATGCACAGGCTCACTGCCGCGTAGCGTCCGCCGCCGGCGACCAGCTGGCGCGCCGCGGTCAGCGCCAGCCGCGCGCCGGAGGCGCCCAGCGGGTGGCCGATGGCGATGGCGCCGCCGTTGGGATTCACGCGCGCCTCGTCGAACGGCAGGTCGAGCAGCTTCAGGCAGCCGAGCACCTGCGCCGCGAAGGCCTCGTTGATCTCGATGACATCGAGGTCGGCCAGCCGCACGCCGGCCCGCGCCGCCGCCTTGGGGATGGCCAGCGCCGGGCCGATGCCCATCAGGCGCGGCGCCACGCCCACCGCGGCGCCGGCCAGGATGCGCGCCAGCGGCGCGATGCCCAGCCGCTCGCCCAGCGCCCGGCTGCCGACCAGCAGCACCGCCGCGCCGTCGTTGATGCCGGACGCGTTACCGGCGGTGGTGACGCCGCCGGCCTCGAGCGGCCGCAGCTTGGCCAGCGACTCGGCGGTGCTTTGCGGGCGCGGGTGCTCGTCTGCACTCACGACGCTCGCCAGCGCCTTGCCGGCGCCGGAGACTTCGACCGGCGTGATCTCGCCAGCAAAGAAGCCTTCGGCCAATGCCCGCGCGTAACGGGCCTGCGAGCGCGCCGCGTAGGCGTCGCTGTCCTCGCGGCCGATGCCGTACTCGCGGGCCACGTTGTCGGCCGTCTGCGCCATCGTGTCCTCGCCGAACTGGGCACCGATCAGGGGATTGGGAAAGCGCGCGCCGATGGCCGAATCGAACACCCTGAAGTCGCGGCTGAAGGCCTGCTCGGCCTTGCCGACCACGAACGGCGCCCGGCTCATGCTCTCCACGCCACCGGCCAGATACAGCTCGCCCTCGCCGCAGCTGATGGCGCGGGCTGCGTCCAACACCGCCGCCAGGCCGGACGCGCACAGGCGATTGACCGTCTGCCCCGGCACAGCTTCGCCCAGCCCGGACAACAGCACCACGTGCCGGGCCACATTGCGAGCATCCTCGCCGGCCTGGCAGGTGCAGCCGAGCAGCACATCCTCGACCTGCGAACCGGCCAGTCCATAACGGTCCACCACCGCGCGCGTCACCTGCGCCGCCAGATCATCCGGCCGCAGCCTGGCCAGCGCGCCGCCGTGGCGGCCAAAGGGCGAGCGCAGGCCGCCGTAGATATAAGCGTCGAGCATGACCGAACCCGTGTCAGATGAAAGGCAAAACGATTTCAGGACGCGAACCGCCCCAGCGCCGCCGCCGCGGCCGTGCGCAACAAAATCGCGTCCGCGGCGACCAGGAAGAAGCTCGCGCCCAGCGCGGCATAGCCGGCCGCGACGTCCGGATCGGCGCAGTACACGCCGGCCGCCTTGCCGGCGGCGCGGATGCGCGGCAGGGCCTGCTGGACGACCGCGCGCACGTCGGCGTGCATCGGCTCGCCCAGATGCCCCAGCGCCGCGGCCAGATCCGCCGGCCCCAGGAATACGCCGTCCACGCCCTCGACTGCCGCAATGGCATCCAGATTGTCGAGCCCGGCCAGGGTCTCGACCTGCACCGCCAGGCACAGCTCGGCTTCCGCCTGCGCGTAATAGCCGGCGACGCCACCCCAGCGCGCCGCCCGCGCCATGCCGGCGCCCACGCCGCGGATGCCGCGCGGCGGGTAGCGCATGGCCGCCACCAGCGCCTGCGCCTGCGCGGCGCTGTCCACCATCGGCGCCAGCAGGCTCTGCACGCCAAGGTCCAGGTACTGCTTGATGCGCGCCGCGTCGTGGTCGGCCGGGCGCAGCACCGCCTGCACCGCATAACCGGCCAGCGCCTGCAGCTGCGCCAGCACCGAGGGCAGGTCGTTTGGTCCGTGCTCGCAGTCGATCAGCAGCCAGTCGAAACCGGCGCTGGCCATCAACTCCGCGGCGTGCGCATCACCCAGCGCCAGGAAGGCGCCAAGCTGGCGGCGGCCGGCGGCGAGCGCCCGCTTGAAGGTATTTTCGGAGACGTTCATGGCCAGGCGCGGGCGGTTGCTGACGGACTAACAGCCTCGGGCGGACGGGATGACATGGGCGACGCTCTCGTGCAGTGACTCCAGAAGTGCATTGTCACAAACGAATGGCGGCCGTGCCCGCCACACCTTCCCTAACGATCGTTTGACCTCTACCCGCGCTCCGCCTAGGCTAGCGCCCGACACGCAGCGCACACGAGGAGCGGCACATGGACGTGACTGGCCTGATCAACACCCGCGAGGGCTGGGTCGACCGGCGGATTTTCTGGGACCAGGCCATCTACGAGCAGGAACTGGAGCGCGTGTTCGCCCGCGCCTGGCTGTTTGTGGCTCACGAAAGCGAGCTGCCCCGGCCGGGCGATTTCCTGACCACCTACATGGGCCAGGACAGCGTCATCGTGGCCCGCCACACGGACGGGCGCATCCGCGTGTTCACCAACTCCTGCACCCACCGCGGCAACCGCATCTGCTTTGCCGACGGCGGCAACGCGCGCCAGTTCACCTGCAACTACCACGGCTGGTCGTTCGGCACCGACGGCGCGTTGCTGGGCCAGCACGAGGAAGCCCACTACGCCGGCTGGATCGACAAGTCCCAGTGGGGCCTGCAAAACGCTCGCGTGGAAACCTACAAGGGCCTGGTGTTCGCCTGCTTCGACGCCGACGCGCCGTCGCTGGAGGACTACCTGGGCGACTACCGCTGGTACCTGGACATCGTGCTCGACCAGACCGACGAGGGCACCGAGTTCATCGGCGGCTGCGTGCGCAACGACTTTCAGGCCAACTGGAAATTCGGCGTCGAGAACTTCATCGGCGATTCCCTGCACGCCTCCTGGACGCACGACTCCGGCGCCAAGGCCATGACCTACGGCAAACCGGTGCCGGAGTTCATGCCGGTGGAGCAGGACTCGTTTCACGCCAACGCCAACGGCCACGGCTGGGAAGGCGGCACCGACGGCCTGGGCACGCTGGGCATCATGAGCCTGCGCCGGCCGGTGATCATGGCCTACTACCAGCAAAAGCGTGCCCAGATGGCGCGCCGCCTGGGCGAGCTGCGCGCCACGCGCCTGTTCGGCTCGGTGGTGTCGGCCTCGGTGTTCCCGAATTTCTCCTACCTGCCGGGCATCGGCACCATGCGCGTGTGGCACCCCAAGGGCCCGCGCCGCATCGAGCTGCGCGCCTGGACCATCGTCAACCGCGACATGCCGGACGAGGTCCGCAATGCCATGCGCGACGCCTGCATGGAAACCTTCTCGCCCAGCGGCGTATTCGAGATGGACGACGGCGAGAACTGGGAGAACGCCACCCGCGCCAACGAGGGCGTGGTCACCCGCCGCCAGCGCCTGCACTACGGCCTGCGCGTGGGCACCAGCCGCCGCGATGACCCGGACCTGCCGGGCAACATCAGCCGCCCGATGTACAGCGACGTGAACCAGCTCGCCTTCTACCAGCGCTGGCTGGATTTCATGACCGGTCAATCGTGGCGGGACATCCCGCGCGTGCGCTGAGGAGGCCCGCCATGAGCATCGACAGTTCCAACGACCAGGCCCTGTGGTTCGCCGTGAACCGCCTGTACGCCGCCGAGGCGCGCTACCTGGACCAGGAAGACTACGAACGCTGGTTCGGCCTGCTGACCGAGGACCTGCACTACTGGATGCCGACCCGCGAGACGCGCTTTCGCCGCGACGAGACGGCGCCCGACCCGCAGCGCATGAACTTTTACAAGGAGACGCTGGAGTCCCTGCGCATGCGTGCCTCGCGCCTGGACACCGGTACCGCCTGGTCCGAGAACCCGCGCACCCGCTACCGGCACCTGATCACCAACGTCGAAGTCTTCCCCGCCAGCGGCAACGAAATCCGCGCGCTGTCGAACTTCATCGTCTACCGGCACCGCCTGGAGCGTGAGGAAGCCTGGCTGGTCGGCCAGCGCGAGGACCTGCTGCGCACGATCGAGGGTGAACTGCGGATTGCCCGGCGCACCATCCTGCTCGACCAGAGCGTACTGCTGTCGAAGAATTTGAACGTGTATCTGTAGAAAGGGACGGTTGCTGACATGGGCGGTCGCGTGACGACCGCCCATGTCAGTCCCGGTTGAATACCGCTCAGCCGCGCCCGCCGCGCGGGGCGCTGCGCGAAGGGCCCGGACGGCGCCCGGCGCCTTGCGGCGGCCGACCGCGCTGCGGAGGCCGGGCGTCGGGCTCGGCCCGCGCCGCGTGCGGCGAGGGCTCGTAGCCGGGCAGCACCTGCGGCGAGATGCGCTGATTGACCAGCCGCTCGATGCTGCGCAACAGGCCGATTTCGTCCGGCGCCACCAGCGAGATAGCCTGGCCATCGCGCCCGGCCCGGCCGGTACGGCCGATGCGGTGCACGTAATCGTGCGGCACGTCCGGCAGGTCGTGGTTCACCACCAGCGGCAGCTGGTCGATGTCGATGCCGCGGGCGGCGATGTCGGTTGCCACCAGCACGCGCACATCGCCGTTCTTGAAGCCTTCCAGCGCCCGCGTGCGGGCACCCTGGCTCTTGTTGCCGTGAATGGCGGCGCTTTTAAGGCCGTCCGAATCGAGCTGCTCGGCCAGGCGGTTGGCGCCGTGCTTGGTGCGGGCAAACACCAGCACCTGCTGCCAGTTGTTGCTGCCGACAAGCCAGGACAGCAGCTCGCGCTTGCGGCCCTTGTCGACGGCGTAGGCCACCTGCGTGATCTGGCTGACGGTCGAGTTGCGCGGCGAGACGTCGATTTCCACCGGCTGGTGCAGGAACTGCGACGCCAGCGAACGGATGTCGCTCGAGAACGTGGCCGAGAACAACAGCGTCTGCCGCTGCTTCGGCAGCAGGGCAAGAATCCGCCGAATGTCGCGGATGAAGCCCATGTCCAGCATGCGGTCGGCCTCGTCCAGTACCAGGATTTCGACCCGGTCCAGAACGCAGTTGCCCTGCTGCAGGTGATCCAGCAGGCGACCGGGCGTGGCCACCAGCACGTCAAGACCGCGCGCCAGGGCATTGGTCTGCGGGTTGATGCCAACGCCGCCGAAAATCACGGCGCTGCGCAGGCGCAGCCCGCTGCCGTAATCCTTGACGTTCTGCCCAACCTGGGCCGCCAGCTCACGGGTCGGTGTCAGTACCAGCGCACGGACCGATTTGGGCCGCGCCGGCTGCTCGCTGGCGGCCAGGCGCTGCAACATCGGCAGCGAAAAACCGGCGGTCTTGCCGGTGCCGGTCTGGGCGGCGGCCAGCACGTCCTTGCCGGCCAGAATGACCGGGATGGCTTGCTGTTGAATGGGTGTCGGGGCGTCATAGCCCTGCGCGGACACGGCACGGCACAGCTCGGCGCGCAGGCCGAGAGTCGAAAAAGGCATACGGATTCCTGATGTGGGCCTGCGCAGGGCGAGCCTGCGGACGGTCCAGGCAAAGCGGGGATTGACGGGCCCGAAAGTGGGCTTCAGCAGACAGGGCGCGGACCGAAGTGCGCCAAGCGATGGCGCGCAGTGTACTGCATCGGAGGCTGTATGCTTCGGACACCCGCACGCCCGGACCCTAGCAACGCCCGATCAGACCGCGAAGCCGCCTGCGATGCAGCGAAGCAACCGACGCAACTATTACCGCATCCTGCAGGTGCAACCGGACGCGCACGAGGCCGTCATCCGCACCGCCTACCGCACGCTAATGCAAAAACTGCGCCTGCATCCGGACCTGGGCGGCGACGGTGCCATGGCGGCGCTGATCAACCGGGCCTATGCCGTTCTATCGGACCCGGCGCGGCGCGCCGAGTACGACGCGCAGCTCGGTCGCGGTCATGGGCGCGCGACGCGCCCGGAACCGTCAGGACTGGCACCCGCGGTCCCGGCCGAGCGCCCCGCAGCACCGGACCGGCGCCATCAAAACGCCGGCATCTGCCCCTTCTGTGCCGCCCGAAATCCGGCCACGGCGACAAACAGCCCCGCCCCACGCTGCGGCGCCTGCGCCAGCCCGCTGTCACCGCCGCCCACGGCGCGACGACTCAGCGCGACGCGGCGTGCCTTCGAGCGGCTGCCGGTAGCGGCCCAGGTCGAATACTTCCTGCATGGCGCCACCGCGCCACGGCCGGCGCAACTGCGGGATTTCTCGCCCGCCGGCGCGCAGCTGACGACCGGCGAAACTCTGCCCTCCGACACCGTACTGGCACTCAAGACCCCCCTGTTCGACGCCCTGGCGCGCGTTGTGGGCAGCGAGCCGGCCGCGGCACGCGGCGGCTGGTTGCTGCGGCTGGAATTCCTGACGCTGGCCCTGACGGCGCCGGTCGGCAGCCTGATCTCCACCCGCGCCTGAACTCAACTCGACCGGGCTTCCTAACAGCAGCGCTTGACCTTGGCCCAGGCCGCAGCCTGCCGCTGACTGAAAAACTCCCGCCGCCCAAGCGGCGTGCGGTCCGGATGCGCCGCCGCGTGATGGGCCAGGTAACGCTCATAGGCATCGTCGCCTGACACCGCCCGCAACCAGGCCCAAAAAGCACGCAGCGCCTTCATGCCTGTCCCCGTGCCGGCATTGCCGCCGACGCCGCCTGTCGCGACCGGCGCAGATGGCGCAGGCACACCCGGCCCGTATCGGCCAGGATCAGCCACAGCAGGGCCACGAACAGCACGGTCAGCCAGCCGTCCAGGCGCTGGTTGAAGATCAGCTGCGGCGCCACGGCAGCCTTCTCGGGCGGCAGCAGGCCGCCGGCGAGCTTCATGGCAAGGTCGTTCGCACCGGCAAAAAAGCCCAGCCGCGGGTCGTCGCTCATCACCTTGTGCCAGGCGGCGGTGCTGGTGACCGCCGTCAGCCAGGCCAGCGGCAGGCCGGTGACCCAGAAATAGCGCTCGCGCCCGGTCTTGACCAGGATGGCGGTGCCCACGCACAGGGCGATGGCGGCCAGGATCTGGTTCGAAATGCCAAACAGCGGCCACAGAATGTTGACCCCGCCGGCCGGATCTATGACGCCGATGTACAGAAAATACCCCCAGGCGCCGACCACCAGGGCGCTGCACAGCAGCACCGACGGATACCAGCTGGTACGCCCCAGGGCCGGCACGAAGTTGCCCAGAAAGTCCTGCAACATGAAGCGCCCGACGCGCGTGCCGGCGTCGAGCGTGGTCAGGATGAAGATCGCCTCGAACATGATGGCGAAGTGGTACCAGACCGCCAGCAGCCCCTGCCCGAAGGCGCTGCCGAAAATGCTGGCCATGCCCACCGCCAGCGACGGCGCGCCGCCGGTGCGGCCAAACAGCGTCGCCTCGCCCATCTCGCGGGCCAGGGCCTGCATCTGGTCGAGTGCCACCGGAAAACCCCAGGACGAGATGGTGGCCACCGCCTGCGCCCCCTCCCCCACCACGCCGGGCGCGGTGTTGATGGCAAAGAACACCCCCGGCTCCAGCACACAGGCAGCGATCAGCGCCATCAGCGCCACGAAGGACTCCAGCAGCATGCTGCCGTAGCCGATCATGTGGATGTCGCGCTCGTCGGTGAGCAGCTTGGGCGTGGTGCCGGAGCTGACCAGGGCGTGGAAGCCGGAAATCGCCCCGCAGGCGATGGTGATGAACACGAACGGGAACACCTTGCCGGCAAAGATCGGCCCGCTGCCGTCCACGAACTGCGTCAGCGCCGGCATGTGCAGCACCGGATTGAGCCAGATGATGGCCACCGCCAGCAGCGCCACCGTGCCCAGCTTCATGAAGGTCGACAGGTAATCGCGCGGCGCCAGCAACAGCCACACCGGCAGCACCGCCGCCAGGAAGCCGTAGACCATGATGGCGTAGGCGATCGGCAGCGGCCCGTGATCGAACCAGGTCCGCAGCAGCGGGTGGTGATCCACCCAGCCGCCGCCCCACACCGCCAGCAGCAATAGCGCGACGCCGATGGCGCTGCCCTCCAGCACCCGGCCGGGGCGGATGCTGCGCATGTAGACGCCGACCAGCACCGCGATCGGAATGGTGGCCGCCACCGTCGCCGTGGCCCAGGGGCTGTGCTTCATGGCGTTCACGATCACCAGGCCGAGCACCGAGATCAGGATCACCAGGATCATCAGCGTGCCGACCAGCGCCGCGCCGCCGCCGACCGGGCCCAGCTCGTCGCGCGCCATCTGGCCGAGGCTGCGCCCATCGCGGCGGGTCGAGCAGAACAGGATCACCATGTCCTGGATGCAGCCGCCGAGCACGGCGCCGATCAATATCCACAGCGTGCCCGGCAGGTAACCGAACTGCGCCGCCAGCGTCGGCCCGACCAGCGGGCCGGGACCGGCGATGGCGGCGAAGTGATGCCCAAACACCACCCAGCGGTTGGTGGGTACGAAGTCGCGGCCGTCATCGATGCGCACCGCCGGCGTCGGCCGGCCATCCACCAGCAGCACCCGCGTCGCCACCCAGGCGCCGTAGACACGATAGCCAATGGCATACACGCACACCGCGGCAGCGATCAGCCACCAGGCATTAATCGGTTCGCCGCGGGCCGTCGCGATACCACCGAACGCCGCTGCGCCCAGGGCGATTGCGGCAATCCAGAACGCAGCCCTGGCCAACGATTTCATGCACATCCCCCTCGCATCAGTAGCGGTTCGCCGAGAGGCGTCCGAACGCCAATGCTAACTGCTGGACGCCAGAAAACGCCGCGGCGACGGCACTCGGACCGCGTGCACTATGCTTGGCACACGCCGCCCGGATGCCTGCCATGAGCCAGTCCGATACCGACCGCTGGGAAGCCCGTTACCGGACTGGCGACGCCGCCTACGCATCCACGCCGTCGTCGTTTGTGATGGACTGGCTGGCGCGCCTGCCGCGCGGGCGGGCACTCGACGTCGCCTGCGGCCTGGGCGCCACGGCCATCGCGCTGGCCGAGGCCGGTTTCGACGTCGAGGCGATCGACATTGCACCCACCGCGCTCGCCCGCGCCGGCGAGGAAGCACGGCGACGCGGCGTAACGGTCGACTGGCGCTGCGCCGACCTGGCCGACTGGCGCCTGCCCGAGGCCCATTACGACCTGATCGTGAACATCCACTTCGTGAACCGGGATCTGGTCGCGCAGTTCACGGACGCCCTGAAACCCAGCGGCTGGCTGCTGTTCGAGCAGCACCTGCGCTGGCCGCAGCCGGTGGCCGGGCCAGCCTCGCCACACTTTCGCCTGCGCCCCGGCGAGCTGCGGCACCTGCTGTGGCAACTCGACATCGTGCATTACCAGGAAGGCCTGTTTCCCGGCGCGCAAGCCGATAGCCGCTTCGCTCTGGCCCGTGCCGTGGCGCGAAGGCTACCGGCCGGCAGCGACGTAAAATGACCACCCGGCACCCCTGAACCGCAACCAACAGGCATGGACAGCAGCGATCTGAACGTCATCCGCGCCCTGCTGGACTGGGTCCGCGCCGGCGCGCGGACGCATCTGGTCACCGTCACGCACACCTGGGGTTCGTCGCCACGGCCGGTGGGCTCGCTGCTGGCAGTCGGCGCCGCCGGCCAGCTGATGGGCTCGGTGTCCGGCGGCTGCGTGGAGGACGACCTGGTCGCCAAGCTGCGCGGCGGACAGGTTGCCCGCAGCGGTCCCGAACGGCTGATCTACGGCCTCAGTCGCGAGGAAGGCGAGCGCTTCGGCCTGCCCTGTGGCGGCACGCTGGAGCTGGTATGCGAGCCGATAACGCAGGCCGGCGATCTGGCCGAGGTCCTTGCGGCGCTCGAACAGCGCCGCGCCATCACCCGCGAACTGAATCTTGCCAACGGCGCCAGCCGCCTGTTGCCGGCCGGCCCGCACACCGCCGCCTGCACCCTGCGGGACGACCTGCTGCGCAAGGTGTTCGGGCCGCAGTGGCAGCTGATCATCATCGGCGCCGCCGAACTGTCGCGCTGCATCGCCCAGCTCGCACAGGCGCTCGACTACCACGTCGTGGTCTGCGATCCGCGCTCGGACTACGCCGCCGCCTGGGACGTGCCGGGCACGGAACTGCTCAGCGGCATGCCGGACGAGGTAATCCGCACCCGCGTCACCGACGAACGCTCGGCCGTCATCACCCTCACGCACGACCCGCGCGTGGACGACCTGGCGCTGATGCAGGCGCTCGAATCGCCGGCCTTCTACGTCGGCGCGCTCGGCTCGCAGCGGACCACGGAAAAACGCCTCGAACGCCTGCGGCAACTGGACCTGCCGGAGGCGGCCATTGCCCGCCTGCACGCGCCCATCGGCCTGCCGATCGGCTCGCACGCGCCGATGGAGATCGCAGTCGCCATCGCGGCCGAGCTGATCGGCGCCCGCAACGGCGCGCTGGCCGGCGCGCAGGCCCGACTGGTCGACCGCGCCAGCCGCAAGGCCGTCGGCGCCGCGTGACGATAGGCATCCTGCTGGCCGCGGGTGCCGGCTCGCGCTTCGGTGGCAACAAGCTGCTGGCGCCACTGCACGGCAGGCCGCTGGTCCTGCACGCCGTGTCAGCCCTGCGCCCGGCCGTGACCGAAATCATTGCGGTGGTGCGCCCTGGCGACGAGGACCTTGCCGTCGTGCTCGCGCAGGCCGGAGCTCACGTGGTGGTCTGCGATCAGGCTACGGCCGGCATGGGCCACAGCCTGGCCTGCGGCGCCCGGCAGGTGCCTCTGGATTGCGATGTATTGGTAGCGCTGGGCGACATGCCGGCCGTCGCCCCGCACACGATCGAGCGCATCATCGCCGCGCTCGCTGACGGTGCCGCCATCGCCGTGCCCTGCCATCAGGGTCGGCGCGGCCACCCGGTGGGCTTTGCCGCCCGCTTCGTGCCGCGGCTTCGGGAACTGACTCAGGACCGCGGCGCGCGCGACATTCTGCGCAGCAGCGTCAATGCCGTGCTGGAAATTCCCATCGACGATGCCGGCGTGGTCACCGACGTTGACACGGTCACAGACCTTGAACAGATGTCACAGCGCCAGCCAGGAAAGCAACATGGCGGACCGTCGCAAACACCCTGACGCCACGGAATGCGGACACGACCCTCCGCCCTGACGCGCCTCAGAGCGGGGATCGGCGGTCACCGCTCAAACTTGCCCGAGGGACCTGCGCTTGACGGCGATGCCGCCGACCGCCAGCAGACCGGCGGCCAGCATCCACAGCTCGGAGGCTTCCGGGATCGGCGTGAATTCCGGCGTGTATTCAAGAACCAACGTCGCGCCGCCATAGAGGAAATCGCCTACGCCGAACACAGTACCTGTCAGGCTGGTCCCACCCAAGGCGACCAAGTCCAACACCGAACCCAGGCTGTACCCGGTGAACGTAGAAATAGGCGTGGTCAGGAAAACCGAAGCCGACCCGTTTCCAGAGACGTAGCTGACTGCCGCTTCCGGCAAACGATCGCGATCATCGCCGAGCGTCAGGTACAACGTGGCGCTGTCTATCGATGCCCACCCGGTCGTGTCGTATTCAAGGCTGAAAGTCTCGGGCGAAAACAAACTAACGGTAGATGTCGGCTGCAAGTCAAAAGCCGTGAAAGTTGCGGCATGGGCGGCCCCTGCCGCGCCAAGCCCCAGGGCTGCTCCAAGAGCAAGTGACTTGATGTTCATGCGCATATCCTCATAAAACCCGTCGAAACCGCCATCCGTGACGGTCATGGAACGATCCACCCAAGCACCTTGTTGCAGTAGCGCTTACGTAGTACCAAACACTTTTTGTGCCAACTTCCTGATTGCCATTGGCGCGAGCGGCCCATATCAAAGAAATTGCACTATCTACGCCGTTTACGACAGCCTAATTACAGTGGCACCGGGCCGCCAGAATGCCGTCAGCCCTTGTCCGCGCCTCACCCCATGCCCCGCCACAGGGCATGACTTGCAGTCTTGCACCGGCTTGCACCGGGCTGTCAGGCGGGTAACTCCGCCGTGCGAAGGGATTGCAGGTCCGAACGCAAGCGCTTGGGCGGGCCGCCGGTCCGCGGTATCCTAATGGCTCGCAGGTGACCGTTCGGTCAGCCGCGTGCCTGCCTCACCCCATCTTGATCCAGGTGTCATGCCCAACGCAGCCCCACGGTCCGGTGGCGCGCGCTGTGCCTGTGCCCTTGGGCAAACGCAACTGGAGGTCTGCCATCACATCCGTCACCCCGTCCGTTCGTTCCGTCTACCGCCGGCAGCACCCGTCGGCATCACTCCACAGGACAAGGAAGACCATGTTCACGAAACCCACTCAAACCTTGGGCGCTCTGGCGCTGCTCGGGCTGGTATCCGGCGCGCAGGCGCAGGACATTGCCCCAGGCACCGTGCTCAACGCCGCCAACATCGACCAGCTCAAGGCGCAGACCTTCGAAGGAAAGCCCCTGGCCGACCTGATCCTGCCGACGCAGGAAAAGATGATCCGCGAGCTTGGCCTGCAGATGCGCCTGCAGTCGAGCCAGCAGATACAGGTCGATCCCCGTCTGGTCGCCGCCACCAAGGAAAACGCCGGCAAGGCCAGCCTGGACGACAAGAAGCGCCTGCAGAACTTCGTCACCGGCATGCCGTTTGCCACCATCGACGCCAACAACCCGGCCGACGGCATCAAGCTGGCCTACAACTTCATGCGCGGCCCCTGGTACGCCGACGTGGTGGACTACAACCCCATGTACTTCGCGCTGATCAACGGGCAGAAGGGCTTCGAGCGCGAACAGCACTGGCGTTTCGCCCGCTACCTGGCCGACGGCGCCCTGAACCCGGCGCTGAAGGATCCCAAGGGTGAGATCGCCAAGTACGAGGTGGTGCTCAACAAATACCCCAACGACTCGCGCGGCCTGGGCGTGCTGACCATTCAGTACACCGACGCCCGCCTGCCGGACGTGTACGCCTACGTGCGCAGCGTGCGCCGCGTGCGGCGTCTGTCCAGCAATGCCTGGTCCGATCCGCTGTCCTCCACCGACCTGCTGAACGACGAGTCCTTCGGCATGAGCCTGGACCCGTCCTGGTACCAGGAATGGAAGCTGCTGGGCAAGCGCTGGATCCTGGGCTCGGCCCATTCCAAGATAGAGGTGCCCGCCGCTGGCGACCAGCGCTTCCCGATGATCGACGCCACCAAGGCCCCGTACTGGAACATCCTGGACGACTGGGAGCCGCGTGAGGTCTACATGGTCGAAGGCAAGCCTGGCCCGGGCCACCTGCTCAGTCGCAAGGTGCAGTACTACGATGCCGAACTGCACGCGCCGATGCTGCACTGGCAGGAGTTCTACGACAAGAAGAACGAGCTGTGGCGCATCGAGAACTGCAACTACCGGCCGACCAAGCGCGATGACGGCTCCATGGCGCAAACCGTGTCGTACGTGCCGGTCTATGACCTGCAGCGCCTGCACGCCACGATCGTGTTTGCCGACCCAAAGGGCCGGCACAACTTCGAAGACGCCAAGTCGGCGGACTTCACGCCGGACGCCATTCCGCGCCTGATCAACTGATCGCAGCGCTGGCGCGGCCAGCGCACCCTCGAACGCAGCGGACCCATAAGGTTCTTGCGAGCGCCCACAGGCCGACCAGCCTGTGGGCGTTTTTTTATGCCCGACGGCGGCGACTGCCGGCCGCCCGTCGCCAGTGCTAAGGTTCGCGCTCACCACATCAACAATGAGGAGAGCGAGTGGACAAGGCCGAGTTCTTCGCCAACGCCCGCCCCGACACCCAGGGCCCGCTGACCGGCCTGCGGGTGCTCGAGGCCACCAACTACGCCTCCGGTCCGGTGTGCGGCATGATCCTGTCGGACCTCGGTGCCGAATCCATCAAGTGCGAACTACCCGGCAGCGGTGATCCGAACCGCTTCGTGCCGCCCTTCATCAAGGGCCAGCGCGACGGCGAATCGTCCGTGGTCTACAACAGCCTGAACCGCGGCAAGCGCTGCGTGACGCTGGATTTTCGAAAACCCGAAGGCCAGGAACTGTTCCGCCGCCTGGCGGCCCGGGCCGACATCCTGATCGAGAACTTCTCGCCCGGCACCATGGACGCCTGGGGGCTGGGCTACCAGGCCATCCGCGCCGTGAAGCCGGACATCATCTACACCTCGATCTCCGGCTTTGGCCAGTACGGCCCGCTGTCGCACAAGCGCGGCTTCGACCCGGTCGGGCAGGCCATGGGCGGCCTGATGAGCGTGACCGGCGAGCCCGACGGCCGGCCGTTGCGCGCCGGCACCGTGATCGCCGACGACATGGCCGGCTGGCAGGCGGCCATCGGCACGCTGGCAGCGCTGCATCATCGCGAGCGCACCGGCGAGGGCCAGTGGGTCGACGCCTGCCTGACCGACTCGCAGCTGTATGCCACCTCCTACGGCATCATGGCGGCGGCCGAATGCGACACCATCTGGCAGCGCTCGGGCAACGCCATCGGCGGTGGCGCGCCCATGAACACGTACAAGACCTCGGACGGCCACTGGCTGTGTCTGTTCGCGCCGTTCGACAAGCAATGGCAGGCGCTGTGCGGCGTCATGGGCCAGCCGGAACTGGCCAGCGACCCGCGCTGCGCGGACTGGAACGCCCGCGTCGCCAATGCCGAGTTCATCGATCTTGAAGTCGCCGCCTGGGTGGCCACGCAGACCGCCGACCAGGCCGAGGCCACGCTGGAGGCCGCCGATCTGGTCGCCGCGCGGGTCATGGACTTCGGCGACATCGTCGAGTTCCCCCACTACCACGCCCGCGACATGATCGTGAAAGCCGAGCACGCCGTGCACGGCCCCATCACCCACTACGGCGTCGCCACCAAGCACTCGCGCACGCCCGGCGGCGTGCGTCGGGCAGCGCCGCTGCTGGGCGAGCACAACGGCGAAGTACTCGGTGTCGAACTGGGCCTGACCGAGGCGGAATTGGCCCAGCTGAAGGCCAACAAGATCATCTGACATGCCCATGCCGCCGAAGCTGCTGGACCTGATCGCCCAGCTGGTGGCCACGCCATCGGTCAGCAGCTTCGAGGCCGACCTGAACCACGGCAACCGGGCGGTCATCGACCTGCTCGCCGGCTGGCTCGAGGATCTCGGCTTTCACATCGAAATCCAGGACCTGCACACCGACCCGGCCAAGGCCAACCTGATCGCGACGCTGGGCCAGGGCGACGACGGCCTGATCCTGGCCGGGCACACCGACACCGTGCCCTGCGATCCGGCGCTGTGGCAGCGCGACCCCTTCACCCTGCGCGAAGCCGACGAGCGCCTGTACGGCCTCGGCACCGCCGACATGAAGGCGTTTCTGGCACTTGCCATCGAAGCCGTGCGCGATCTGCGCGCCGGCGATCTCAAGCGTCCCCTGGTGCTGCTGGCCACCGCCGACGAAGAGAGCGGCATGCTGGGCGCGCGCAGCCTCGCCGCCGCCGGGCGGCGCCTGGGTCTGCACTGCATCATCGGCGAACCGACGGGTCTTAAACCCATTCGCCAGCACAAGGGCATCTTCGACGAGCGCATCCGCCTGGTCGGCCGCGCCGGCCACAGCAGCGATCCGGCGCTGGGCAACAGCGCACTCGAAGGCATGCACGCGGTGATCGGCACCCTGCTCGCCTGGCGCGACGAACTGCAAGCCCGCCATCACGATCCGGCCTTCAGCGTGCCGGTGCCCACCCTGAACCTCGGCCACATCCACGGCGGCGACAACCCGAATCGCATCTGCGGCGAGTGCGAGCTGACGCTGGATTTTCGCCCGCTGCCGGGCATGACCATCCCCGACCTGCGCGCTGAACTGCGGGCGCGGGTGCAGGCCGTGGCCGAGTCGCGCGGGCTTGCAGTGGAATTCGAGGCCATCTTCGACGGCCTGCCGCCGCTGGCCACGGCGGCCGACGCGCACATCGTGCGCCTTGCGGAGCAACTGAGCGGTGCCGTTGCCGGCGCCGCGGCCTTCGGCACCGAAGGCCCGTACTACGACGCGCTCGGTAGCGAGACGGTCATCCTGGGTCCCGGCGACATCGCCCAGGCGCACCAGCCGGACGAATACCTGGCGCTGGACCGGCTGGCTCCGACGGTCCGCATGCTGCGGCGGGCAATCGCCCGCCTGTGCACTTGAACGGTCGCCGCCGCGCCTGATGAGAAGCACTGGTCAAATCCCTCCAGGATTTCTCAGCGCCCGCGCCCCTGCGCTGCGCGAGCCGCCGCATACCACAGCGGTCCCTCAGGCGGCGTGATCGACCCGCCCGATGCAGTGGTAGTCGAAGCCACGCGCCGTCATGTGGGCCGGATCGTAGACATTGCGCAAATCCACCACCACGCGCCCGGTCATGCGCGCCTGGACCTCGTCCAGGTCCAGGCCGCGGTATTCGTTCCACTCGGTCAGCAGCACCAGCGCGTCGGCACCGTCCAGGGTGCTGTAGGGATCATCGCAGTACTCGACCGCCGCCGGCAGCAGGCTGCGCGCTTCGGCCATGCCCTTCGGATCGTGGGCGCGGATGTGGGCACCGCGATCCAGCAACGGCGGCAGGATGGCCAGCGCCGGCGCCTCGCGCATGTCGTCGGTGTTCGGCTTGAAGGTCAGGCCGAGCACGGCGATGGTCTTGCCGGCCTCGCTGCCACCCAGCGCCTGGCGAATCTTGAGCACCATGCGCGCCTTCTGGGCGGCGTTGACCTCGACCACCGCCTCGACGATGCGCAGCGGCGCGCCGGCTTCCTGCGCAATGCGGATCAGCGCCAGCGTGTCCTTGGGAAAGCACGAGCCGCCATACCCCGGCCCCGGATGCAGGAACTTGCGCCCGATGCGACCGTCCAGGCCAATGCCGCGCGCCACGTCGTGCACGTCCGCGCCGGAGTGCTCGCACAGCTGCGCCAGCTCGTTGATGAAGCTGATCTTGGTGGCCAGGAACGCATTGGCGGCGTACTTGATCAGTTCGGCAGTCTCAAGACCGGTCACCACGATCGGCGTCTCGATCAGGTTCAGCGGCCGGTACAGCTCGCGCAGCAGCGCCTCGGCGCGCGGGCTCTCCACGCCCAGCACGACCCGATCCGGGCGCATGAAGTCGCCGATGGCGGCGCCCTCGCGCAGGAATTCCGGGTTCGAGGCGACGTCGAAGTCGGCCTGCGGGTTGACCTCGCGCACGATGCGCCCGACCTGACGGGCAGTGCCCACCGGCACCGTGGACTTGTCCACGATCACCGTGTAGCCGGTCAAATGCTCGGCCACCTGGCGTGCGGCGGCGTAGACGTAGCTGAGGTCCGCGTGGCCGTCGCCGTGGCGGCTCGGCGTCCCGACGGCGATGAACACCAGATCGGCCTCGCGCACCGCGGACGCCAGGTCGGTGGTGAAGCTCAGCCGCCCGGCGTCGGCGTTGCGGGCCACCAGCTCGTCCAGGCCCGGTTCGTAGATCGGAATCTCGCCCCGCCGCAGGCGCTCGATCTTGCCCGGATCGATATCGACACACACCACGTCGGCGCCGAAGTCCGCAAAACACGCGCCCGATACGAGGCCCACGTAGCCGGTTCCAATCATCACTACATTCATGCGTTCCAGATCTCCCTTGCCAGGCCGCCACTGGGCCGGGGCGCATGATCGCATGCGCGCTGTACGCCGCGGAGTCAACCGCCGGGGCATCGGGCCGCGGTAAATTAGCGCTCCCGCAGGCAGGAGCCGCCATGACCACCGCCGATACCGCATTCGCTCGCCTGCGGCGCTACGAGCGGGCGCTGTATCACTGCGCCACCTGCAATTACTGTGTATCGGCCGTGTGGCCGCAGCGTGACATCGACGGCGTATGCGCCACCCTGCGCAGCCACTCGCCAGCCGCGTCCTATTCCGGCAAGGGCTATCTGGCCACCGCCCGCGCGCTGCTGGAAGGCGAAGCGCTGGACTTGCACGCAGTTGCCGAACGCGCCTACGCCTGCACCACCTGCGGCAACTGCGAGGCCGTGTGCCCGATCGACATGCCACCGACGGCGGTGGTCAAGGCATTGCGGGCGGAATTGGCCGAGCGCGGCCTTGCCCCGCCTGCCGCGCAGCAGCTGCGCGATGACGTGCTGGCGCGGCAAAACCCCTGGGGCGCACCGGCCGCCCAGGGCGCCGACTGGTGCCTTGGCCTTGCACCACATCCGCAGCCGACGCTGTGGCTGTTGCCCGGCTGCGCGGCCAGTCATCGCCATCCGGCCGAGGCGCGCGCGGCGGCGCAGCTGCTGTCGGTGATCGGCTTCGACGTCGGCTGGCCGCAACGGGAAACCTGCTGTGGCGCGCCACTGGCGGCGCTCGGCTTTGTGCACGAGGCGGATCACCAGGGCGAAGCACTGGCCGCCGGCGTGCCGGCTGGGCCGGTGCTGGCCATGCTGGGCGGCGAATGCCTCGCGCAGCTGCGCGCCCGTGACCGCCCGGCCGAGTCCGTGCTGCAACTGCTGCACGCGGCCCTGCACGATGGCCGCCTGGCAGTCGCGCCACGCGCTGACGCACCGCCACCCGTCGTGGTCGCGGTTCAGGACAGCTGCCACCTGTCCAAACCCCACCACGGCCTGGGCGATGTGGACGCCCCGCGCCTGCTGCGGGAGGTGTTGGCCGTGCTCGGCTGCCAGATCACGCAGCCGGCCGCGGCGCCCTGGTTTGCCATCTGCTGCGGCGCCGCCGGTGGTATGGCGCAACTACAGCCGGCGTCGGCCCAGCGCATGGCCGGCGCATGCATCGCCAGCGCCGACCACTTGGGCGCCGAAGCACTCATCAGCGCCAATCCCTTGTGCGCCGGACACCTGGCCGGCAGTGCCGGCGCGCGGCTGCCGGTGTACGGCATCTGCGAGTTCATCGCCGCCCACTTCGCCGTCGCCGGGCCCGACGCATGAGCTGGCAGGACCAGATCACTGCCCTGCTGCCGCCAGGCCTGGCGTGGCAGGAGCCAGTCGACACGCTGGCCTATAGCCGCGACAGCTCCATCGTCATCCCCGGCCGGCCGGATTTGGTGGTGCGACCGCCGGATGCGCCCACCGTCGGACGCGTGCTGGCGGCCGCCAGCCGCCTGGGCGTGCCGGTGTACAGCCGCGGCGCCGGCTCCATGTACGCCGGCGGCGTCAACCCGCACGCCGGCGGGCTGGTGCTGGACCTGTCCGGCCTGGGGCGGATTCTGGACATCGACACCGTCAAGGGTGTGGTGGTGTTGGAACCGGGCGTCACCTTCGGCGCGCTGCTGGCGGCGCTGGAACCGTTCGGCCAGACCATCGGCATCGTGCCGTCCACCGGCGCCGCCGCCACCGTCGGCGGCGCGGTCAGCGCGCATGCGCTGGGCACCGGCTCGCCGCGCTTCCAGAGCATGGGCGATCAGGTAGCGGGCCTCGAGGTGGCGCTCGCCGATGGCAGCTTCATGCGCACCGGCAGCGCCGCCGCGCACGGCGCCGGGTTTTTTCAGCGCTATGCCATCGGACCCGATTTGACGGGTCTTTTCATTGGCGCCGACGGCACGCTGGGCGTCATCACCAAGATCGCCCTGTGGCTGCACCCGCTGCCGGCGCACCGCGAAACGGCGTGTCTGGGCTTTGCCGACTACCCGAGCGCGGCCGCTTTCGTGGGCGAACTGCAGCGCAAGGCGCTGCTGGATAACGTCTGGTACGGCGCCGGCTACGATGCGGCAGCGGTGCGTGGACGCTTGTTGGGCGCCGATCCGGCACTCGATCCGGCCTCATTGCCGCGTTTCGTGCTGGGCCTGGACTACGGCGGTGATGCCGACGCCGTCCGGCGCGACCGCGCACGCATCGAAACGCTGGCCAGCCACTACGGCGGCCGGCCGCAACCGCGCTTCGACGAGGTGTACTTTCGCGATCTGCGCCGGGACGAGCTGTACTGGTACTCCTACGCCGGCTACTTCGCCACGTCGCGCTGCGCGATGGTCATGGCATCGTTCGCGACGGAAACCCTGCCGGCCTTCCTGGATCAGGCGCAGGCCTGGCGCGAGCAACACCCGCAGTTCACCTGGGCCAGCGCCACCGTGCTGTGCCGGCGCGGCCTGCATGGCGCAGTGCTGACCTTTTACGACGAGCAGCGCCAGTGGCCGGACGTGCGGCAGGTGGTGGCCGGCTGCACCGGTGACCTGATGGCGGTCGGCTGCGTGCCTTACAAGAGCGGCAAGCTGTGGGCCGATCAGGTCAGCAAGCTGACCGAATACCACCGCACGCTCACGCGCATCAAGGCCGCGCTCGACCCGGCCGGCGTGCTGGCCCCCGGCAATCTGGGGCTGGGCGGCCGATAGGGTCGCGCCTACAACAGCCCGGCGAGATCAACCACCACCGTCGGCAGCAGGACCGGCGAGATCGACTCCGCATTCTGGACGCACCGCTGCTGGCCGTAGCCGTCCGGCCCCGGTGAGCGATACACCGTCAGGCAGCGCCCCGCCACGTCAAGCAGCCACACCTCGGCAACGCCGTGGCGAGCATAGAGCGGCACCTTGACGTCGCGGTCGTAGTCGAGGCTGGCCTCGGCCACCTCCACGATCAGCAACACGTCGGCCGGCTGCGGGTGACTTTCCGCATAGAAATCCGCACGCGGTCGCAGCAGGGCAAGGTCCGGCTGGGGCTGCGAGTAGCGGTCGAGCTGAACCGGGTTTTGCACGGAAACGATCGCCTCCGCACCCACCCCTGCGCCAAACAAGCTCGTCAGACGAGAAACCGCGCCAGCATGGCGGCTACCGATGGGCCTCATATCGATCAGGTCTCCGTCGATCAACTCGACCCGATCGTCTTCGGCCAATACGCCGGCCTGCGCCATGCGCAGGAACTCGCTGACGCTGTGACGGTGGCGAACTGGCGGCAAGGAAACAGGCATGGCGCGGCTACCCGAAGACTGCGCCGCAAGCGTAGGCAGACCAGCGGTGCCGGGTCAATCTGCTACTTGACCAGCAACACCGGCCGGTCGGCGAGGTGCAGTACCTCACTGGCCACCGAGCCCAACAGGGCACCCTTGACCCCGCCCAGGCCGCGCGTGCCCATCACGATCTGATCGCAGCCGTGGCTGGCGGCGAACTCGGCGATGGTGGCAGCAATGTCGCCCACCACCACGTGCGATTCGGCCCTCACGCCGCTTGCCGCCAGAACCGCCTCGACCGGCTCCAGCGCGTTACGGGCTTCGTCGCGGTAGTAGCCGTCCAGCGCTTCCTGACTCAGAAAACGCCGCACCAGCCCGGACGCCACCGGCGGCTGCACGTTCAGCAGCAGCACGGTCGGCGGCCCGGCCAGATATTCGCCCATGGCCGCCACGTGGCGGGCGGCTCGCAGGGCGTGTTCGGAGCCATCGACGGGCAGCAGGATTTTCATTGCTCGCGCTCCTTGTGTGTGGCGACCGGTTCACCGGCCGGCTCGGCGAGTGGTACCTCGTGCGCGGGCGCCGGCAGGCGCGCCGCCAGCCATTTGCCAACGATCACCACCAGCAAGGCGCCCAGCACCGGCGCCACCCGGTGCACATACGGCACGGTGGCCGTCAGCCAGTCGCGTATCAGGCTGTCGGTGACCATCATCTCGGCCGCCACATAGCCAAGCAGGGCAGCGCCGATGACGATGATGACCGGGAAACGGTCCATCAGCCGCAGCAGCACGGCACTGCTGAAGACGATCAGCGGGATGCTGATCGCCAGGCCCAGGATCAGCAGCACGGCGCTGCCCTTGGCGGCGGCGGCAATGCCGACGACATTGTCGAGGCTCATGGCAACGTCGGCGACCAGAATGGTGCGTACGGCGCCGGCCAGCGTCGTGCTGGTGGGACCGTCGTGGCCGCCCTCGCCACCCTGTGGGCGCAGCAGGCTGATGCCGATCCACAGCAGCAAGGCCCCGCCGGCCAGCTTCAGGCCCGGGTAGCTCATCAAGGCCGCGGCCACCAGTGCCAACACGACGCGCATGGCGATGGCGGCGCCCGTGCCCAGCAGCACCGCCCGACGGCGCTGCGCCGGCGGCAGGCCGCGCGAAGCCAGCGCGATCACCACCGCGTTGTCGCCCGACAGCACGATATCGATACCGATGATCTGCAGCAGGGCGATCCAGAACGCGGCACCGGAGGGTAGGTCGTGCATGGGCAGGGCCGTTGGGGAAGGCCGCGCATTCTAACCGGCGCACCAGCGGAGTATCGTGGGACTTCCCGCTCAAGCCGTGGGGCTCGCACAGAGCCACGCCTGAGCAGGTCGCCGCGTCCGGAGGCCCGAGCCCTGTGGACCGGCCCGCTGCAAAGCTTCCAAAAACCAGGAGGAGACCGACATGCCCGAATTTACCCGCCGCGAAGCGAAATCCTGGGCCAAGGCCCGCGTGCGCGACTTCTATGCCGCGCCGATCACCCCGCTGACCCAGGATTTCCAGCTCGACGAAGCCGGCATCCGCGAGAACATCGAGGCCTACATCGACTGGGGCGTCAACGGCCTGGTCGTCGGCGGCTTTGCCAACGAAACCTGGAACATGCGCCCGGAGTGGTGGTATCGCCTGCACGAGATCACCGCCGACGCGGTCAAGGGCCGCACGGACCTGTGGACCATCATCCTCGACCCCTGCGCCGAGGTCTGCGTGGACAAGCTCAGGCACGTCGAGAAGCTCGGCTTCTCGGGCGCCGAGCTGATGAACCCGATGACCCAGCTACGCGGCGACGACGAGATCTACAACTTCTTCAAGTACGTCACCGACCGCAGCGATCTGGCCATCTGCCTGTACCGCACGCCGGTGTCGGGCAAGGTGATGGGCCTCGAACTGCTAAAGCGTCTGGTCGACATCGACACCGTGGTCTGCACCAAGCAGGGCAACCTGAACCGGGCCGAATCGCTACTGCTGCGGCGCGAGCTGCGCGACGATTTCATCGTTTCGGATCCGACCGAGCACTTTTACCTCGACGACCTGCGCGAGGGTGGCCAGGTGCTGTTTGCCGAGTTCTCTTACATCATCTACGGCCGCAAGCGCTCGGTGCTGCGCTCGTACGTGGACAAGGCGCGCGCCGGCGACTGGGAGGGCGCCTACACGGAGTGGAAAAGCCTGCGCCCGATCTGGCATCTGTACGAGGACGAGTTCATGAACCCGCTGATCCGCACCGCGTCGTATGCCTCGCTGATGTCGGTGATCAAGATCTGGTGTGAGACGCTGGGCCTGAAGGCTGGCCCGATGAAACCGCCGGTGCAGCACCTGCCGCCGGCCGATCGGGAACGGCTGGTCGGACGCATCGAGGCGCTGGGCTTGGTCTGAAATCGGCACGGCGCCGGGGCCTTGACCCCGGCGCCTTCGTCGTTCCTGGCCCGGCTGCGGATCGTCCGCATGGCTGGAATCCGGTCGGCGTTTCGGTCCCACGCCCTGGCGAATCGGCAATTGGCCATCCGCCAGCGCACTTGCGCCATTCTCACCCGCGGACCGTGCCAGCCGGCCACGTGACGCGATCTTGACCCGCGGCAAGCCTGCGCCGCGCTGCCCCTGCACTATGCCTGCCGTGCTTCTTTGACTGCCCACCGGGCGGTCACCGAAAAATCAGCCCGGCAGGAGAATCCCCATGGCGGTCAGCCGCATCGGCTATATCAGCCTGTACGTGACGGATCTGGATGCGGCCCGACGCCATTACGTCGAGGTGGTCGGCCTGCGCGAGACCGGTCGCGATGCGCATGGCCGTGTTTATCTTCAGGCGGCCGACAACCAGGATCACCACTGCCTGATCCTGACCGAGGCGCTGCACGCCGGCATCGATCATGTGGCCTTCAAGGTGGGCGAGGTGGAAGACCTCGCCGAGGCGCAGGCGGCCGTGCGGGCGCGCGGCATTGCGGTGCGCGATGTGCCGGCCGGTGAGGTGCTGGGAGCCGGCGCGGCGATCGCCTTCACGTTGCCCTCGGGCCAGGAAATGCGCCTGCTGCATCACCTGGACAAGATCGGCTACGCCACCGGCATGCGCAATCCCAACCCGGTGCCGCCACACGGCAAGCCGGGCGCGCGGGTGACGCATCTGGATCACCTGCTGCTGGCCGGTGAGCGGCCGGCCGCCACGGCGCAGTTCCTGATCGAGGTGCTCGATTTCAACCTGTCCGAGCAGGTGGTGGCCCCGGACGGCAGCGTGATCGCGGCCTTCACGACCTGCGGCCACACCATGCACGACCTGGCCATCGCCCCCGGCCCGAACGGCCACCTGCACCACATCGCCTTCGGCCTGGAAAGCCGCAGCGACGTCATCGACGCCGTCGACATCATGAAGGAGGCCGGCACCACGTTGATGGAATACGGCCCCACCCGCCACGGCGTATCCGGCGTGACGACCATCTATTTCTTCGACCCGGCCGGCAACCGCAACGAGGTCTACAACGGCGCCTACCAGGCCGGAGGCGTGCCGGGCCTGATCCCGCCCATCGTCTGGCAGGCGCAGGAGTTTCCGCGCGGCGCCTTCTATTACGAAAGCGTGGTGCCGGAGAGCTTTTTCGCGGAAGTGACCTGAGGCACGCGCCATGGCCCTGAAACACCAAGGCATTCACCGTCTCGGCTACGTGCGCCTGGCGCTGGCCGACCCGCGCCTGCTGCGCGCACGCGAGTTCTATTGCGAGCAGTTCGGCCTGCTCGAATCGCGCCGCGGGCCGGGACGGCTGTACCTGCGCTGCTGGCACGAGCCGTTCGCCTACTCGCTGGTGCTGGAGGAAAGCGCCGACAACCGGCTGCTCGAAATCGGCTTTCAGGTGCGGGACGATGCCGATCTCACGCGCCTGGCAGGCCTGGTCGAGCAGGCCGGCGTTGCCGTGCAGCGCAGCGCCGCCGCAGCCGAACTCGAGAGCCTGGGCGCCAGCATCGCCTTTGCCATCCCCGGCGGACCGCGACTGCGCCTGTATGCCGACATGGCGCAGCCGGGCTACGTCACCGGCTACGACTCGCCGGACTGGGTCACGCCACGGCCGCTGCGCGGCACACCGGCGCCGTTTTTTCTGAACCACGTCGGCTTCACGGCGCCCGACCCACAGGCGGCGGTGGACTTTCTGACCCGTGTGCTCGGTTTCGTGGTGTCGGAACGCATCGACGCCGCCGACGGCCGCCTGCTGTCGGCGCTGCTGTTTCGGATGTCCAAGGAAGTCGGCGGCCAGGAACTGGCGCTGTTTCCGGGCCCGGCCGGCGCGCTGCATCACATCGCCTTCACCAAGGAAGACCCCAACGACATCCTGGTGACCGGCATGTACCTGCGCGAAGGCGGCGTGGACATCGACCGCTACGGCCCGACGCGCCAGTCCTACGGCAAGACCTTTTCCCTGCACTGCCGCGATCCGTTCGGCGTGCGCCTGGAGCTGTGCGCCGGCGGCCGCGTCACCGAAGTGCACAGCCAGTTTCAGCCGGTGATCTGGGACGAGGCCGAGCTCGGCAAGGCCCTGTCCTGGTACGACCGGGACGTGCAGGAGGATTTTCTGGCCCCGTCGCTGGCTGGCACCGGCCGCGCGTCGGCCGATTGCGTGGGACAACCCGCACCGCGCTGATCCGCCCCGTCAGCGGCCGCTCGCTGACGCTCGACAAGGCCCATGCGCCGGCGCCAGGCGGCGCCGCACCCCCAAGCAGTGCACGAAACGCGGCAAAGCGGTTATTTTCCTAGCCGCCATTCCTCAACCGCGACGCGTCATGGCCACCTGGGCAATCGGCGACCTTCAGGGCTGCTTCGATGAACTCACGGCGCTGCTGCGCGCCATCGACTTTCGACCCGACCGCGACCGGTTGTGGCTGGTCGGCGATCTGGTCAACCGCGGCCCGAAGTCGCTCGACACCTTGCGCTTCGTGCGCTCGCTCGGCGACGGCGCGATCACGCTGCTGGGCAATCACGATCTGCACTTGCTGGCGGTCGCCGCCGGGCATGGGCGCACCAAGCGCGGCGACACGCTGGATGCGGTGCTGGCGGCGCCGGATCGGCAGGCCTTGCTCGACTGGTTGCACGGCCGGCCGCTGTTTCACCACGACCCGGCGCTGAACATGGCGATGGTCCACGCGGCGCTGGCGCCGAGCTGGGATCTGGCCACCGCCAAGGCGCGCGCCGCCGAGGTGCAGGCCGCGCTGGCGGGTGACGCCGACGGCTATTTCGCGCACATGTACGGCGACACGCCGCACCGCTGGGACGACGCCCTGCGCGGCTGGCGGCGCCTGCGGGTGATCACCGATTACCTGACCCGGGTGCGCTTTTGCCGACCCGACGGCACCTACGACATGCGCGCCAAGGGTCCGCCCGGCACGCAGCCGGATGGCTACCTGCCGTGGTTCGCCCTGCCCGGCCGGGCCAGCGCCGGCACACCGATCGTGTTCGGGCACTGGTCCAGCATCGGCATGGTCGATGGCCACGACGTGTACGCGCTCGACACCGGCTGCGTCTGGGGCCGCCAACTGAGCGCCCTGTGCCTGGAAGAACGGCGCTGGGTGAGCGTGGATTGCAGCGCCCGCGGCCCGGCGGGCGGCGATTAACATGGCGACACGAGCCACCGTTCGCGGCGCGGGCGCCGCTTCCACATAGAATCAATCTCATAGAGTGTGGGAGGCCCGCCCCCGGGCCGAATGCGCCCGCGCAGCCAAATGACCGCCAAGGAGGAGAACCATCATGAACGCCATCCAGCGCCCACCCGTCGCCGCCATCGCCTGGCCCGGCCAACAGGACAGCGTCACCCGCGTACCCGGCCGGGTGTTCGTGGACCCGGACATCTACGCCCTCGAGCAGGAACGCATCTTCCGCGGGCCGGTGTGGAACTTCGTCGGCCTGGAGGCGGAGCTCCCCAAGCCCGGCGACTACAAGACGGTGCAGATCGCCGACACGCCGGTCATCGTCAGCCGCGACACCGACGGCAGCATCCACGCCTGGCTGAACCGCTGCGCGCACCGCAACGCCAAGATTTGCCTCGACAAGCAGGGCAACACCGACAGCTTCTACTGCGTCTACCACCAGTGGGCCTACGATCTGACCGGCCGCCTGACCGCCGTGCCGTTCGCCCGTGGCATCGGCGGCCAGGGCGGCATGCCGGCCGATTTCGACATGGACGCCATCCGGCCCAAAAAGCTGCGGGTGGCGAACTTCTGCGGCGTGCTGTTCGTGAGCTTCAGCGACGACACACCGCCGATCGAGGACTACCTGGGTCCGCACGTCGCCAGGTTCATGCGCCGCATCTTCCACCGACCGATCAAGATCCTGGGCCACCAGCACCAGCACATGCGCGGCAACTGGAAGCTGTACGCCGAGAACCCGCGCGACGGCTACCACGCCAGCCTGCTGCACCTGTTCTTCGCCACCTTCGGCCTGTTCCGGGCCAGCCAGAAGGGCCAGCTGCACGTCACCGAAGACGGCCTGCAGACCTGCTTCTACACCTACGTCGGCAAGGAAGACGAGGCGGCCCGCCGGCAGGGCATGCAGGAGGCCGCCCACACCTACCAGGAAGGCACCTACAAGCTGGAAGACGGCAACCTGCTCAAGGGCCGGATGGAATGGGACGATGGCATCAACCTGGTCATCATCGACGTGTTCCCGATCATGATGCTGCAGCAGATCGCCAACGTCCTGAACATCCGCCAGTTCGAGCCGCACGGGCCGGACGGCGTGACCGTGCACTACACCTTCTTCGGCTATGCCGACGAAGACCAGGAGCTGACCGACATGCGCCTTAAGCAGATCAACCTGATCGGCCCGGCCGGACTGGTGTCGATGGAGGACGGCCTGGCCATCGAGATCGTGCAGCAGGGCATCGCCAGGGACGGCGGCGCCGAAGCCATCATCGAGATGGGCGGCAAGACGGTGGCGCCGGACACCACCTTCATGGCCAGCGAAGACCCGGTGCGCGGCTTCTGGAACGGCTATCGGCGGTTGATGGATATGTGACGCCGGGGTTGGCGCCGGCCGGCCGCGAGCTCAGTCGGTCGCCAGCACCTCGACCGGTTCTCGCAGCCGCAGGTCCGCGAGCACCTGCACCGCATCCGGCACTGGCAGGCCGCCGGTCGCATCTGCGCGCAGCAAGGGCGCGAGCGTGGTGCGCAGCACCGAATACAGCCGCGGATGCTGCGCTTCCAGCTCGCCGAGCAGCGCCTTCATCTGCTGGCGCTGGCGGGTCGCGGAATCGCAGGTCGGGCAGTTGTCCGGGATCACCGGCAGCGGGGCGCTGTCGGCGAAGGCGGCCGTTTGCCGCTCGCGGGCATAGACCAGCGGGCGGATCACCCGCAGGTCGCCGTCATCGTTGGTGTACACGGCCGGCATGGCGCGCAGCTTGCCGCCGAAAAAGGCATTCATCAGGAAGGTCTCGGCCACGTCGTCCAGGTGGTGCGCCAGCGCCAGCGTGTTGTAGCCGTGCTCGCGCGCCAGGCCGTACAGCTTGCCCCGACGCATGCGCGAGCAGAACGCGCACAGCGTGCGGCCCTCGAACGAGCCCTTGGCCGCCCGCGCCAGGCTGTAACTGGCCTGGTGGTAGGACACGCCAAGACTTTCCGCGTAGCCGGCCAGCGGGCTCGGGTCGTAACCGGGCATCTGCGGGTCGATGTTGGCGGCGCCGATCGTGAAGCGCACCGGCGCGCGCTGCTGCAGGTACAGCAGCACGTGCAGCAGGGACAGGCTGTCCTTGCCACCGGACACGCCGACCAGGATGCGGTCGCCGTCGCGGATCAGGTCGAACTCGCGGATCGCATCGGCGGCGGCGGCAAGCAGACTGCGCGAGGGTTTGAGGGCAGGATTCATGGCGACGTCGGGAGCTGATGGCGGGCCGCGATTGTCCCACAGCGCCCGGCGGCGGCCTGCGTGGGACAATTCCGCCCACGCCAACAGCCAAATCAGGAGACGCGCCATGGCCATCAGCAAAGTGACCAACGTCTATTACGTGGTGCCCGACATGGACGCCGCGCTGGCCTTTTATCGCGACACCCTGGGCCTGGCGATCAAATTCCAGGACGGCGACAAGTGGACGCAGTTCGAGGTCGGCGGCACGCAGCTGGCGCTGGCCACCCCGGCGCCGGGCCAGGTGGACCCGGGCCACAACGCCACGGTGGTGCTGCAGGTCGATGACCTGACCGCCACGCGCACGCAGCTTGCCGCACAAGGCATCGCGGTGAGCGAGACCATCGGCATGGGCGGCCACGGCAGCTTCTTTACCTGCCGCGATCCGGCCGGCAACGTGGTGCAGTTCTTCGCCCGAAACTGACCGCGAGACCCGCCCGACTGGCGCCGTCGCCGCCGCTCGGTACAATCGGCGACCGGCTCGCGCAGCGTCGCCGCCGACGCTCACCGGCCCTGCCCCTCCCCCACCGCCCGCCGTGCCAGGGCGCCAGGAACCATCGCATGAACACGCCATCCGAACCGGCCGTGCCGCAGATCGCCGACGTCCAGGGATCGCCCGACACGCGCCGGCTGGACATCGACCGCGTCGGCATCAAGGGCATCCGCCACCCGGTGCGCATCCTCGCCCGCAGCGGCACCGAACAGCACACGGTGGCCAACTTCAACATGTACGTGCACCTGCCGCACAACTTCAAAGGCACGCACATGTCCCGTTTCATCGAGATCCTGAACGGCCACGAGCAGGAAATCTCGCTCGGCACATTCCGCCAGATGCTGCGCGAAATGTGCGAGCGCCTGGAGGCCCGCGCCGGCCACATCGAGATGAGCTTTCCGTTTTTCGTCAACAAGGCGGCGCCGGTCACCGGCGTGACCAGCTTGATGGACTACCAGGTCAGCTACATCGGCGAAATCGTGCACGGCCAGGCCGAGCGCCTGACCGCCAGGTTGGTGATCCCGGTCACCAGCCTGTGCCCGTGCTCGAAGAAGATTTCCGACTACGGCGCCCACAACCAGCGCACGCACGTGACGCTGACTGCCCACCTGCGCACGCCGGTGTGGATCGAAGAACTGATCGAGTTGGTGGAGGCGCAGGCGTCCAGCGAACTGTACGGACTGCTAAAGCGCCCGGACGAGAAGTACGTCACCGAACATGCCTACGACAACCCGAAGTTCGTCGAGGATCTGGTGCGCGACATCGCCGGTGCGCTCAACAACGACGAGCGCCTGGCCGGCTACGTGGTGGAGGCGGAGAACTTCGAGTCCATCCACAACCACTCGGCCTACGCGCTGATCGAAAAGCCGGCCCGCGCGGGCTGAGCCTCGATCAATACTTGCGGCGCAGCACCAGCGCGTCCTGCGCGTGCTCGATCTGCGTGCGCGACAGGAACGACATGCCCAGCAGCGCACGGCTCGGCTGGGCGCCGCGGATCACCACCGCCTGCACATTCGGCAGCCGGATGGCGCCGACACCCACCTCGCGCAGCGTGACCGCGTAGGCTTCGGTGATGCCGCTGGCCGTTTCCACCAATCCCCGGCTGCCGGCCCGGTAGTCGATACCGAGACCACGCGCCGTGGCATCGTTCATGGCCACGGTCGTCGCGCCGGTATCGACCAGGAAGTCGACCGACTGGCCGTTGATGGTGCCCGTGGTGAGGAACATGCCGCCGTCACCGCGGGCTATGCGCACCGCTGCGGTCTGCGCGGTCGGCAAGGCCCCACCGGCGCGCCCACCGAGCGGGACTTCGTGCGTTTGACCGTCCACCTGCAGCCGCGCGCTGGCAGCGCCGAGCGCCAGCAGGCGCACACCTTCGGGACTGGTCTGTCCGACCCGCAACGTGCGCCGCGCGCCGTCCACCTGCAACACCGCAGTTTGTCCAAGCACGGCCTGCAGTTCGATCAGCGGCGCAGCCGCGGCGCTACCGCACAGGGCCGCGCCAAGGATTACCAGGGGAGCAAAAATCCGGCGCATGAAACGCTTCATGACCGGTAATTGGCGCCGAATCAGCCGCCGAGGCGCGCCTTCACGCGCCGGCTGACGTCCGCCATGTCGGCACGGCCCTGCACCTGCGGGCGCAGCAGCGCCATCACGGCACCCATGTCGCGGGCGCCTTGCGCGCCGCTGGCGGTGATGGCATCGGCAATCAAGTGGTCGATTTCGGCGGGTGTCAGCGCGGCCGGCAGGAACTCCTGCAGGATGCCCAGCTCGAATCGTTCCTTGTCTGAAAGATCGGTCCGCCCGGCGGCATCGAACTGTGCGATCGACTCGCGCCGCTGCTTGACCATCTTGTCGAGCACCGCCAGCACCTGCGCGTCGTCGAGCACGATGCGCTCGTCGACTTCGCGCTGCTTGATGGCGGCGGTGATCAGTCGCAGCGTGCCGAGGCGGTCCCGGTCACGGGCCCGCATGGCCGCCTTGACGGCTTCGTCAAGGCGCTGCTTGAGCGACACGGCGCTCAGGACAGGCGCGCACCGCGCACGCGGCGCACGCTGCGACCGCCGCGGGAGACTTTCTTCTGGTGCCGCTTGACCGCTGCGGCGGCCTTGCGCTTGCGTTCCTGGGTTGGCTTTTCGTAGAACTCGCGCCGTCGCGATTCGGACAAAACCCCCGCTTTCTCGCAGGTGCGCTTGAAGCGGCGCAGGGCAACGTCGAAGGGTTCGTTTTCGCGCAGTTGAACGACCGGCATGCAAAGACCTCTGAAACCTGGAGCCGGCGCGGGACAAAACCCACAAAGCCGGGATGAAGAAAAGTGCTAGATTCTAGCTGCACTTGCACCTGTGGCGAAAGTCGCCCCGCCCGCCGATCCTGATTGCGCCTTCCATGCTGGTCCTTGGCCTCGAAACTTCCTGCGACGAAACCGGCCTTGGCCTGTACCACAGCGACCGCGGCCTGCTCGGCCACACGCTGCACAGCCAAGTCGGCCTGCACGCACCGCACGGCGGCGTGGTGCCGGAGCTGGCCTCGCGCGATCACCTGCGCCGCACCGTGCCGCTGCTGCGCCAGCTGCTGACCGAGACCGGCACCGACCTGTCGCAGCTGGACGGCATCGCCTACACCGCCGGCCCTGGCCTGATCGGCGCGCTGCTGGTCGGCAGCAGCATCGGCCGCAGCCTGGCCTTCGCGCTCGGCATACCGGCGGTCGGCGTACATCACATGGAAGCGCACCTGCTCTCGCCGCTGCTGGATCCCGCCAGCCGGCCGCGCTTTCCGTTCCTGGCGCTGCTGGTGTCGGGCGGCCATACGCTGCTGGCACAGGTGGACGGCCTGGGCGCATACACGATTCTGGGCGAGTCGGTAGACGATGCCGCCGGCGAGGCTTTCGACAAGACCGCCAAGCTGCTCGGTCTGCCCTACCCCGGCGGGCCGGCGCTGGCCGCGCTGGCGCAGGATGGTCGAAGCGACCGCTTCACCCTGCCGCGACCGATGACCGCCAAACCCGGCCTCGATTTCAGCTTCAGCGGCCTGAAAACCCAGGTGCGCCTGCTGATCGAGGCGCACCCGCAGCCGCAGCACCGCGCCGACATCGCCCGCGCCTTCGAGGACGCCGTGGTCGACACGCTGCTGATCAAGTGCCGGCGCGCGCTGACGCAGACCGGCCTGCGCGCGCTGGTGGTGGCCGGTGGCGTCAGTGCCAATCGCCACCTGCGCACGGCTCTGGACAGCGCCGCAGCCAGCGACGGCTTTGCCGTTCACTACCCGCCGCCCGAGCTGTGCACCGACAACGGCGCCATGGTGGCCTTTGCCGGCTGCCTGCGCCTGCAGGCCGGCGAACAGGCCGGACCGGACTGCGGCGCCCGTGCCCGTTGGCCGCTGGCGGAGCTGACGGCGGCCAGCCAAGCGCCCGCCTTGCTATAGTCCGGCGATGATCAGCCACCCCCCCACGCCCACCCTGACCGATCCTTTCCAGCGGCGCATCGAGTACGTGCGCGTGTCGGTCACCGACCGCTGTGACCTGCGCTGCAGCTACTGCATGCCCAAGGGCTTCGACGGCTTTCACGAGCCGGACGACTGGCTCACCTTTGGCGAAATCGAGCGCGTGGTGGCGGCCTTCGTGCGCCTTGGCGTGCAGCGCATTCGCCTGACCGGCGGCGAGCCGCTGGTGCGCCGCGATTTGCCGAACCTGGCCGCGCGCCTGTCCGCCCTGCCCGGCCTGGCCGATCTGTCGCTGTCCACCAACGCCGTGCGGCTGGACAAATACGCGGTCGCGCTCAAGACGGCCGGCGTGCGGCGCGTCAACGTCAGCCTGGATTCGCTGCGTCCCGAGCGGTTCGCCGAGATCACCGGCGGCGGCAAGCTGCACAAGGTGCTGCGCGGCCTGGACGCCGCCCACGCCGCGGGGCTGGCTCCGGTCAAGATCAACATGGTCGCCATGGGCGGCGTCAACGACGACGAAATCGAGGACATGGTCGCGTTCTGTGCCGAGCGCGATTTCACCCTGCGCCTGATCGAAACCATGCCCATGGGCGACACCGGTCGCAACGCCGGCGGCCAGTACCTGAGCCTGCAATCCGTGCGCGAGCGACTCGCCGAGCGTTTCGATCTGATCCCGGACATCCTGCCCGGCGGCGGCCCGGCGCGTTACTACCGCGTGGCCGGCTCGAAAACCACCATCGGCTTCATCACGCCCATCTCCCAGCACTTTTGCGAAACCTGCAACCGCGTGCGCCTGGCCGCCGACGGCACGCTTTACCTGTGCCTGGGCCAGGACAACCGCTACGAACTGCGGCCCATGCTGCGCGCCGGTGCCAGCGACGCGGAGCTGGAAACAGCCATCCGCGCCGCCATTGGTCTCAAGCCCGAGCGGCACGAATTCCGCGAGAAGCCGGAAAAAGTCATCCGCTTCATGTCGATGACCGGCGGCTGAGCGGTCAGGTTTCCGACCGACCGCTAAACCTCCCCGGCCGTGCGCAGCACGGCCAGAAAGTCCGCTCCGTAACGCTCCAGCTTGGCCGCGCCGACGCCGCCGATCTGCGCCAGTTCGCCGAGCGTCTGCGGCCGCTCGGCCGCCATCTGCGCCAGCGTCGCATCGTGAAAGATCACGTAGGCCGGCACGCCGTGCTCGGCCGCCAGGCGCCGCCGCTCGGCCCGCAGCGCCTCGAACAGCGCCTGATCGGCCGCCGGCACCGCCGACTGGCCGCCGCCGGCGCGCTTCTGGCGGCGTCGCTCGGCGGCGGTCGCCTCCTCGCGCAGACGCAGCGCCTGCTCGCCCCGCAGCAGCGGGCGCGCCTGCTCGGTCAGACGCAGACCGCCGTGACCGTCGATGTCCACGCTCGCGTAACCGCGCGCCACCAGTTGCCGATAAATGGCCCGCCACTGCGTCGCCGGTCGCTCCTTGCCGCGCCCGTACACCGCCAGCCGGTCGTGGCCCAGGCTGGCAATGCGCGGATCGTCCCCGCCGCGCAGCACGTCGATCAGATACCCAACCCCGAACCGCTGCCCGGTGCGGTAGATGCACGACAGGGCCAGCTGCGCCGCCACCGTGGCATCGAAGGTCGCCGGCGGGGCCAGGCAGTTGTCGCAGTTGCCGCAGGGCTCGGCCATCCGTTCGCCGAAATAGGCCAGCAGCGCCTGGCGCCGGCAGTCGGTAATCTCGGCCAAGCCCAGCAGGGCCTCGAACTTGGCCAGTTCGACGCGGCGACGCTCGTCGGGCACATCGGCGCCGGCCAGCAGCTGGCGGATGCCCACCACGTCCGACAGGCCATAGCCCATCCAGGCGTTGGCCGGCAATCCGTCGCGGCCGGCGCGGCCGGTTTCCTGGTAATAGCTTTCGATGTTTTTCGGCAACCCCAAATGCGCCACGAAGCGCACGTCCGGCTTGTCGATACCCATGCCGAAGGCCACCGTGGCCACCATCACCAACCCGTCCTCGCGCAGAAAACGACGCTGGTTGGCGGCCCGCTGCTCGGCCGGCATGCCGGCGTGATAGGCCAGCGCCTGGCGCCCGTGTTTCTGCAGCCAGGCGGCGGTTTCCTCCACCCGGCGCCGGGTCGGGCAGTAGACGATGCCGGTATCGGTGCGGTGGCGGCTGTCCAGGAAATCCAGCAGCCGGTCCCGCATCTGCTCGCCGTGCTGGATGTGATATCGGATGTTCGGCCGGTCGAAACTGGCGGTGAATACCGCCGCATCCTGCAATCCGAGCCGCTGGACGATGTCGCGCTGCGTCGGGCCGTCGGCGGTGGCCGTCAGCGCCAACCGCGGCACGCCGGGAAAGCGCGCACCCAGCGCGCCAAGGCCGAGGTATTCGGGCCGGAAATCGTGCCCCCACTGCGACACGCAGTGCGCCTCATCAATCGCAATCAGCGCCGGACGAGCGGCCTGCAGCAGCTCCAGCGTGCGCTCGCCGAGCAGCCTCTCGGGCGCCATGTAGACCAGGTCCAGTCGACCGGCGGCCAGATCCCGCTCCGCCTGCGCCGCCTCGCCCGGCGGCAGCCCCGAGTGCAGCGCCGCCGCGGCCACGCCCAGCTCGCGCAGCGCCGCCACCTGATCGTCCATCAGCGCGATCAGCGGCGACACCACCACGCCGACACCGGGCCGCACCAGCGCCGGTACCTGATAGCACAGCGACTTGCCGCCGCCGGTCGGCATGATGACCAGCGCATCGCCCCCGGCCACCACGCGGTCGATGATGGCCGCCTGCTGACCACGGAAGGCGTGATAGCCGAAGACCGTGCCGAGGATTTCGAGAGCGGTGGACATGGTGCCAGCAATTATGCGGCGACCCGGCGCAGATCGGCGAACACCAAGCGCGCCAGGTACCCAGCCGCGGCCCTGAAAGGCGACCCCGATGCGCGCCGCCGCGTTACCATGCCCGCGCCAGCACCGGCCGCCCGAGTGGTGAAATCGGTAGACACAAGGGACTTGAACAATTTGAGCCCTCCGGGGGAAACCCCAGAGGTGAAGCCCGTCAAAGTCGGCGAACGCCCTGGATGCTCCGGCATCCGAGCCAACGCCGAGCCAAGCCCGAGCCGTCCGGCTGGGAAGGTGTAGAGAGCAGACGGCGGGCACCTGCGGCCGCTAGGCCATGGTGAAGGCGTGCTCCAGACCACGAACAGCGCCTGCGCTGGCGGCGAAAGTCGAAGTGGTAAGAAAATCCCTCGACCTCACGGTCATGCCGGTTCGATTCCGGCCTCGGGCACCAATCCGGAGCCGCCCCTGTTCACGCAGGAGCGGCCTATTCATGTTCGTCAAGCGAAGAACATGGACAAAATTCGAGCCGCCGCCTTTCGGCTTTCCGGTGGGGTTGGCGCGGAGACCTGGGCCGGCCTCGTTGGCAGCGTCTTTCCTGAGTTCATCGCCCGCACCGGTCAGGAGCGCGGACGGAAGCCGTCAAGGAGGAAAGCGCCGGGTGCTGCGGCCCGCAGCGCAGCGAGGACACGGCCCGGCGTGCCCCGATGGCACACGGCCGCGGGCTACAATCGCGGACAAGGTGATGAAGTCAGGGAGAGACGGCTGGACAGGCAACGGCCGCTGCGTTGGCGCAGATCCCACGCAAGTGAAGCGCGCAATGGGAGGAATCGCTGAACTGTTTGCCGTGATCAAATAATTGCCTGCAACCCCTTGTCGGCGATGACGTTGAGCAGCTTGAGCGCAGGCCCGGTGGGATGGGTTTCGCCTTGCTCCCACTTTCGCACGGTCGAAGCGGTAGTGTGCAGATGGAGTGCGAACACTGGCTGGCTGAAATTCAACCGTTCGCGCAGGCGTTTGATGTCGGCAGCGCTGAACTCCCGCACCGGCGGCGGGCAGATGGCGTCGAACTCGCGCATCGTCACCTTGCTGATCGCTCCCGCTTCGTGGAGCGCAGCCAGGTCGCCACGCAGGGATTCAATGATCTTGCTCACAATGCACCTCCAATAACACGCCCGACTGCAACGCCTTCGCCAAAGCCTCGGCGGACAGTTCCAGGAACACCTTGCCGGCGAATTGCAGCGCCTTCTTCTCGTCCTGCGTGATGTTCGCCTTGTCGCTCTTGGGGAACCCGTGCAGGAACACGTAGCGGCTACCGATCCGGGCCGACAGCAGCGTGCGGTAGCCGCCGCTCTTGCCGCCACCGGGTCGGGCAACCCGCTTCTTGCAGAGAAAGCCGCCCAAGTCCGCGTCAATCAGACCGCTTTCCATCTCCTGAACCGCTTTGCACAAGGCGGCATCGGACAGTCTTTCGCCCGCCTGCCACCGCGCAAAATCCTTTCGCTTGAGGATGCGCGTCATCTTGACCTCCAAACCATACCCGAAACGGGCACACTTTTCCAGGCCCCGCGCGATGCACGGGCGGGCAAGCTCGCCGTGCCGATTTGGTTCCAAAGGCTGGGATGACCGGGGCGGTTTGCGTCGCGCACCGGCATATGATCGAAAGTATTGGCTCTACGGAAAACCTGCTACAGCAAGCTGTATCCAAGCCCAGCGTTACCGCGGCGGCGAGCGCTTGTGCCTTGGGAAACGCTGAAGTATTCAGCGTTTCCCGCAGCGCAGGGAGGCGGGCGCTGAGAAATCCAGGATGGATTTATTCAGCGCTCCCGTTGGAAACCGTGACGCGCCACCGGCCAACCGGCCGGCTCACTCAGAACGCAGGCTTGATCGGCTTGACCGGCCCGCGAAAGCGCTCTTTTGCCGGCTTTTCTTTCAGCGGCGGCAGCTGCATCGGCTCGTCGGGCAGCCGGTAGTCGGGCACGTGGTCGAGCAGGTGGCGGATCAGCGTCAGCCGGCCGGTGCGCTGGTCGTTGTAGTCGACCACCACCCATGGCGCGAAGGGCCGGTGCGTGGCCTCGAACATGGCGTCCCGCGCCTTGCCGTAGTCGCGGTATTTTTCTCGTGCCACCAGGTCGATCGGCGACAGCTTCCAGCGTTTGAGCGGGTCGTTGGCGCGTTCCGCGAAGCGGGTTTCCTGCTCGGCCTGGTCCACGGCCAGCCAGTACTTCAGCAGCAGGATGCCGCTGTCGACCAGTGAGCGCTCGAAATAGGGCGTCTCGCGCAGGAAGGTTTCGTATTCCTCGGGCGAGCAGAAGCCCATCACCTTCTCCACCCCGGCCCGGTTGTACCAACTGCGATCGAACAGCACCAGTTCGCCGGCCGCCGGCAGGTGCGCGATGTAGCGCTGGAAATACCACTGCGTGCGCTCGCGCGGGTCCGGCTTGGGCAACGCCACCACGCGCACCTGGCGCGGGTTCAGCTTGCCGGTGATGGCGGCGATGGTGCCGCCCTTGCCGGCGGTGTCGCGACCTTCGAGCAGCACCACGATGCGCTTGCCGGTGGTTGCCAGCCAGCGGGCCAGGTTGTTCAGCTCCAGCAGCATCGGTTCGAGGTGGCGTTCGTAGGCATCGCGCTTCATGCGGCGTGGCTCCTGGTCCCGAGAAGGCGCCCTCAGGGGCGGTCGGCCAGAACGTACCACGCCCCATTCGCCCGCCACTGGCGCCGTGCATTGCGACTGTGGCCGACGCCGGCCGCCCTGTCCCTGCCGGCATCCCTGCGGCATAGTGCGCAGCATGCCCCTGGCCGATTTTCATCCTGCCGTCGCCGCCTGGTTCGGCCAGGCGTTTTCCGCGCCCACAGCGGCGCAGCTTGGCGCCTGGCCGGCCATCCGCAGCGGACAACACACGCTGCTGGCGGCGCCCACCGGCAGCGGCAAGACGCTGGCGGCGTTTCTGACCGCCATCGACGATCTGGTCCGCGCAGGCCTTGCCGGGCCGCTGCCGGACGCGGTGCAGGTGCTCTATGTCTCGCCGCTGCGAGCGCTGTCGGCGGACATCCAGCGCAATCTGGAAGCGCCGCTAGCCGGCATTCGTGACCAGCTTTTGCTGCACGGCCTGTCGGATGTGCCCATCCGCACGGGCGTGCGCACGGGCGACACGCCGCAGGCCGAGCGGGTGCGCCAGCGCCGGCAGGTGCCGCACATCCTGGTCACCACGCCCGAGTCGCTGTACATCCTGCTGACGTCCAAATCCGGCCGCGCCATGCTGGGCGGCGTGCGCACGGTGATCGTGGACGAGATTCACGCGCTGGCGGCGAACAAGCGCGGCGCGCACCTGATGCTGTCGCTCGAACGCCTGTCGGCGCTGACGGATCAACCGCCGCAGCGCGTCGGCCTGTCCGCCACGCAAAAGCCGATCGGGCGGATTGCGGATTACCTGGTCGGCGACGGCGGCGCCTGTACCGTGATCGACACCGGCCACGGTCGCGAGCGGGATATGGCCATCGAGGTCACGGACTCGCCACTCACCGCAGTGATGGCGAATGAAGTCTGGACCGAGGTCTACGACCGCCTGGCGGCCCTGGTGGCCGAACACCGCACCACGCTGGTGTTCGTCAACACCCGCCGCCTGGCCGAGCGGGCGGCGCGGCACTTGGCCGAGCGCCTGGGCGAGGAGTTCGTCACCGCCCACCACGGCAGCCTGGCCCGCCGCCACCGGCTGGATGCCGAGCAGCGCCTGAAGGCCGGCCAGCTCAAGGCGCTGGTGTGCACCGCCTCGCTGGAGCTGGGCATCGACATCGGCGACGTGGATCTGGTCTGCCAGCTCGGCTCGCCGAAGTCCATCGCCACCTTTTTGCAGCGCGTGGGGCGCTCCGGCCACGCCGTCGGCGGCCTGCCCAAGGGGCGGCTGTTTCCGCTCTCGCGGGACGATCTTGTGGAATGCGCGGCGCTGCTGGATGCGGTGCGGCGCGGTGAGCTCGACGCCATCGTCATGCCGCAGGCGCCGCTCGACGTGCTGGCGCAGCAGATCGTGGCCGAGGTGTCGGCCCGCGAGTGGGACGAGCAGGCGCTGTTCGATGCGTTTCGCGCCGCCGCGCCCTACCGGCAGCTCGATCGGGCCGATTTCACCGCCGTCGTGAAAATGCTGGCCGAGGGCTACACCACCCGCCGCGGCCGGCGCGGCGCCTGGCTGCATCGCGATGGCGTGCACGGCCGGTTGCGCGCCCGGCGCGGCGCCGCGCTGGCGGCGGTGACCTCCGGCGGCGTGATTCCGGACCAGTTCGACTGCGACGTGCTGCTGACGCCCGAGGCGCTTCGCATCGGCAGCGTGAACGAGGACTTCGCCTTCGAGAGCCTGCCCGGCGACATCTTCCAGCTCGGCAACACCTCCTACCGCATCCTGAAGGTCGAGACCGGGCGCCTGTTCGTCGAGGACGCCCACGGCCAGCCGCCGAACATCCCGTTCTGGTTCGGCGAGGCGCCCGGCCGCACGCTGGAGCTGTCGAGCGCCGTGTCGCGCCTGCGGGCGGACATCTCGGCCTGGCTGGACGAAGGCGGCATGCCGCTGGCGCAGGCCCGGCTCGAAGCGCAGCTGCCGGTGCCGCCCACCGCGGCGCGCCAGTTGATCGAGTATCTGGCCGCCGCCCGAGCGGCGCTGGGCGCGCTGCCGACGCAGGAGATGGTGATCTTCGAGCGCTTCTTCGACGAGACCGGCGACCAGCATCTGGTCATCCACGCCCCGTTCGGATCGCGCGTCAACAAGGCCTGGGGTCTGGCGCTGCGCAAGCGGTTTTGCCGGCGTTTCAACTTCGAGCTGCAGGCGGCGGCGTTGGAGGACAGCATCGTCATCTCGCTCGGGTCCGTACACAGCTTTCCGCTGCACGAGCCGGCCGGCTACCTGCACAGCGCCAGCGCCCGCGAGGTGCTGATCCAGGCCGTGATCGCGGCGCCGCTGTTCGAGGCCCGCTGGCGCTGGGTGGCGACTGCCGCGCTGGCCATCCTGCGCCAGCGCGCCGGCCGGCGCACGCCGCCGCAGTGGCAGCGGAGCGACGCCCAGGATCTGGTCGCGGCGGTGTTCCCGGACCAGATCGCCTGCGCCGAGAACCTGCACGCCGAGCGCAGCGTGCCGGACCACCCGCTGGTGCGCCAGGCGATCGCCGACTGCCTGACCGAGTCCATGGACGTGAACGGCTTCCTGGCCGTGCTGGCCGGCATCGAAAGCGGCGCCATCCGGATCCTGACGCGCGACCTGACCGCCCCCTCGCCGCTGGCCGAAGAAATCCTCAACGCCCGACCGTACGCGTTTCTGGACGATGTGCCGGCCGAGGAGCGCCGCACGCTGGCCGTGCGTCCGGCGCCGACCGACCTGGCGAGCGCCGCCTCGCTGGGCGTGCTGCGGCAGGAGGCCATCGACCGGGTACGCGCCGAAGCCTGGCCGCAGGCGCGCGATGCCGATGAGCTGCACGATGCGCTGCTGTTGCTGGGCTTCGTGACCACTGCCGAGGCGGCGCGCGAGATCGGCTGGGCGGATGGACTGGCCGCGCTGGCTCTGGACGGGCGGGCCACCTGCCTGGATGGCGCCCTGTGGGTGGCCGCCGAACGCCTGGGGGAAGTGCGCGCTGTATTGCCCGATGCCGTGGCCAATCCGCCTGTCGCCGCCATTGCCGACGGCCCGCCGCCAGCTGCCGAAGATGCCCTGCGCGAGCTGCTGCGCGGCCGGCTCGAGGGCCTGGGGCCGGTGACCTCGCCGCAGCTTGCGGCGCCGCTCGGCCTGCCGCTGACGTGCATCGAAGCGGCGCTGCTGGCGCTGGAAGGCGAAGGCTTCGTCCTGCGCGGCCGCTACACGCCGGGCACTCGCGACGAGGAATGGTGCGAGCGGGGTCTTCTGGCGCGCATCCACCGCTACAGCCTGGATCGCCGCCGACGCGAGATCGCGCCCGTCAGCGAAGCCGATTACGCGCGCTTCCTGCGCCGCTGGCAGGGCCTCGACGAACCGGTCGAGGGCCCGGAGGCGCTGTACGCCGTCATCGAGCAGCTGGAGGGTCTGTCGCATCCGGCGGCGGCCTGGGAGGGCCAGATCCTGCCGGCGCGCATGGCCGGTTATCTGCCGTTCTGGCTGGATCAGCTGTGCGCCGAGGGCCGCGTGGCCTGGCTGCGTCTGCTGCCGCCACGCCTGTCCCGCGACCGGCCGCGCGCCGTGACGCCGGTGCGCAGCACGCCGATCGTGCTGGTACCGCGCGAGCACCTGGCGTTCTGGCGCGTGCTGGCACCGACGCCGCCGGTGGCGGCCGAACTGTCCTCGCCGGCCGGCCGGGTGCGCGACGCCCTGACGGAATTGGGCGCCTCGTTTTTTGCCGAACTGGTCGCCGCCACCGGCCTGCTGCGCACGCAGGTGGAATCGGCTCTGGCCGAACTGGTGGCGCTCGGCATGGTCACGTCGGACAGTTTCTCGGGCCTGCGCACGCTGATCGCCCCGGCCAGCCAGCGGCCGAGCTTCGCACCGCGCCGCTATCGCAGCCCGCGGGCGCGCGTGGCCGGCGTGGGCGCCGCCGGGCGCTGGTCGCTGCTGCCGACGCTCGCCGATGCCGACCCCAGGACCCGCGACGCGGCCATCGAGCACGTCGCGCACACCCTGCTGGCACGCCACGGCATCGTGTTTCGCGCCGCGCTGGAGGCCGAGAACTGCGCGCCACCGTGGCGCGAACTGCTGTACGTTTACCGCCGGCTGGAGGCGCGCGGCGAGCTGCGCGGCGGCCGCTTCGTGGAGCGCTTTGCCGGCGAGCAGTACGCGGCGCCGGAAGCACTGGCCATGCTGCGCAGCGCGCGGATCAGCACACCCGCCGGTGGCACGGAGGCCGAAGCGCTGCCAGCCTGAGCAGGCAGCGTGTAGCCCGGATGGAGCGCAGCGGAATCCGGGATTTCCTTCGGGGAGTGATGAGGGTCCCGGATTCCGCTGCGCTGCATCCAGGCTACGATTTCTGCGATTTCTGCGTCATAGGCCGGCGACCGCTTACTGCCGATCGCCCCACAGCGCCGCCGCCCGGCACCAGGCCCGGACCACCGGTCCGCCGCCGATACGGTTGCATGGGCTGCGGGCCGCTGGCGTCACCCGCCACAGACTCACGCTACCAGTGATCTCGTTGGCAACGACCAGCATCGGCCGGTGGTTGGGGCTGTCCTTGGCCTCGATGAAGCGCACCACTTCCGGCCCGCTGTCCGGGCCGACCGCGTCGCCCTCGAAGCTGCGCGGGTTCACGTAATCCACGAAGTCCGGCGCCGCCGGGTCGGTAACGTCGTAGACCATCACGCCGCCGATGCGCTCCAGGCCCACGAAGGCATAGCTGCGGCCGGCCACGGTGCCCACCGCCACGCCTTCCGGCTCCGGCCCCTTGTTGTCGGAGCGATCGTCGAAGGTGTTCGCGTCGTTGTTGCTGTTGAAGTTGCCGGGGAAAGCGGCCGCGGTGCGCGCTTCGATCTCGGCGCCGGAATCCCACACCTGATCCCCGGTGGCGGCATCCCAGATGGAAAACGAACGCGTGCCGAACACGTAGGGCCGCGAATAGTCGCCACCCGGCGGCGCGCTGGTGACCGTCAGCCGCCCAAGCTGCAGGTTGTCGTTCAGCACCGGCTGGATGGCCGCCGGATAGCTGCTGCGCACGCTGCGGGCGCGCTCTTCTTCGGCGAAGCCGTCGTAGTCGCGGGCATCGCCCTCGTTGGCGGTGATCAGGTAAGTCCGGCGGCCGGCCATGAAACTGGCGACGGCATCCGGCTGGTACATGCCGTACACCGGCCAGTTGCGGATGTTGACCACATTGTCGCGGTCGGACGCGTCCAGACCGGAGGTGCTGACGATGCCCAGCAGCACCGGCTCCGGCTGGTAACCGGGCAACAACGTAAAGGTGCCGGTCGCGTTGTCGATGTTGATACCGGCCACGCCGAAATCGTTGTCGTTGATGACCGCCAGGGTGTTGGCGTCGATGTACGCCAGCCCTTCGACCTTCTGCACCTTGTCGTAGCCGGCGCTGGCCAGATCCACGTGCAGCACCTTGGCCAGCGGCGTCACGCCCACTGCGGCCAGCTCGCTGCTGCTCATCTGGTCCAGGGACTTGCCGCCGTAGAGCACGTCCTTGGCGGTGATGTCGGTGGCGCCGGTCAGGTTGAAGGCGTAGATCTTCTTGGTGATCTGCGCCACCTGGTCGGCCGGCGCCGCATCATCGTCGCGTTCCACCACCAGGAAGCCGCCGCCGGGCATGGCCGCAGCATCGCCAATCTTGTCGGCGATGCTGTCGTCGGCGTTCAACGGCGCCGGGTTGTCCATGACATACAGGAACTGGCGCGTCGCCTGCGTGGCCGGATCAAACTCCACCACGCGGATGTTGCGCATGGCATTAAGCGCGCTGTTGGCAAGCGTGGTCGGATTGCGCAGCGGGCTCTGCACGAAGGCGTAGACCTTGCCGTCCTGCAGGGCAATGGCTTCGAAGCCGCGGTTCTGGCGCCGCTGGGCGAGCACTGCGGGCAGCACCTCGGTGCCGAAGCTGCCGGCCGGCGCGCCGGCCGCCGCGGCGGTGCCGATCGGCACCAGGCGTTCGATCAGCAGACCCGTCGGATCGAAGTGGTAGATCGCCGGGCGGTACTCGTCGGCCATCCAGAAGTGGCCATTGGCATCAACCGCGATGCCTTCCAGATCGGCGCCCAGCGCCTGCCTCGGCAGCACGTTGCCGCGCAGGTCGACCGGCACTTCGTCGTTGTAGGGCGAATTGGCATTGGCGCCGGCAATGGCCGTGTTGGGCAGGCCGGTGAGCGCGCTACCGTCCGGCAGGCGCAGCGCCACCTGCCCGGTGAGCGCCACCTGCCCGGTAGTCCGGTCCAGCTCCAGGCGCACGATGCGCGGGCTGAAATCGGGCAGCAGGAACGGGCGCAGGGAGCCGGTCGGCTCGCCGTTGGGGCCACGGTCGGTGTGGGTGACGAACTTGAGCTTGCCGTCGTCGGTCTGGCCCTCGTAGAACAAGCCCGAGAAGCCGCCCAGCGTCAGTGCCTGGCCGGCAGCGGTCGCGCCGATGCCCGGCAGGCCGGTCACCTCGAAGGTCGACGTTACCGGGGCCCCGTCAAGGTCCTTGTAGCCCAGCGCACGAACGCGCGTGACCTGGGCGGTGCGGATGTCGATCTCGGCAATGGCGTTGTTCTCCTGCAGGGTCACGAAGGCCCTGGCGCCGGTCGGATCAACGGTGATGTATTCGGGCTCAACATCCTGCGCCGGCGTCGCGCCGGGGCCGAAAATGCGCACGCCGTCGGGCATGGCAACGCCGCTGAAGCCCACCGTTTGCACCGGCAGCCGCGGCAGCATCGGCACCACGCGGACGATGCTCACCGTGCCCTCGGGGTCGGTGCAGCCGGCGCCGTAGCAGTCCGGCTCGCCTTCGTTGGCCACCAGCAACCGGTCGCCGTCCGGCGTGAACGTCACCATGTCCGGCAGTGCGCCGACGGTAGCGGTGCGGATCACCTGCCCGGCCGGGGTCAGGAACACCACGCTGCCCGGATCGGTTTTCTTGGCCGCCGTGACTGCCACGGCGATCAGGTTCCTGGACGACACGGCGACGCTGGTGACGCTGCCGCCGTACGCGGCCAGTGACACCCGACGCTGCAGCTGCGGCTGGGTCGGGTTCGACACGTCCACGATGTCCAGCGACACGTCATCGGCGTTGGTCACGTACAGTCGATCGCCGCGCAGCGCAGCGGTCTCACCGGCAGTGCCCTGGCCGGCCTGAATCAGGCCAGTGTCATAGCGACCGAGCGGCTCCAGCGACAGCGCCTGCGCCCCCGCGGCGGCGACCAACAAGGGCATGCAGATGCCAAAAACGGACCGCTTTCGAATTTTCACGCTCATCACTCCGGCAGGGCTCAGCCGCACGCACCATCGCGCAGGGGCTGCGCACCCTAAAAAGGGAATATTTCACCCACGTGACACCGGCCGGGCGCAGCGCCTCCGGCGCACAGTGCAACGTGGCGGTTGCCCACGCCGACACTGGATTAAGCTAGCCGGCACCGAACGACGGATCGATGCAGCACAGACCACGACCAAGAGGAGCGACACCATGTACCCATGCCTTTCCCCCGGCGGCAGCGCCGTTTACGACTCGCCCACCGCCGCCGGACGCCTGCTGGTCGGCACCCAGGGCGGCGTTGTCGAGCTCGAAGAAACCGCCGCCGTCTGGCGCGAGGCCGGCCGGGGTCTTGCCGACCACCACGTGTGCGCCCTGATCGGCGAGCCGGTCAGCGGCAATTACTACGCCGGCACCCACGACGCCGGCGTGTTCGTGAGCCCCGACGGGCGCCACTGGCAACCCGCCAGCCAGGGCCTGGAACACAGCAACGTGTTCAGCATGGCCAGCGTGCGCCGCCCGGATGGCTCGGTACGTCTGTATGCCGGCACGGAACCGGCGGCACTGTTCGAGAGCCGGGACTTCGGCCAGTCCTGGCAGCGCCTGACCGGGCTTGACCACACCACCGGCCGCGAGGGCTGGATGTTCCCGGCGCCGCCGTTCATCGCACACATCAAGCAGATCGCCATCCATCCGCAGGACGCGGACCTGATCTACGTGTGCGTGGAACAGGGCGGCCTGTACAGCAGCCCGGATGCCGGCAAGACCTGGACCGAACACACCGCCGGCATGCCCAACGACGCCCACCGTGTGCTGCTGCACCCGACCCGGCCGGGGCGGCTGTTCCTGGCCAACGGCTTTTTCTTCAACCGCAGTGACGACGGCGGCAAGACCTGGTTCGAGATGAAGGAGCAGACGAAGAAAATCGGCTACGCGGACCCGCTGGTCTACCACCCGCGGCGGCCGGAGACGATGTTCGTCAGCGGCGCCTTCGCCACGCCGGACACCTGGGTCAAGGGCAGCGCCAACGTCAGCATCGCCCGCTCCAGCGACGGCGGCGACAGCTGGCAATACGCGCGCGGCGGCCTGCCGGACGAGTTCAAGCCCTCGGTCGAGGCCATGTGCCTCGAAGCGGTCGGCGACGCCTGCCGGGTGTTCATCGGCAACACCGACGGCGAGGTCTGGCTGACCGAGGACGAGGGTACGCAATGGCGCCAGATCGCCAGCGGGCTGCCGCCGGTCAGCAAGTGCTTCCACGCCGATCTGATCCACGGCAAGCTCGACCTGACCGAGGTGCGCATTCCAGACGAAATCCGCGCGCTGATGGAGCAGATGGTGATCCGCGAGGCGTAACGAAGCGCGACCTGGCCCCGCCGTGTGCACACCGGCAGCACACGGCGGCGCGGCTGCTCGACAGATCGCATAGGGCGGGGCGGGCGAAGCCATAACCCGCCGGATCGCGATTGGAACCTTCGGCATGTCCGTGCCGCTCACGCACAATAACGGCGCAATGCGCTGCGCTTATTGCGCCCGCGGGCTGCGCGCCGGCCGGGTATGTTTGCCCCCGCCGGTGCGTCAACGCTTCGGGACAGCCCACCGAACCCGGCTCAAGTCGTGCGCCAACACGCCGACAAAGGTCCGGATCAAGAACACAGACCTCGATGCGAATACTCCCCCTGTTCACGCGCGCCCTCGCCCTGCTCGGCCTGTCGCTGTGCCTGGCCGCCTGTAACCCTGGACAGCCGCTGCGCGTCGGCACGCACTCCTGGGTCGGCTACGAGTCGTTGCGCCTGGCGCGCGATTTCGGCTGGCTGCCGCCTGCCGTCAGCCTGAGCGAGCAGACCAGCGCCGGCAATTCCCTGTCCGCCCTGCGGGCCGGCACCATCGATGCGGCAGCCTTGACTCTGGATGAGGTTCTGCAGGTCCGTGCCCAGGGAGTGCCACTGACGGTGGTGCTGGTGTTCGACAGCTCGGCCGGGGCGGATGTGCTGCTGGCGCGCCCGCCGATAAGCCGCCTGGCCGACCTGGCCGGCCGGCGCGTCGCCTATGAACCGACCGCCGTAGGCAGTCTGGTCTTGCGCGAAGTGCTGCAAAGGGCCGGGCTGACCGCCGAGTCGGTCACGCTGGTGGAACTGAGTCCACCCGCGCAACTGGCGGCCTGGCGCAGCGCCCAGGTCGATGCCGTGGTGACTTACGAGCCGACCGCAGCGCAGTTGCTGCGCGAAGGGGCTGTGCAGCTGTTCGACAGCCGGCAGATGCCAGAAACCATCTTCGACGTGCTAGCGGTTCGCAGCGACCGGCTGGCGGGACGCAAGACGGTGCTGCGCGAACTGCTGGCAGCGCATTTTCGGGCGCTGGAATACATCCGGCAGAACCATCAGGACGCGGCGCACCGCATCGCCTCCTACCACGGCATCTCCAGCGACGAGGTGCTGCGCGCCTTGGGCGGCATCGTCCAACCCTGGCTGGCCGGCAACCGCTATGCGCTGACGCCCGGATCGCGTTTCGACGCTGCCGTGCAACAGCTGCACGCGCTGATGATCGAACGCCGCATGCTGACCCGGCCGGACCCGCTGGAGGGCCTGTTCAGTGCCGACTACCTGCCCCTGCAGGAGGCTCGCGGACCGTGACCGCGCACGCGGCTAGGCGTCTCGCCATCGCCTTGCTGCTGTGCACCGGGGCCAGCCGTGCGGCGCCGGGCCTCACGGTTGGCGTCGGGGCCGAGCGCCCTACCGAAGTCGTCGCGGCCCGTCATCGCCCGCTCGCAGCGTACCTGTCGGCGCCGCTTCGCCGCACACCGGCGCGGCTGATGGAAATTCTGGCCCGCGCGGGCGGGCTGGAGTGGTCCCGGTTGCACGCCCTGAACTGGCAGGCGCTGGCAGCCACCCTTGCCCCGCCGGTCGATTACCTGCCGGTGTCGAGCCTGGCCCGCACCTTGCACACGCCGCCCCGCGACCTGGCATCGACCCTGAGCTGGCGGGAATGGTCGGCCCGGCACCGGGTCATGCTGAGCATCACCGGCGTGGCCGCAATGGCCATCGCGGCCCTGCTGGCCTTGCTGGCGACCCGCAACCGCCGCCTGGCTGCCGGCGAAGCAGCGCTCCAGCAGGCGCTGGCCCGCCAGCGGGCTCTATTGTCGGCAACCCCCTATCCGATTTTCGAGGTCGACGCCGACGGACTCGTCCTGGACAGCTGGGCGCCCACTGTGCGCACCACCGCGATCGCGCCTGAACAACTGGTCGGCAAACGGATACCCGAGGCGCTGCCCAAGGCAGCCGCGCAAACGATACTGCAGGCGCTGCGCGAAGCCGCCCAGCACGGGCAGGTGCACAACGCCGAATTTTCGCTGCCCACGCCGCAGGGCGAGCGCTGGTTCGCGCTGTCGGCGGGCCTGATCGGCACCAGCGCCGGCCCGCAGCGCTTCGCCGTGCTGGTGCGCCACATCACCGCCGAGCGCGAATCCCGGCGCTGGATGGACATCGCCGCCAGCGTGTTCACGCACGCCGGCGAGGGCGTGCTGATCACCGGCCCGGACAGCCGCATTTTGGCCGCCAACCGGGCTTTCGCGCGCATCCTCGGCTACCCCGACGATACCGAGCTGGTCGGGCGCTACACGCACCAGCTGCACTTCGACTACCTGGGCGGCGAAACCGTCGAGGACGTGCGCAAAAGCCTGCTGCAGCACGGCACCTGGCTGGGCGAGCTGCGCGGCCAGCGCGCCTGCGGCGAGCGCTATGCGGCCACGCTGAACGTGAACGTGGCGCGCAACGAGGCCGGCGAGGTCACGCACCACGTCGCCATCCTGACCGACATCACGCAGTTGAAAACCCAGCAGCGCCAGCTCGAGCACATCGCCTATCACGATGCCCTGACCGGCCTGCCGAACCGCGCACTGCTGGCCGACCGGCTGCAGCAGGCCATGACCGCGGCGACGCGGCGCGACGAACGCGTGGCGGTGGTCTATATCGATCTGGACGGCTTCAAGGCGATCAACGACCGCCACGGCCACAACCGGGGGGATGCCCTGCTGATCGCCGTCGCCCACCGCATGCGCGACGTGCTGCGCCAGGGCGATACCCTGGCGCGCATCGGCGGCGACGAATTCGTCGCCGTGCTGACCGATCTGCGCAGCGGCCAGGACTGCTCGCCACTGCTCGAGCGCCTGCTGGCGGCCGCCAGCGAACCGGTGCCCAGCACCGGCGGGGAGCTGCGCGTGTCCGCCAGCCTGGGCGTCACGTTCTACCCGCAGGACCAGCCGATCGACGCCGATCAACTGGTGCGGCAGGCCGACCAGGCGCTGTATCAGGCCAAGCTGGCCGGCAAGAACCGCTGCCACATCTACGACGCCAGCCACGACCAGGCGGCCCGCAGCCGGCACGAGAACCTGGAAGAAATCCGCCGGGCGCTGGCCGCCGGCCAGTTCGTGCTGCACTACCAGCCCAAGGTCAACCTGCGCACCGGGCAGGTGATCGGCGTCGAAGCGCTGATTCGCTGGCAACACCCGCAGCGCGGCCTGCTGGCGCCGGAGCTGTTCCTGCCGGTGATCGAAAACCACCCCTTGGCGGTCGAACTCGGCGAATGGGTCATCGACGCCGCCCTGCGCCAGGCGGCGCTGTGGCGCCACAGCGGGCTCGAGCTGCCGATCAGCGTCAACGTCAGCGCCGATCATCTGCAGCAGCCCGATTTCCTGGCCCGGCTGCGCGCGGCGCTGCAGGCCCACCCGACGCTCGGCCGCGGGGCGCTGGAAATCGAAGTGCTGGAAACCATCGCCCTGGCGGACCTCGAGCACGTGGCCGGGCTGATGCGCGAGTGCGCCGACATCGGCGTGAACTTTGCGCTGGACGACTTCGGCACCGGCTACTCGTCGCTGCTGTACCTGAAACACCTGCCGGCCGAAACGCTCAAGATCGACCAGAGCTTCGTGCGCCACCTGCTCGACGACGCCGACAACTTGCCGATCCTGGAGTGCGTGCTGACCCTGGCGCGCGGTTTCGGCCGCACCGCCGTCGCCGAAGGCGTGGAAACCGTCGCCCAAGGCGCCGTGCTGCTGCAGCTGGGCTGCGAGTTTGGGCAAGGCTATGGCATCGCCCGGCCCATGCCGGCGGCCGAGCTACCCGACTGGATCGCCGGCTGGCGCCCGCCCGAGGCCTGGCAGACGGCAACCCGCGTCGCCCGCGACCACCAGCCGCTGCTGATGGGCGACCTGGAACACCGCGCCTGGATCCGGGCGATCGAGGCCTGGCTGCGCGGCACGCGGTCCGCGCCGCCGACGGTCAGCGCCCACGCCGGTCGCTTCGGCACCTGGCTCGGCGGCGAGGGCCGCGAGCTGTACGACCGCTCGCCGGCCTTTCGCGCCATCCAGGACCTGCACCAGCAAATGCACGACCTGGCCGATGAGCTCATGCGGCTGCACACCCAGGGCCACTCGCAGGAGGCCCTGGGCCGCATCGCCGAACTGTACGCGCTGCACGAGCGCATGTGCGGCCAGTTCGGCGGCCTGGTGATGAGCCTGCACGACGGCGACGCCGACCCGAACGCGTCCGCAGTCCACCGCCCGCAGATGTCTGGCACCCGGCTGCGTCAAACGCGCCACTGACCCTCAGCCCTCGAACAGCTCCAGCAGCGCCGCTGCGGCGGGCCGTCGAACAGATCGGCCAGATTGTTCATTTCGCACAGGGCGGGGTTGGGCAAAACCATAACCCCCGGACCGCGATCGGAACCGTCGCCATGTGACCCACGCCGCTCGAATCGAACACAATACGGGGCAATGCGCAGCGCCTATTGCGCCCGGCGCAGGCTGGCCCACGACCTCGGGGAAGCCCCGCTGCAATTTCGCGGGTTCCACCATCTGCCAGGCCTACCGGGAGTTCGTAGGCCTGGTGAACGACCACCTCAACACCTGCTTTCGCCACCGCGAGCTGCGCCGCGAACAGCTGTACACCCGTGCGGCCGGACGGGCCTGTCGCTTCGCCCGCCGGATGGTCCGACGGGCCTGATTTAGGAGTAATGACATGAACAGCAAACCCAAGATCATCGTCACGGAACAGGACTACGAGCGCCTGGACCGGCTGCTCGAGTCCCTGCCGGCGGATGATTTCCCCGGCAAGGCGGCCCTGCAGGCCGAGCTCGACCGCGCGCAGATCGTGGACCCGAAGGACCTGCCGCCGGACGTGGTCACCATGAACTCCACGGTCCGCTTCCGGGTGTCCTCCTCCAACGAGGAGTTCCGCCTTACGCTGGTCTACCCGAAGGGTGTGGACGCCAGCGGGGAGAAGATCTCCATCCTCGCTCCGGTGGGCAGCGCGCTGCTGGGGCTTGCCCAGGGCGACGAGATCGAGTGGCCGAGCCCGGGCGGCGGCATGCTGAAGGTGCGCATCGAGGAGGTGGTCTACCAGCCGGAGCGGGCGGGCGAGTACCACCGCTGAGCCCAGCCTGCTGCCGCCGTGGGGGGCGGTGGCTGTGCGCGTTGGTGCCGATCGCCGCTTGCACGGTGGTCAAGGTCGATCCACCGTGCTGGCGCAGCGGCCCATGCGTGCCAGTGAAGATACGATGCTGCAAGGAGCGGCTGCGCACCCGATCATCGGACCTCGCGCCCAGCATTGCAGCAGGAGATTGATGCCTCACGAAACCACACTCATCCCCACCATCGTCATGGGGTTGCTGCTCGCGTTTGTCGGTGGATTTCTTGCCAGCAAGGTCAAGCTGCCGCCGCTGGTCGGCTACCTGCTGGCCGGCGTCGCGGTCGGGCCGTTTACGCCAGGGTTCGTTGCCGACGCAAAGCTCGCTGCCGAGCTTGCAGAAATCGGCATCATCCTGTTGATGTTCGGGGTCGGGCTGCATTTCTCGATCAAGGATCTGCTGGCCGTCCGCCGGGTGGCCATTCCCGGAGCGATCGGGCAGATCGCGATAGCCACGGCGCTGGGTGTTGGCATGGCGCATCTGTGGGGCTGGACCTTCGGTGCCGGCCTGGTGTTCGGCCTGGCGTTGTCCGTCGCCAGCACGGTGGTACTGCTGCGCGCGCTGGAGGAGCACGGTGTGCTCGACTCGCCGAACGGACGCATCGCCGTCGGCTGGTTGATCGTTGAAGACTTGGCGATGGTGCTGGCGCTGGTGCTGCTGCCGGCACTGGCGGGCCGGTTGGGCGGTGTTCCCGGTGCAACCGCCGGCGATCCTCTCTGGGTGGTCCTGGCGCTGACGCTGGGCAAGCTTGGGCTGTTTCTGGCGCTGGTGCTGGTCGTTGGCACGCGGGCGATCCCCTGGCTTCTGGCGCACGTGGCGCGTACCGGCTCGCGCGAGCTGTTCACGCTGTCGGTGCTCGCAACTGCGCTGGGCATTGCCTATGGTTCGGCTGTGCTGTTCGGCGTGTCGTTTGCGCTGGGGGCGTTTTTTGCCGGCGTGGTGCTCAGCGAAAGCGACTTCAGCCATCAGGCCGCGGCCGACTCGCTGCCGCTGCAGGATGCCTTCGCCGTGCTGTTTTTCGTGTCGGTGGGCATGTTGTTCGACCCGACCATTGTGCTGCGCGAGCCGCTGGCCGTGCTGGCCGTCGTGCTGGTCATTGTTCTTGGCAAGTCGCTGGCAGCGTTCGGGATTGTGATGGCGCTGGGCTATCCCGGCTCGACGGCATTTACCGTTTCGGCAAGCCTGGCGCAGATCGGCGAGTTCTCGTTCATCCTGGCCGGGCTGGGCGTGGCACTCGGCCTTTTGCCGCCGCAGGGTCGGGACTTGATCCTCGCCGGCGCGCTGCTGTCGATTACGCTCAATCCGCTGGTGTTCAGGGGGCTTCACCGGATTTCCGTCTGGACCCGCACGCGCGGCGGCCTGCTGGCGCGTCTGGAACGGCGCGGCGCAGAGCGGCTGTCCACGCTGCCCACGGATGGCGAAGAAGGTCCGTCCGATCACGTGATCATTGTTGGCTATGGCCGCGTAGGCCGGGTGGTTGAACGGGGGCTGCAAGGCCAGGGCATCCCGATTGTGGTGATCGACCAGGATCGCCGGCGCATCGAGGCGCTACGCGAGCGCGGCGCGCAGGCGGTTCACGGCAACGCCACCCTACCCGGCGTGCTGGAAGCAGCAGGCGCAGCCAAGGCGCGCCTGATCGTGATCGCCACGCCCGTCGGCTACCAGACGCGACGTGTCATCGAGCTGGTGCGCAACCTGAACCCGGACATCGACACCGCAGTGCGTACCCACACCGAGGCCGAGGTCGCCCAGCTGATGCGACAGGGCGTTGGCGTGGCCATCATGGGCGAGCGCGAACTGGCCTTCGGACTGGTGGATTACGCCCTGCGCAGCCTGGGTGTTCCGGATCGCGAAACACAGCTGGTGGTGCAGGAGATGCGGGTGTCGGGCGAGGGCGGCGTCTACGACCGCCGGCCGGGCGAACCCTCGCGCCGCGCGCCGGAACTGCGTCAGCACCGCGTGGAAGAGCCCTCAGCCGAGTGACGGAGCGATTTGCAGGCGCGAGCGGGTCGGGGAATTACGCTCGACGCCGGCAGTGTCAAACCACTTGGCGCAGGGGCGGCTTGGGCCAAGCCGTAACCCGCCGGATCGCGACCGGAATCTTCGCCCTATCCGCGTCGCTCAAACACGATACGGCGCAATGCGCTGGGCTTATTGCTCGGACTCACCTGCGTTCATGGGTACTCATTTATTTTGTTCCGTCCAACATTCGACATGAGCGGTGGACCAAAAGGCACGAAGCGACGTTTGGATGTCCGCTCGATGTAGGAGTTAGCCCTCATCGCGTGCTTGCGTCGGATGCAGGGGCTCCTACCGCTTCAAGGGGCACGCCAAGTGCTTGAAAGATGCTTGCCAACTCGTCGCGCTGAGACTGCAGTTCGGCGACTTGCCAATAGTCCACCCGTGAGGGATCGCGCCGCAGTTTGGTAACGACTTGGACAGCCAGCTCCGCCAGCTTGACCTTTTCGGGTTGCTTCTGTGCGTGAAGCGCGATGAGCATCCGCTGCAGGGCGGATTCGATGGCCCGAAGCTCCTCTCGTGTTGGAGATCGGTAGTCGAGAACCTGCTGACCTATAGCCCTTGAGTAGTAGCGCCCCACGACCTGAGCCGCTTGGCGCGCTTCCGCCTGAGCTGCCAATTCGGTTCTCGATGGGCCTTGCACGATGCCCACCATCTCTGCTACGGAAGAGGCGAGTTTTCTAGCGGAATCGGCGAATGACCCGATCGCCCCGACGACGATCCCCAACACGACCAAGACAGATACGACGCGATTGTCCTTCGCCCTACGCAAGAAGCGATCGACTCGAGTGGGCTGAGCCGGCGGTGAAGGTGCTGACGGGCGAGCCTTCGACATGGATGGCCTCATGGGTGCTAACGCGATATGGATGACATGTTGTTGTCCAGTTTACCGAGCAAAGTGGACCTTTCTGCTTATGCAGTTCAGACATACAGCGCAATCAAGCCCGGCGGATTCGTCACATGGGCCAGCGACGGGACTCTCCCCGGTTTCCGGATCACCACCTCGCCACCCAACCGATGGCCCAGGGAAACGCTGATTTATTCCCACGTCTTGGTGGCGTGAGACCTTGGTCCTGAGACAATGCGGTCTGGTCCGCAGCGGGGGTGAGCAGACGTCATGCAAACGAGCTTTTCCGATCTCGAGTACGC